>JAGWWZ010000018.1 GCA_018970165.1 Planctomycetota bacterium | reverse complement strand
CGCAGGTCTGGAAGGGGAGAAACTGAACTCTGCCGCCTCCGTTCCGGTAGTAATTGAGACCGAGGAGGCGGGTCGTATTCGGCGGACCTCGACCCCGGACCAGTTGCGTGCTCGTCGCTCGGAATCGCGGCGTATGCGTCGTGGGAAAGCGATCTTGCGCGATGCGTGGCTTTCTCCGTTGACGCTCGACGAGCAAGGCAAACCAGGCCCGCAGAAGAGCGACACTGGGGTAAGGGCGAGCGATAAAGGGTTCCTGTCGATGTCGCTGAAGGATTACTTGGCGTTGTTGGTCTGGACGGGTAGCAATCGTCCGAGTCTAGGCAAGCCGAAGGGGACACCGGAGGTGGAATCGATTCTGAAGCGTTTGGGGATCGATGGATCGCTATGGATTGACTTGGTATGGAGGTTCAAGAAGTACTACCAGGGTGCCGTAGCGGGAACTCCTGACACGATGGCCCGTCACGCTGCAGAGCATCAGCATCGCTGGCGCCGCGGTCAGCGTGCGGTCCGGCATATCTTTGCATCAACGCATGATGATCGATAACGCACGAATCGGATGGTCTGTGCTGCTTCTGCCTGCTACCATTCGTATTCCGCGCATTAGCGTTGAGTTTTCTAAATGTATCGACATCGTGTTGTTGGAATTTTTTTGACCGAGTACGCATAGCACTTTAGGAACATAAAAATGCAAGATATCGAAGCAGTGGAAGACTTCATCGGAAAACAGGTGTATTCAGAACCGGGACAGAAAGCCAAAAGCGAGTACCGGAATTACGACAATCCGAGACGAGAAACCGTGCGAGATTTCTATCGCGAGAATCATAGACAGCAGACGCTCGCGTTCGTGCGGGCTAAACGGGCCGAGTTTCTGGGACTCAACCGTCAGAAGATGAGCCCCTTCGAGGCGTTCGATTTTCTCAATACATTGGTCGATGACTCGGATCCAGACATCGAACTAGACCAAATGCAACATTTACTCCAGTGCGCTGAAGCGATTCGCGCGGACGGTCACGAAGACTGGTTCGTGTTGGCAGGTCTGTTGCATGACTTAGGCAAAGTACTATGCCTATGGGGGCAACCGCAATGGGCGGTAGTTGGAGATACCTTTCCTGTTGGCTGCCGGTTCAACGAAAAAATTGTGTACAGTGAGTTCTTCGCCGACAATCCAGACACTCGCGATACGGTGTTGAACACCGAACTCGGTATCTATCATGCTGGATGTGGACTTCGGAATATCCTGATGTCATGGGGGCATGACGAGTATTTGTATCATGTGATGGCTCCGTATTTGCCGGAACCCGCGCTGTACATGATCCGCTACCACTCGTTTTATGCATGGCATCGCGAGGAGCAGTACGACTATTTATGTGATGACCACGATCGATCCATGTTGCCGTGGGTGCGTAAATTCAATCCTTATGATCTGTATTCCAAATGTCCAACGCCTCCGGACTGGAAGCAACTCCGTCCGTATTACGAGGATCTCATCACCAAGTATCTGCCAGCCGTATTAGCATTCTGAAGCGATTGAGCACGAAATCGAAGCGTATAGCCAGGGAGTCTCGAAAGGAGACTGCGAGAGGCAGGTATTATTCTCTGCAGATGCCACCCACCGATCTCTGTCTGATAATTACTTTGCTCAGTGATTTCGCCCATTCTTCCATCTGGTTTCTTTGTCATGTGCGGCGAGTGGAACGCAGTTCTCGATACTACGCACGGATTAATGTTTTGTGATCCTCGCCACATTCCTCGAGCCAACAAGCGAAGAAGGACCATCCTACCGCTCAAATAGGTGGGTGGCACGTAATAACAGTGCTGGTGTCAGGCTGCTGCGAGGGTCGGGACGGTTGTCTGAAGTGTTTGCAGAGTTGTCGACCTCAAGCGGTGCTCCAAGAGATCGAGAACCTGTGCGGCGAGCGCCCCGTCAAGCACGCGATGATCGCATAGCAATACTACCTCGCAATCACCATTCGGCCGAATCGGGCCCATAGAGAGACTCGTTGTTGTTACCAACGGATGGTGTGCGTTGAGGGCTCCCCAACCACCCAAATTGGAGATGCTGAACGTTCCCAAATGCTTCGCTCTTCTCCTACCGGACCATCGCATGAGAATCCACCAAGTGAGTTTCCGTAGCGGTTTTGGTCGGTTCTCCATCTTCAAACCATCGCGGAAGAATTCGTTGAGCGGAGATGCGGCAAATCTTGCTATCGTTTGTTGGGTTTGATCAATGGTCGATCGTTGGGATTCGGAAAGACGTCCCCAAACCAATCTTTCATTGCCTTGGTCGTCGGTGCGTTGAATGGTGATCGAAGCTACCGGATTCGGATGCCGGTAAAGATACTCGAACGGTTTCTCGACGTATACTTCCCTGAGTTCCGAGATTTCCTGCGAGATTCGTGAATACGCATGGCACAAGAGTGCTGCCCAACCAATCCGCGTGGGATATCGCTTTCGTGCGTCATCCACAGCACCTAATGGCATAACGCGATGCACGGGAAAGCTGGGAACCGTCAGTGCTGCGTTTGCGATGTCGATTGCCATACGTCGGTGTCGCGGGAATGTTCGACGCAAACCGCGATCCCGCTCTCGTCGATGAGAATCCATTGCCATCAGGAGAGTATCCTATCTCCTCGCGGAGGGTCGAGGCGATATTACTTGCTATTCTTAAATTCGTTGATCGTTGCTTGCTTCTCGACCGCGCCCAATCGGCTTTTCTTAGGGGCCAGAAAATTGGTGATCTGAGCATCGGCTTGCAGTTTGGACATCGCGTTGTCCATCTCGAGCCGAGTCTTCTTCTCGCGTATTTCACTCATCAACTCTACTCGCACCGCATTGATGTCTGTTACTACTGGATCGGTGAACCCTTGGCATCGCAAGATGACGTATTGGCCTCCGACCTCGATGATTGCGGACGTTTCACCCGGTTTCATACCGAAAGCCGCTTTTTCCAAGGTCGGTTGACCACTGTGTCGACGCAACGGTGGGACTTTGCCAAAGTTGCTCCGGGAACTGGGCTCCACAGAGTATTGATTGGCAAGTTCGCCGAAGAACTGTTCGGTAGGCCGATTGCGGGCCATTTCCCAGACCTCTTGGGCGGTTCGCTGGTTGCTAAGAACAATCGCTAATACTTCTGCTCGCGTGCCGAAGTTCGCCTCGAAACCCTTTTGAATGTCTTCCTCAGTGACTTGGACTCGGTTGGCCACCAACTTCTTCAAGGCCACGGTTGGTTGAATGACATCGCGAATATACATGTCCACAGTCTTGCCTTCATCGCTCAGGACATCGGCAATCCAACGTTGAATATCCGGGGTGCCATCGGAATGCACATAACCGTAGAACTCTGCGGTGTAGCGGATTTCGTTATCGATATCAGCCTGCGTTACCTGCAGTTTGTCAGCCGCTAATGCTTGCTCCACCAGTTTCATGTTAATCTCGTTATCGAGTACTGTTGGTCCGAATCGCTTCACGCACTCCTTTTCCAGGACTGTCATCATGAGGGCTTGTCCATTGATGACTGCCGCAACTCCGGGGTACTGCTGTTGCAATTCCGGTTTGCCCAGAACGCTGAGCACTTGTGCGTTGTCCCGAAGTGACACATAAGTTTGTTCAGCCGATTTTCTAAGCTTTTCTTCTTCGATATCTGATCGGATACGGTTTTGAATCTCTGTTAGTTGCGCTGCTGGTGGATTCGCAGGAGGGAAATGACGCACGCATTGCAAAGTGATATAGAACTCGCCGATTTGGAAGATGTTGGAGATCTCCCCTGGTTGCAGTTTGAACGAGACCTTCTCGATATCATCGTCCCCCATGTTCTTGCGAATGGGTGGAAGCAAACCTTCGACGCTGGCACTAGCAGGATCTTCGCTGTGATCTCGTGCGAGCGTTTTGAACATATCAGGGTCCGCGACGGCCTGCTTATGAAGCTGTGTCAGTTTCTGCATGTCTTTGCATGCGATCATTCGCACCTGGACCTTGGGACCGAATTCGCGCTGAAATGCATGGTCGAGTTCCTGCGGCGAGACCATGATGGCCTCCTTGCTTAGTGCACGCAGCGAAAGCATGTGCCAAACGATATCGGTGGCATAATGCTCAGGGGCGATGTTTCGTTCTTCCTGAAGCAGTTTCAGGAACATCGGGACGGTTAACCCAAACTTCGATGCGGTGCGAGCGATTTCGTCATCGACGTCCTTCTTGGTTACTTCGATCTTGCGCGCTTGACACGCCTGTAGGAGCAGGGTCCGGTTGACCATGTTCTCGAGAAGTTCTTCGCCATGTCGAGCGATGCATTGCTGAGCAAGTTCGCCAAGAGAAATCGGCTGGCCGTTTACCGTAGCAACAACGGCGGGACCAACATCTGCCTGAGGAACATTCTTGACGGACGATGCGGGAGTCGCCTGTACTCGGTTCCCTTGCGATTTCGGCGATAGTGCTTCATCCTGCGCACAAACCAAAGCAGCATGCCCGAAGATCACTCCGAAAGAGCCGAGGATAATAAGTCGGCCGGAAAGAGTTGGAATCGTCGGTAGGGAAAATCGCATGGGTATCCTCATGAAGAATGCGAAAGGGAAGAATGCGAAAGGTACGGGTAGCGACGCGCTTCGTTGCAAAGGGTGCATATCTAAAAATCTCTGGCGAGACTGATCCGAGGGGGAGTGTACGGAAGCACAAAAATTCGGGTCAATACGGATTTGCACCTCCCCAGACCCGATCGCCATCCCAAAACCTCACTCCGCTCGTTAAAATTCACTTTGGTTTCCGGCGATGTTCTCCCAAAATCTCACTCCTAGGCACATGAATGCCAGCAATTACACCGAATGAGCCAAATCGCGATTTAGCGGAGCATGCCCGCTCGGAAGCATTTCGCTCGCGCGATGGGAAATGGGTATTCGAGTTGTCCTACGATGCCTGGTCGCATTTGCAATTGGTCGATGCCCATGGAAAGATCTACCCGGATATTGTCGTGCTGCCTCTCTTTCCCGTAGCGACTCCCAGAGAATGGATTTCGATCGTCAGTTCCGAAGGGGAGGAACTTGTTTGCCTTCGAGATGTTTCCGGAGTTTCGCAGGCCAATCGCGAGAAGATCGAGCAGGAATTGGCCTACCGCGAATTCGTTCCACAAATCCATAAAGTGTTGTCGGTTTCTGGAACGCAAGAGCCGTGCGAATGGGAAGTGGAAACCAATTTTGGAAGGACTCGATTCGTGCTGAATTCTGAGGAGGACGTTCGTCGAGTCAGCGCTTGGACAGTCCATTTCGTGGATGCGAGCGGAGGTCGTTTCCGAGTCGATGATATCCGGAAATTGGACAGTCGTTCGCGAGCTTTTGTGGAGTGGTATGTCTAAACAAGAGCAACGCATCGATGGCAAGGCATCGAG
Organism: Planctomycetota bacterium; assembly: GCA_018970165.1. Lineage (GTDB taxonomy): Bacteria > Planctomycetota > Planctomycetia > Pirellulales > Pirellulaceae > JBKCUI01. The sequence goes on along the minus strand of JAGWWZ010000018.1, from coordinate 35,978 downwards.
AGACATCCGAGGAAAGATGGTCCTGTTGGGGACAGGAACGAGCGTCGGCGTTCCCTGCTTGGGATGCGAATGCGATGTTTGCACCGGAGGTCATCCGCGAAATCAGCGAACGCGGACCAGCGCTATCCTTGGCTTGCCCGAGGGGAACCTTTTGATCGACACGTCGCCCGATCTGCGAACACAACTTCTTCGCGAGAAGATCGCTATCGCCCACGCCGTGATCTACACGCATGAACATGCGGATCATCTTCATGGCTTGGATGATGTTCGCTTGTTCCCTTTCATATTGGGGCATGCTATTCCCCTGTATGCAGCGCAAGGGGTTGAGGATCGCATCCGTCGTGTTTTTGACTATGCCTTTAGCGGGCGAGAGCACACACACCCGGGCGCAGTACCTCAACTCGAACTTCGGCACTTAGAGGAAAAACCTTTTCGAGTCCTCGGCGCAGATGTCATCCCCGTGCCATTGGTACATGGTCCCAACTGTCGTGTTTTGGGTTTCCGATTCGGAAATGTGGCATACTGCACCGATACCAATCGGATCGAACAGGAGAGTATGAATTTGCTGCGTGGATTGGATGTTTTGATTTTGGATTCGCTTCGAATGCGACCTCATCCGACCCATTTATCTGTGCCCGAAGCTCTGGATATTGTCGAGGAACTTCAGCCGAAGAGAACCTATTTGATTCATTTATCCCACGAACTGGATTACACCACGTTCCATCGCGAATTGCCAGACAATGTCCATTTGGCCTATGATGGTCTTGAGATTCATCTGACCTAAACGGTCAATACCGAGTTGCTAAACGTATCCTTCCTGCAAGTTCCAGTGCCTGCGAAACTTTCCCGTCCATCAACCGATCGCGATGCCGAAGGCTTTCTCGAAAGCTTGATCGGAATTTTCTATGGCAACCCGGAATCCGTGGGCCGCTTTGAACTCGTAGATGCTCTGGCTGTTCCATCGCCGTTTTCGACACTCTTGGCACATAACCGTCATATGACCGTCACCGTCGAAGCGTTTCACAATGATGCGGTGGATGTGCAAGTGTTGCGTTCAGTGAAGCAGGGGGACAGCTATAGCCGCGAAATCATACTTCGCACGCAGCGACTCGGACATGTTGTCCAGTACGGTATTGTGAGGCTCCATCTGCACCGAATCGCAGAGGAGCCCAAACGTGAAATTCTCCAAGAAAAAAAACCGCTAGGGCGGGTACTCATCGAACATCAAGTACTGCGCGAGGTCGAGCTGTTCGATCTATGGCGCATCCGATGCGGTTCGGTACTCGCTCACTCCTTTTCCGTTCCAATCGATACCATCACCTTTGGGCGGACAGCAATGATCCACTGCGATGGCGAACCGGCTATCGAACTACTGGAGATTGTCCGCCCTGCAACGGATCAATGGCCTGCTAAGGACCAGCCGTAAGAAATTCGATCGTTGCACGGCTCAGTATCTTGGCACACTCGGGTCGACAACCCGGCTCCAAAGGTCGATGCCACCTGCCATACTAAGAGCATCGGGGAAACCGTTCTGACGCAACCAACTGGCTGCTCGAAGCGATCGTCCACCGTGATGACAGTAAACCACTACTTGGTTTCCATGCATGGCTTCGATGATATCCGGCGCCGGAGGCCATTGGCTCAAAGGTGCGAGATGCGAGGGTTGAATATTCGCAGTCTGATATTCGTCGGTTTCACGGCAGTCGAGCAGAAACACCGGTACTCCTCGATCATCGGAACCCCGATCGATCCAACTCTTGACGGTGGCAACATCAACTTCCATAGCTACATCCCCGAGAAGGAAAAGAATGGATCCACTCGTGCGGTTCCGAGACGATTCGACTAGTGGACGTTGGGGATACCAACCAGTTCCACCGGGATGCGGAGATACTTGGAGTCCCGAAGTACCAAGACTTCAATCGCCTTTCCGATCGCGGAGAGTCCGACGAGTTGCACGAGATGCTCATCGTTTTCTACACGAATCCCGTCGAACTCCAGAATAATATCGCCGTATTGCAAGCCCGCCAACTCGGCAGGGCTGTTCGGCTTGATCACTTTCACAAACGCTCCGCGCGGACGCTGTGCAGTAACACCTTCACCCGATTCAGTGTTGAAGGCTCGCTCGACACTGACTCCCAGGTAGGATCGTTGAACTTCACCTCGCTCGACCAGTTGCTTGGCGATGTGCAAAGCCAAATTGATAGGAATCGAGAAACCGATCCCTTCATTACCTCCCGAGTTGCTGGCAATTGCCGTATTGATTCCAACGACTTCGCCACGCATATTCATCAATGGACCGCCACTGTTGCCTGGATTGATGGCTGCATCGGTTTGTATGAAATCTTGGTAAACGATCGACTTCGATCCCAATTCCAAGTTGCGGCGTCCCTTTGCGCTGACGATTCCATAGCTCACGGAATGATTGAGACCGAATGGGCTTCCAACCGCGAAGACATAGTCGCCAACTTCTAGGTTGCGGCTGTCCCCGATCTTTGCCGCTGGTAAGTCGCTGCGACGAACATCGAGCACCGCCAGATCGGTTGAGGGGTCATCCCAAATTCGATTGGCCTTGAGGGGAATACCTTCGAACGTTTCGATCCTGATGTTGTTCTGCAGCGCGGTGTGAATGACATGGCGATTGGTCAAAACAAAATTCCCGCCACCGATCTGTATCACTACGCCGGAGCCTGCTTCCTCCACCCGCTGTTGGTCCTTGGCTCGACCGTCCGTTCGACCGCTGCTCTGTCCGCTCCCCTCTTTTAGGGCTTCAATGTGGACCACCGTGGGGGTTACGAGCCGAACCGCTTTGCGAAGGATCTGCGTCTGTCGTTCGAGAAGCGAAACCTCTTCGGCTAGTTGAGCGTATTGCTCATCTCGATTTCGCCACGGCACTGTTTGCAATGGGGTCGACCCGCGTTGACCACGAGCCTCACCGATCGGATCGCTGAAACCGGATACGGTTCCAAAGTCCTGGGCACAAACCGTCGGCGGGATGGATCCGGTGAGGAACGTAAGGCCAGCAACGGTTGTAGCGATCGGCAGGAGCTTCTTCTTCATTGCGATGGCTGTTTGTCCGTTGGCGTAAAAAGGGGGGGAATGTCACCCCATGCGAGGTTGTCTCGTAGATCTCGGCACTTCGACAAACACCCTTTCAAATCAAATGAAACGAATGAAGGCTTTCATTCGTTTCGGTACACTAGATGCCTAAACTACCCGACGCACCAGATGTAGGGATTCTTACTCCCTTGCTATGAAAGAGTGTCGAAGCGGATATCGGGACTCAAAGAATGGGCGCTCTGGCCTCGTCGGCTCTCGGTCCGAGGTTCCCGTAACGATGATAGTCGAATGAGATGCTCTGTTCCACGACATACCAGAGCAGTTCCAAGTGCGAAGCCACGACGGGCGCATCGGCGATAAAGACGAAATACTCGTTTGCTGCTCTGCGAATCGACTCGGGAACTCTTGCCGGACAAGCATAGCGCAAGCGGGGAACGCCACCACTGCGCAATCCGTTTTCCAACTCCTGATCCGATTCATCGATAAATTCGATACGTCCGGCCCACGGCAATGTCAGTTGCTCCAGGGCATCGATCATCTGCGAATCGAAACGCGGATCAAATGAGACGGCGGCACGGCATCCTGAAGCAACGGCGGCTGCACATCGTGCAACGATTTGCCAGGGTGTGTCCTCGGTATGCAGCCGAATCCAGATCGGAGTCACGGGCAGATACCGTCGGCGATTATCTTGACCGATCAATTTGAAATGGTCGTGCTCCACAAGGATTTCCTCACGGGCAAACCGGTCATACTGGCTGAGGGCCGACCGCAACTGATCGATGTCCTCGGCGCCACCCTGGGGATGTCCCAGGAGAAGTCGGCTCGAGCGATCCAATCGCTCCGAGAGCGTATTGAGAACCGGCAATTGCAGTTTTGCATCGCGTGTTGCGAGAGTCGAGCCGGCGGGGGTGGATACCTTCGTCAACATCGTCACATAGTTAGGGCCGCCGGCCTTCGCGCCAGGACCAAACGCACTCTTGCCCATCCCCCCGAACGGTTGTCTGAGCACAATTGCGCCGGTCGTTGGTCGATTGATATACAGGTTCCCAGCGTGGATTCGCTGTTTCCAATGCTGCTGTTCGCGATCGTCTAGCGATTCCAGGCCGCTGGTCAATCCGTAACCCGTGGCATTCACGATGTCGATGGCCTCGTCCAGTTTCCGATATGGGAGCGCGCCGAGAACGGGGCCGAACAATTCCGTCATGTGAGTGAAGTTGCCTGGAGTAACATTCCACTTCACGCCTGGAGTGTAAAGACATGGATTGTCTCCCAATTGAGTCGGCATCACGAGCCAATGCTCGCCATGTTCGAGTTCCTTGAGTCCTCGCAACAGGTCTCCGCTAGGTGGTCGGATGAGAGGTCCCATCTTGGTGGAAAGATCCCAGGCGGATCCGACCCGAAGACTGGTCACTGCATCGGTGAACTGCTCGCGGAATTCCTTGCTGTCGAAGACTTCCTGTTCGAGAATCAGGAGAGATGTCGCACTACACTTTTGTCCTGCGTGCGAGAATGCACTATGAAGAATATTTTTGATTGCCAGATCGCGATCGCTCAAACCGCTGACGATGGTTCCATTCTTACCTCCGGTCTCGGCAAGCAACTGCAGGGCAGGATGGGCATCGAGCATTTGTTTGGCGGTATCTGTCCCACCGGTCAGGATGACTCGTGCGAGTTCGGGATGGCTGAGAAGATGTTTTCCGGCCAAGGCTCCGCTGCAGGGGATGAATTGAAGGGCTTCGCGAGGAACGCCGCCGCGCCAGAAGCATTGGCACATGATGTACGCGGGTAGCGTCGTGTCGGAAGCTGGTTTCAAGATGACCGTATTGCCCGCTGCCAATGCGGAAGCGATCCCCCCGCATGGAATTGCGATAGGGAAGTTCCAAGGACTGATTACGACGACCGCACCGGCAGGCCGGACATCGATCGATCGATCCTGATATAGATCCAGTGCGCAGCGACCGTAGAACTCGACAAAGTCGATCGCTTCGCTCACCTCTGGATCGCTTTCGGAGATGGTTTTGCCACCGTCGGCCAGCGCAGCACCGATCAAATCGCCGCGAGCTTGGCGCAGTTCCTGCGCGACGTTCCTGAGGATGCGATAGCGATCTGCGGGAGCGAGTCCGCGCCATCCGCTCGGATCCTGGACCGAGCAGTTCATCGCTTCTTGCAATTGCGAAGCGTCGGCGGGTCGGAATTTCGCGGCCACCACACCGGGTCTCGATGGATCCATCGAGGCGACTTGGTCACCGCATCCTTCGGTCTCTCGGTTGCCGATCGACAGGGGGACGAAGGTTGCGTTCTGGTCACAGCGAGGTTGCCACTGTTGAATGATTTGCTTAGCCCACTGCCCATTTGCGGGTATGGAGAAATCGGTGTCTGCCTCATTCGCGAAGACTTGCCAGCGGGTAGGTTCGGTGGGTTGTGGAGGGTGAAGATTGCGATCTTGTTGACGTCGAGGCCGCACTGAGACATCGCGGATGCGTTGCACCGACTCCATAAAACCGTTTTCGAGGCGTTGCCATGTCGACGATCCGGGCTGAATTCGGAACGCATGTCGCAGGAAATTATCGGGGCCGGTGTTCTCATCGAGGCGTCGAATCAAGTAACCGATGGCGTTGATGAATTCCTCGCGGTGGCATGCCGGAGCGTAGAGCAACATGCTGCGAGACAATTCGAACATCGCGCGGCGTTGATGGTTGGCCATCCCTTCGAGCATCTCAAATTGAACTCGATCCAACGACTGCGTTGCAACGGCCAAAACCATTCCATAGGCGAGGTCGAACAGATTATGCGATGCGATACCTAGATAGACCGCTTCGCTGTGTTCCGGGCGCATTCCGTAGCGAAGCATTCGTTTGTAGTTGGCATCGGTCTCGATCTTGGAACGATACGGAGCTTGAGGCCAACCGCGCAGCGAAGCTTCCACACGCTCCATCTCCATATTGGCCCCCTTCACGACGCGGATGGTGATCGGGGATCCTCCGTTCCGATAACGCTCGATGGCCCACTGAGTGATGGATTCCTGCACGAGGGAAGAGTCGGGAATATACGCTTGAAGCGCGATTCCACCTCGAACCTTTTCCAATCCCTTGCGGGAGAGCGTTCGCATAAAAATCTCGGACGTGAGATACAGATCGCGATACTCCTCCATATCCAGATAAACGAACTTTGGCACCGAAGTTCCATCAGGCCGTATGAAAGTTTCCTTCGCTGCGGCGCGGTAGAGAAGTTCCAATCGATCCGATACCACGCGAATGGTATGCTCCCTTGCAAGTGGAGAGATCTGAGAATAGAGCGTTGAAATCTTGATGGAGACGCATTCGATCTCAGGAAGCTGGAGCACCGCAAGATAACGCTCCAATCGGCGTCGCGATTCTTCTTCTCCGAGAATTGCCTCTCCCAGGAAGTTCACGTTCATGCGAACACCTTCCTGCGTTCTTTCTCGCAGGTGTCCGCACAATTTATCTCGTTCCGCTGGAAGGATGACGTTTGCCGTCTCCTTGCGCATCTTTTCCTTGACCATTGGAACCGCGACCCCCGGCAGGAATTCGCCAAAGGACTGGAATCCTTTGAGGAGGGCTTGGTCGAAAACGCTAAAGAAACGCGGGACTCCCTGGACGTCGAGAATATGCACCATCTGATCGACGACTCGGCCAGGAGAAATGCTTCGGAAGCTTTGGTCGGTAATTTGCGTGAGGGTTGATTTGTCTTCTGGATGCTGGAGCATGCGATCGAGTTCTGCTTGTTGACGCCGCTCTTGGGGAGTCTGCAATTGCCCGGCTCGTTCCTGGAGAATGCGGGAGAGGGCCAATGCAGCTTCCACGAGTCGCGGGTCCTCGACCGACACCCCTGCCGTTCCGCTTACCCCGGAATCGAACAGGATCTCTCGAACACGATCGATACGCAGTGGGGTTCCAGAAAACGCAGTTCCGCTCATAGTTGCCGGGTCCTCAACGGAAAAATCTTTGATTCAGCCGATCGATTAATCGAGCCAATCGTTGTTCGCGAGTCGCTCAGGAACATACTGTTCGGTGACATAGCTGATATCGCGGCTGATAAGGGCTTCGACTTCGAGCTTGAAACCGTTGCTGATCATCTTGTTGATCTCTGCCTGCCAAGGCTTCTTGTCTCTGAACCAAGGATACTGCGCGATTTGCTTGGCTCGGTTGCGATCCTTGTCGTCCAGTTTGATCGTGACATTTTCCTTGAGTTGGCATCGCTCGAAGTCAAAGCTACGCAAGCCGATGAATTTCGCATCGGGAATCGCCATGCGCATGCTCTCGAAAGCAAGGTTGATCGAGCCCTGTTTGATGACGCTATAAATGTAGTATCCCCAAGGATCGTTATCCAAGAGGCAGAATACCGGCAATTTGTGTTCATTGTGCAATCGATGGAGCATGCGTCGCACGCCGCGCGATGGCTGGCCGGCGCCGTGAGAGACGATGCACTGGTGTTTTTTCCAGAATCGGTCTTCGTTGAAGCGTTGCCAAACCGTTCCCTTTTCGACATGCAGGATGAACTTGGCTTCGCATTTTTTGATGCGCACACGGTCCGGTTCGACAATGCTCGGGATGGGGTAGCCAGCGGCACCCATGCGGGCGGCATCGAGTTCGTTTTCGCCGTCGATGATCACGATCGGACCGGCCAACGCACCCTTGGGTTCGGCGTAAAGATGCAACTCTTCCCGCATCGCGCCGGTGATGACTTCCAAGTCCTCGATGACCGTGTCGGACTCCCCCTGGTCTTCGAAGGTGTTTTCCTTGGTGCCGTCGATGGCATGTTTGAGCATGTAGTACAGACCTCGGATGCTGGTCGATTTGCCTTGGCGAATCAACCGCGTGCAACCGCTTCCAACCAGGAGGGTCTGCATATACGAACGGGCTTGGTTCAGATTGAACAGTTCTCGCCGATTCGTCTTGCTCCCCATTTCGATCAATCGCCGCTTGCGATTAAAATGACTGTTTGATAGAGAGCGAGAGGGGACATCCAAGTACGGGTCCCGCCGTTTCTTGGCAACCTCGATGACGGAACAGGCCAACCTTTGAAGCTTGGCCATGGTTTCGACGTCTTTTCCCTTGATCGGTACTTCTTTTTCTTCTTCCTCGGTGCGACGAGCCCGCTTTGCCATAGATGTCCCCTTCCTGTGATGCTGAACTTCTCCTTTTGTACTGGTCTGTTCCGAACTTGCCTAGGACGCTGTCCGATCGGAATCTTAAGCCTTTTGCTACTACCCTCGGCTATGGGGCAGGAGAATCCCGAAGAACCTGCGGATGTCCCCAACCCCTGGATCGCGACGGCTCCCCCAGCCTTCGCACGGCTGATCGACAAGGGGCAAGTTCGAATTATCACCGATGACCAACGGCTGGCGTCTGCCGGAAAACAGGCATTGACCTTCTTTCGCTTTGATCTCGATTACCGATATCGATTCGAACTCACTCGGGTTCGTCCCGTGGCCGACGACCCTACGCTCGCTGAAGGAGATATCTTTGCTCGCGTTCGATTGACCAAACTGATAGGGGGGCACCAGGTGATACTAAAGAAGGAGTATCAGCCTGCGAAGCCTTGGGAATCGATGTTGCTGCAGCATGAGTTCGACCATGTGTCGATCAGCACGGATCCGCGATTAAAAAAAATTGCCGAAGAAATTTTGGTTCAGCCGATTCGGTGTACGGTCCGATGGACCAAATCACATGGACTGCAGCAAGAGACCATCGACAAAGCGATCAAGGAGGAAATGTCCGCCCGAATCTCCGAATTAGAGAGGCTCGTTCAAACCAATTATGATGCCCTCGATCGAGAAACCCGCGACGGGCAAGCGAACCTAGGAAAGCGTTTTAAGTTCTTTCAGGAACTGTACAGTACGCCATGGCTACGCAAATCCGAGTTCAAGTACCTGGACGCGATTCGTTCTTCAACGCAAGATAGCGCGAACAAGAACAAGGAAGTCCTCGAGCACTATTTATCTGTTGAATCTCCGTGACGTCTCCATCCTCCCTATCCGGAACAGCCTCCTGGTGTCCGGACAAGCACCGTGCGCGCACGGAACTGCTAGCCATGTTGCTATGTGGCGCTTCGTACTTCGTTCAATTCTTGGCGATGGCCTTCGCATCATTTCCATTGCAAACGCAACTGCGCAAGCTGATCGATCCGTCATCGGCGAGCTTGATAGCGGGTCTCGTACCGATCGCTACATGTTCAGCCTATTTGATCTTTCGCCTCGCGGAATGGATGAGGTGGACTCGTTTTCCACAACGAACGCTGGTGCTAACCGCTCTGCTGCTATCCCTGTTTCAACTTGTTTTGGGATGGCAGATTAGTCGCCTCAGCGCTGGCGAGTCGATACTGGGCCCTGTCTTGGACACAGGTATCTGCATCCTCCTTATGGGTTGCGCGAATGCCAGTTGTATGATTCTGCTCAATCACATCGCAGTAGCGACTCTCAAGCAATTCGCATATGCCGTCCGAGCTGCCGGGACCGCAGGCTATATGGTCGCTGTCCTATTGATGGGGAGTATCTGGACCGATGCAGCAAGTATCGAACAGAGCCATCTATTCATCGCCAGCGGGATCAGCATCATTCACTGCACATTGGCACTGATCGGGGCGTGGTTTCTGGGAGATACATTGCAAGACAAAGTTGGGCACTCAGCCACAAATGCAAGTATCGGAATCATCGGTCAACGTTCCGACGATCCGGATACTTCCGACCGGGACGCCACAAAGTCCTACTCCATTGATTCCGTGGACACTGATACCCCTTCCGTACCGACCGCGTCTCCCGTGCGAGGCGAGACACTAACTTGGTGGGGGCTGTTGATCTTGGTCTGGATGGTTGCGATGTGCGAGATGGGTTATGCACTGTACTCGCATGAGTTCATGACGGAGCTTTATGGGACCCTCGGTTATTATCTGTTTGCAACCGGTTTGGCTCTTGAAATCGTTCTTCTGCTACTGGTTTCCAGAGCGGCTGCACTTAGAAGCCATCTCCTCTTTCTCGGGCCACTGGGATGGATTCTATTGATGCTCGGAGGACTGCTTGCGATTGGAGGTATGCCCTCGTTCGGAGCACTCACGCTGGCGATGGCACTCAACTGCCCTTTTCAGATGTCGGTGAGCGAGCACGTGCACCGGATCGATGCTCGGGTTTTGGGTGTTGCGTCGGTCTCGCTCGCTCAAGCTCTGGGGTACATGTCGGCAGCAGGCTTGTCGGCACTGGTATCTCGCGAGGAAACAGGCCCACGCAATTTATGGCTTTGCATGATTCCCATAGGAGCGGTCGCGATGCTGCTATCGATTTGGAAAATGAGGCGTATGCAAGCGAATCAAAAACTGCTCGCGAACCAAGAATAAACCGTTTAGGCTGGGACTTAGCGCTACGCTTTAAGCCATCAAGAGATCGGTTCTAATTGGCAATCGTCCAATGCGACGCTGGCTCCGCGACCCATGTATCGGACTGCAATCAAAAGGCGGATTTCGTTTTCGCGTCGCAGGACCGTCCCCTCGAACCCCTTGAACACACCGCTGCGAACTCGAACCTTCTGGCCTGGCTCGAGCCTCAATTCCGGTGCCAAGGGCGCGTCGGTCAAGATCAGATCATGAATCTGTCGCAGGTCGGTGATCAGTTCCTCGGGGCGTGCCACAGGCAACCAACGTGAAACCGAACCTGTCGACACCGCGTTGTAGCGGGCCATCTCGTCTCCGCAGACGAAGACGTAGTTGGGAAACAACGGTTCGTAGCTGGTTCGAATACGGCCCGCTGGCGACCGAAAACGCCGCGAGATCGTCGGGCCATAGTAAGGGATCCGAAGCTCCGACAACTGCCGCATAAGCTTCTTCTCGAACCGTGGCATCGTATACATCGCCCACCACGGCTGATTTCCCTGTTCAAGAAAATCAGGGGACAAGAGGTTATCGGGCCAAATATCCGGCTCTTGATTGAGTATCGGCATAAGTGTTTATCAACCCGAAAAGCGTAACTCTCTGACCAAGTCCATCCTACGCCACTGTTCCGAACCAGTAAACGAGAAATTTCTGTCTAATCCCCGCTGGCGGGGGAATTCCAGGGGTGGCTGCGTTTAACCGGGAGCTCTTCACCAGACCCTATCTTCGATACCAACCGCACGGACCGAATAGGTGGATTCCTGTGAATCGGATTAGAGATAGCTATTTACGCGGCCATGAATCCATCTAGCAGCCACGCTAACCAAATCGATACAGTAGCGACCTGACAGTAGCGTTCTGTCCGCACCGCAGTGCTTTCGCAAAGTGAATCGCGAAGATGAAAAAACCCCTCCTCCTTGGATTCCTGCTCGTAACGGTTATGTCCCTCGGGGGATGCCAGAGCTCTCGTTACGCCGAACGTTTCGGCTTCGGCACGATGGACAAGCAAAAAGCGAGAGCCGCCGACTTCGATCCCTATCCGCTGAACGACATCGGCCCGGAAGTTCTCGGAGGGAGGCCTCGCGGATTCTTCGACCCAACTCCAGAACCAAAGCGCGCCGAGTTGCAGGCACAGCGCAATCCTTGGAACGGCTACCCGCAGAGATAGTGCAAAGGAGACGTTGTCTACGGCATCGGCTCGCAAGTCGCGATCGGCTCGCAAGTCGCGCTTTTCGATGTAATTACAACCCGAAACGTAAGTGAGGGATGGATTTACGTCGCTTGCGACGTCTTCCCTAGTGCGTCCCTCGCTCATGCGTCGGGTTGTGATAATCCTAACAGCATCTCTCGTGCTTGATGAGCAGCGTGAGCAGCTGCCTCAGGGGTCTCATCGAGCACTGTGATGTGCCCCATCTTTCGTCCAGGCCGTGGCTCATGTTTACCATACAGGTGCAGATACGTCCTACCACGTTCGAGCACTCGATCGAAGCGAGGAGTATTATCGCCCCAGATATCTCCCAAGAGATTGACCATGGCGGCCGGTTGAATCAGATCGGTGGATCCGAGTGGCAAATTGCAGATCGCTCGAACCTGTTGCTCGAATTGGCTTGTTCGATGGGCCTCAATCGTCAGGTGTCCTGAGTTGTGAGGGCGTGGCGCCATTTCATTGATCATCAGGTTGCTATGCGCATCGACAAAAAATTCCACGCATAGAATTCCTTCCAACCGCAACGACTCCGCGACTCCTCTCGCGATGTCCTGGGCGGAAACGGCGACATGCTGCAGATTCCGACTGGCTGGACACGTGGTGATGTCCAAGATGTGATGGACATGTTTGTTGGTAAACATCGGATACGTTTCAACCTGTCCATCCGGGTTGCGAGCCACAATTACGGACACTTCGGCTTGATAAGTGATCCATTTCTCCGCGATGACGGATTCCGGTCCGAGTTGCTCCAGAGCATCATTCGCTTCCGCGAGAGAGTTTGCTTTGCGTTGGCCTTTCCCGTCATACCCCCACTTGGACGTTTTCAAAACGAGCGGCCACCCGAGTTGTTCTGCCGCAATGATCAGATCCTGTGGACTGAGGATTTCGTAAAAGGGAGTGACGGGGAACCCGAGGGTGCGGAGCGTTTGCTTCTCGCGGATTCGATGCTGAGCGATCGAGAGAATCTCCACGCTCGGCCGGATCACTGTCCACTCAGCTGCGCGTTGTACTGCCTCCAAATGGATATTCTCAAATTCCAGGGTTACCACATCGACTTGCTGCGCGAATTCTTTGACGGCCTTGGGATCGAGGTAATCTCCCCGCACCGTAACGTCTGCGGACTGCGATGCCGGGCTATTCGCCTCGTCGGTGAATACAACAACGTGATACCCGAGCCGCTGCGCGGCATGCGTGAACATGCGCCCCAGTTGCCCACCGCCGAAAACACCCAAGCGAGCGCCCGGCAAAATGCGATTGTGCAGTTTGCTCATGAATCAATGCACTTTTCGGCGATCCGCTTTCGGGCATCCCGCGCTTTCGGGCATCCTGTGCTTTTAGTCATTCTCGTTTTGGAGATCCGCATCTGCCAATACTTTCTCGGTCTGTTTCTGAATGAATTCATCGAGCTTGGTGGAGAGTGAAGGGTCTTGCAAAGCGAGAATACGTACCGCCAACAATCCCGCATTCTTGGCTCCCGCAGGACCGATCGCGAGCGTTCCTACCGGAATTCCTCCCGGCATCTGAACGATACTGAGCAACGAATCAAGACCAGACAACTGACGGCTCGATACGGGCACCCCTAACACGGGGAGCGACGTACACGAAGCGACCATTCCGGGCAGATGGGCTGCTCCGCCAGCCCCTGCGATCAAGACTTTCAGTCCACGATCCGCGGCGGCGCTTGCGTACTGCACCATCCAATGCGGCGTACGATGAGCCGAAACCACACGCGCTTCATACTTCACTCCAAACTCATCGAGAATGCTACAGGCTTCTCGCATGGTTTCCCAGTCCGATTGGGAGCCCATCACCACCCCTACGCGTGCCTCGGTAGGTTGTAGTAACTGTTCCACTTCCTTCATCCCAACCTCCCGGCGTAGCGTGTTCTCCAAGGCTCAGTGCTTCGAACGCCAGCATCATGGCGATACAGGCATCTTTGTTCAAGCCCGCATCAACCCTCATCGCCAGAAATCATAGAAGGGCCGGAACCGAGCGTTTTTTCGTAGTGTCCATCCCCGGTCTTCACGTACTTGGTGAATCCATGCTTGGCGAGTTTGTTATCGCTAACCGACTTGCCCATCGCATGGTCGGACCAAAATCCACCGATCGCGGTCCGTGCGGGAATCCTCCGAACGGGGAGCCCGCTATCGGGATGCTGGGTCAGGGGGGGATCGGACATGCGTTGAAAAACCTCAAACGTCTCGCCGTCAACGCCGTCGTCTCGCATCACTTCGTAAACGTAAATAGGCATAAAGCGTCTCGAATTCGATGAATCTCTAAACATTGCGATCGTTGATTTCATCGCAAGAGCAATCTCTGTCGCACCTCTACCTCTAGAACCATTATATCTCTCGATTCCGATCAGGAGGAGTTCCCGTCAATCTTGCGAATCGGAACGTATCCGCTCTTCGATCCGCCCATCCGGATAAGCGGTTAAATCCATCAGGGTTTCGCCGATCCGAATTCCACGGACCGTGAGGGATGGCCAAGGGGTCGGGAGTCGCGGTCGTAGGCGATAACCATCGTTCGTCGGCTCAAAGCCAAGAAACCCGTACAGCATGATTTGCGGGACCAGGACGCTCTCGAGAAACTCTTGATCCAGTCCGAGGCCGCCCGGAGGACCGCCCCCCTGCAAAAGTCCTCGCCCCGGTTTAGCGTAATAGGCTCGATAACCTCCTTCGGCCTCCACTTCGCGAAACCAAGTTAGTATCTGCTGCAGTCGCGACCAAGCATCGTCGGGGCCATTGACCTCGAGTCTCGCCATTAAATCGAAATAGCTGAAACCCAAAACGGCACCACCATCCTGCACCTGATCTCCCCACGCAATGGACTCTGGGTTGGACCAAACCCATACGTATGTTTCAACGTTGCGTTTGGTCGTCGCACGGGGTGCGAAACGCCACCGATAAATGTCGTTGCCGGTCGATGTGTCTCCGTCGATCAATCGCTTCCCATCGATCCATTCCATGATGGAACGCGATTGAGACTCCGATGCCAGACCGTAATGGATCGCTTCGAGGTTGACAAACGTAAAGCCGTAATCGACTCGCCTACCTTCCCGATCGATCCAGCCGACGAAGCGTCCCTTTGACTCATCCCAAAATCGATGCTGAAAATCCTCTCGGATCGATGATGCTAGCTGCGAGGCATCTTCTTTCGAAACCCAATGCAGTGAATTGCCTGTCGTTGCATTCGCGTTCAACCCAAGTGCTTCGGACGCGGATTCCAGCCTCGTGTAACATTTCAACGCGTCATAGAGATACATGGTAGCAATCGCATCGTGAGCCCCGAACGGCAAGAGATCCCAGTAATTGTTTCCTACCCCAAGCCCAGGCCGAAGCGACTTGCGGCCAGCAGCATCGAACACCAGTCCGCTACGACCGTCGTGCCCAACCCACGGTACGACGACATGATTTTGTGCCACAACATCAAACTCATCGAGCGCATATCGCAGGGCTACGCGAACTCGGGGCATACTGCGTTTGAGGAACTCGGTGTCCTTGGTCCAAAAGTAGGTGTCGGCACACGCGCGAATGAAGAGAGCATTGGTGATGGGATGTCGCGTATCGATGGCGCTAATCAGCGACTTGAACTTGAGTTCGGCTCCCTGGGCTCCTCGCAGACCGATGCGAATGCGCTGCAACCGCCCCGCATAGTCTGATTGTTTGTAGGTTGGAATATCCGAGTAAGTGAGTCCGGGGCCGCGTGGAACCTCAACAACCATCGACTGTTCCGGACTCCATTGGTTTTCGCCAACGCGTCGCCATTGCAGCGTGCACTGGGCGCTCTCGGGCAACCCCTCCGACCCCCATTCGAGCGTCAGGAACGGCGCGACCAACGTGTCGCAATTGAATGCGGGAGTTGTTATCGCCATCTCATCGGCGGAAATACGCAATCTCAAGCCATCGACCGGAGTGATGCCGAGCGTCTCTGCTCCCGTGATTTCCCAACCATCCACCGATGACAAGGGTTGCAACCTAAAATTTTGGATCGCCCAAACATCATGCAGCGTAGAAAAATGAAATCCGAACCCACCACTTTGTTGCCAAGCGGGAAACGGCCAACCATCGCTGTGTGCCATGCCTCGATGCTGTTGCATGGCCACATATCCTTCGCGGTCGATGCGGCGTATGGACAATGAGTCGAGGTACTGCTGACGTTTTTTCTGCGAGACCCAAAGCGTCGCGTGCGGTAGCCAGCCATCCCAAAGTGTGCAATCACTGAATGCTCTGTCGTGGTGTTTGGCATGCAATGCGTTGAGAGCCTGCATATCGGTTTCAAAGCCCGGCACCAAAAACTCCGGAAAGGATTGCGCTCGCAGTTCGGAATTGGCGATTGCTACCGTAGCCATCAGTAGGATGGCGCGGCTCAGAATCAAAGGCTGCCTCATCAGTTTTTCCTAAGTAAGGGAAGGGATCGCCCCATCGATCATCGGTTTTCTCCGAGAAACCGGACACCGGCAAGCCGTAATCTTGACTTTGGTGGGCCGAGGATGCATAACAAAGATCCGCCAGTCGCCTGCGCACGGTTGCGAATCCGATTGGTCCCCACCTCCCCACCCCATCCCCCTCGATGGATGCAAGAACTCAACGGATGCAAGAATGAGTCTTGGCGTTTGCTTTCAACAATCTCCTATACTTCGCACCATCACCTTGGTGGTGCTTTGTGGTTTTCTTTCGCAATCGCTCTTCGCCCAGACCGATGGTTCGGCTCAAAACGTACCGAACGTCGGTTGGTCGGGTTTGTCAGATCGCATCGATGCGATTCTAGAAGAGGACCCGCAATGGATGATGGGAGAAAAGCTCCCCGATGGTTTGCTGCTCAGGCGACTGTCGCTGGACTTGCGCAATGTCGTGCCGACCCAAGAGGAGGTCGATGCCTTTTTGGCGGACAACGGAGAGAATCGATGGTCCCGGTGGATCGAGCGATTCCAAAAAGATCCCCTGTCATCGGAACGGTTGGTGGATTGGTATGACAAGACCTTGATGCAGCGGCGTCCGTTCCAACACACCGATCGCGGTGCGTGGTTGCAAATGCTTCGCAAGGCAGTCGATGACCGGACCAGCCTCGACACGATGATGCGTTCGATCGTCACAAGCGCTTGGTGGAATCGCTCACAACGGTCCGAGCAACGATTCTTTCTCGATCGAGGAGGCGACCCGCATGCGATCGCTCGCGATGTCGGCAGAATTTTATTCGGTCGAGATATGCAGTGCGCTCAATGCCATGACCACCCGCAAATCGATGACTATCTTCAGATCGATTATCACGGTCTGCTCGCGTTTGTTTCCGCGAGCTCTTTGGCAGAAGGAACGACCAAGGACGACAAGGGTGCCGATCAAAAGGTACAGCTTTATATCGAGCGTGCAGCAGGGGACGCACCGTTTGAGTCGGTCTTCGATAAAGGGATCAAGTTCCGCACAGCGACCCGTATACCCGGGCAGGTCGAACAATTGGAACCCTATCTCGCGCCCGATCAACGCTATCAACCGCAGCCGAAACCGGAAACCTTTGGAGGAATCGGAGCCCCTCCCATCTCGAGTCGTCGTGAAGCCCTGGCATCCCATCTGAACGGCGGCAATCGAGCATTCGCGGAGAACTGGGCCAATCGTTTATGGGCTCTGATGTTCGGACGAGGAGTGGTCCATCCGCTCGACATGCATCACAGTGACAATCCCCCCTCCAACCCAAGGCTACTGGCAACCATCACCGATGCATTGATTGCTTCTCAGTTCGATGTCTCCGCTATCCTTGCGGAACTCGCAAAAACGAGAGCATATCAACGTGGGCATCGAACACCCGTGGAAAACCAAAGCGATGCCCAATCGGTCCTAAACGCCCCTCCCGACCAGGTTACACAATGGTCGGAGTTTCTGAAGTCACGAGCCTCCGTGGCAAAAGCCGAACAGACTCGACTTGCCGATCTACAGACTGCGAAACATGCTGCCATGGACCAAGCTCGAACCGCATGGCGAACCGTTCAGCAGGAGCGGATGGTTGTGCGAGGTGAACTGGATGCTGCCGAAGGTGCCTTCAACGAAGCCCAAAAGAAAGTGGCGGAAGCTCAGAAGGTGCTCGATCAAGCGATCGCTGGAGAGAAGGCGACAGCCAGCAAAATAACACTCTTGGAGGAAGCTGCCCAAAAGCTCGAGCAAGCGAAAAACAGTCCGGAGGATCCTGAACTCGGGCCCGCAATCGCTGCAGCCAAAGCGCGGGCCGAGCAAATGAAAACGGCACTGCCCGCTCAACAGCAAGCCGTCGCCACCGCGACCACCAATCGCGATGCAACGATTGCTACTCGAGAAGGGGAACGGGTGAAATGGCAAGCAGTTGTCGACAAACTCGCTCCGATCGAGCAGCGTCTGCTCGAAGCTGATCGCGTCATGGTCCAAGCTCGCAAGGAGCATGATGCGGCTCGATCCGAAGCCAATATCCAATCGCAACGAGCGATTCAGGCAGAACGATTCCAGCGGTGGTTCGATCTCTCATCCGAGATCGCAGCTAAGCGAACACAACGAAAGAATTTGGACCAACAAGTTGTCGAAGGAACCGCGACGCTCGCTTCCTATCAAACAGTCGTAGACAACGCCCAGCAACTCGTTCTAGGTGAGCAAACGAAACTGAAGCAGCACGATGAGCAGATCGCCGTTGTGGCAACCGAAGCCGCTGCAGTGGAAGCCCAAGTCTTGCAATTGCAAGCCGCTCGAAAAGCTCTTGCTGATTCCGCATCCCTTGTGACCGATGCTTCGGCGTTTGCCGCTGCGACCGCCGAACTGGATCGCGCGAATGAAGCGAGAACCGTCAAACTAACGGAAGTAAAAACGAAAATGAACGGCATGGCCGAACAGCGGGTGACGATGGTGGCCGCGGTCGATGCAGCAACCGCGAACCGCGATCAGGCTATGGCCAAGCGGATTGAGTTCGACACTCAGCTGAAAACAATGATTGCACAACGTGATCAGTTTATTACTGAGCTTGATGGTCAGATCAAGCAATGCGATGAGTTGCGATCCACGGTGAGCGTCGATCGCCAGAATCAGCATGCGGCCGCAACGGAACGGCCATTAAGCCCCGAGCAACTCGCACTGTCGATTCTTCGATCAACCAACGTCTTGAGCAACTACATAGCGAATGAGCACACCGAATTGAACAAACAAGGGGAGTTGCCCGCCGATGCAAACGATGCCCAGAAGATGGAGCGAGAGAAGCGCGCTGTTCGAGGCGCCATCGATAAACTCCGTGGCAATATTGATATCTTCTCGAATTTGTACTCTTCCGGCGTTGGGCAGACCAGCGATGAGTTTTTCGCTTCCCCCGATCAAGCGTTGTATTTCGCAAACGGGGGGGCTGTACACTCGTGGGCCGGTCCAAATGGTTCTAACGTCTCAAGCCGAGTGCTCCAGGCGACCGATCCGCTGTTAGGTGCGAAGCAGTTGTATATCGCTCTGTTGTCTCGAGAGCCCAGCGCAATCGAGCAGCAGTTCATTGTCGAACAATTAGCCAGTGCAGGGGATTCGCGTCCTGCGGTAATTCAAGAGTTGGTGTGGAGCATCTTGGCGGGAGCCGAGTATCGCTTGTATCCATAAGGGAGAAATGCAAATGCGTTACGCAAACTATGCATGTGGTTCGATGGAGCATCGGCTCAGCCGGCGTCGGTTCCTGCATCAAGCAACGACAACGGCCGCGGCTGGTTCCGCAGTCATCGGTGGGTTGGGAACACTTGCAAGTGGCACCGCTGCGGCGGAACTGAA
This sequence comes from Planctomycetota bacterium, assembly GCA_018970165.1. Taxonomy (GTDB): domain Bacteria; phylum Planctomycetota; class Planctomycetia; order Pirellulales; family Pirellulaceae; genus JBKCUI01. The sequence continues at coordinate 16,583 of JAGWWZ010000018.1, read as the reverse complement.
ACGCAACGACATGCGGATCGTGATCTTCAATATGCACGGTGGCTTGAGCCAACTCGAGTCTTGGGATCCGAAACCTGGCGCACGTACCGGCGGTCCCTTCCGCGCGATACCGACCAGCGTGCCGGGTATTCACATTTGCGAGTTGCTCCCGAAGACTGCTCAGCAAATGCACCATCTGTGCCTGCTACGCGGCGTCAATACCGCCGAAGATGACCACGGCAAGGGAGCCTACATGATGATGACCGGTCGTCGTCAGACTCCATCGGCGGAGTATCCGCAGATCGGAGCGGTTGCCGCGAAAATGTTACATGATGACAATATCGGTCTCCCAGGACATATCATCGTGACGCCAGGCGGTGGCGGTGGACGTGGCAATGAAGCCGCCTACCTTGGGCCGAAGTTCGCCAGTATCCACCTAGGAGGTGACAAGCCCCCGCAACATTCGGTTAAGCCCGATGGATTCAGCGAAGATGCGGAACGACGCCGACATGAGTTCCGTCGACGGATCAATCAGGAATTTCTCTCGCAGCGACGGACCGCGATCACCGATGCCTATACCCATAGCTACGAACAAGCACTTCGATTGATGGAACGTCGCGATGTGTTCGATGTCTCCAAGGAACCTGATAAAGATCAACAGCGTTATGGCACCCACGATCTGGGACGCCAGTGCCTGATGGCTCGAAGATTGCTCGAGAACGGCGTTTCGTTCGTACAAGTCACCCACTCCAACTACGATACGCACAACGATAACTTCAACTTCCACATCGAGCAGGTCGGAGAGTTCGACATGGCATTCTCGACCTTCGTTGCCGATTTGTTCGAGCGAGGATTGCTCGACAAAACACTCGTTGTTGTGATGAGCGAGTTCGGTCGCACCCCAAATATCAACTTGTACTACGGACGCGATCACTGGTCCAAGGCATGGTCGATTGTCATGGCGGGTGGCAAAGTGGCTCGCGGAGCAGCCTTCGGAAAAACCAACGACGAAGGGACCGAAGTCGTTGATGGTCAAGTCGATCACGGACAGATCTTCCATACGTATCTTCGCGCTGCCGGGATTGATTCCAGCCAATCGCTAGTTGTCGATGGCCGCGAAGTCCCGATGGCCGACCCCGCTGCTGAACCGATTTGGAAGATCTTGACGTAATGGCAACGCCGGTCGAACTCGATATTCAGAAGACGCGTGTTGCATATCAATGGAAGCACGACTCGCCTTTGATTGCATGTCGTATCTCTCCCACCGGTGCTCAGTGCGTTTCCACTGCCCAAGATTTTTCGATTCAACGATGGGCTATCCCCGCCGGAGAGCGAACCGTTCTCAAGGGCCATGAAAGCTGGGTTCATACCCTGACTTATTCGGCCGATGGATCCATGCTGATCAGCGGAGGTTGCGAGGGGAAATTGATTTGGTGGCCGATACTCGACGGCGAACCCAAACCGATTCGTGTCATCGAAGCCCACTCCGGTTGGATTCGCGGAGTCGAGCGATCAAGCGATGGTAAAACGCTCGTGTCCGTAGGCAACGACTGCATGATCCGTCTATGGAGCATTGAGACGGGCGAGAAAATCGCAGAGTGGCCAGCTCATGAACGACACATCTACAGCGCGGCGTTTCATCCCGATGGAGTTCATCTTGCGACGGGCGATTTGCTCGGCAAGATTCATGTTTGGAATCTATCGGACCGTTCTCTTGTTCGTACGCTCGATGGTTCAACACTCTATTCACCCAACAAAGGGCAGGCAGCAGAATTCGGCGGCGTCCGAACGATGGCGATTAACTCGGCAGGGACGGAACTGATTGCCGCAGGAACTCACAAGGGAAGCAATCCGTTCGGCGCGGTGCACGAACCCTTGTTGCTCCGCTTCGGCTGGAGCGACGGAGCGTTGCTCAAGTCCCATGTGTCGGATGGAATCCCCGGTGGCCTTCTTTACCGAACGTGTTGCTTACCAGGGGATGTCGCGGCCGCAGTGTCCGGTGGATCTTCGGGTGGGATTCTGTTGTACTATGGAAAAGATCAGGAGAAGGAACTGCATCGCTTCGGATTGCCAAGCCTAGCCCGCGACATGGACGCGAATCTTGCAAGTGGATTGGTCGTCACAGCGCATTACGATCACCATATTCGCGTCTGTGCTCTCTTTGCAGCTTAAACAAAACGGCTGTCTAAACGACGATAGCCAAAGCAAAGACGCATCCGTAGCAAACAGCCGTCAGTGAAATCATCTGCTTGTTTCGCTGAGGAATGCAGCAACCGCAGTGAAGCCGTGAACCAAGTTGTGATGATTCACCGGCCCAAACTCACCTGCCGCAAAAAAACCCGTGCACGGCATTTTCGGGAAATACTGTTCGACGATAGAGGCATCGTGGTTGGCGGTTGGAAACATGTTTGAACCTCGGCCATTGCAACTGAATAACATTCCAGCCTTGGGTTGCATATCACTTTTCGCAGCCATCGCCATCAATTGCTTCAAATCACCATCGGCGGCATCTGCATCGCGTAGATGAAAGCGAACGGTTTGGCCAACTTGAAATCGACCTGCGACCGAAATCGACTTCGAATCCTGATCGATGCTGGTGATGTTGCGGATCAAGAATTCGCCGTGTGAGAAAGATTCGGAGTACTCCGAGATCGCGTGCCCGATAAGCAACAATCGCATCGCCATGGCCTGTTCATGCGTTGGCAGTTGTTGAAACGTTTGACGCAATCGATCGAGCGCAGGCTTACCCCCGAGGCTCAGGATCGAATGTCCCTCCATCTCCGTGATCAGCATCGGTTCGCCAATCGGCCGACAGCCTTGACTGACCAGAGTTGACCATCGTAACTCTGGAGGCATGATCAAAGCGATCGCACCATGTCGATACGTCTGTTCGTTGAGGAACATCGTCGTGGGCTTCGACCACGGCGTATGGCTGAGATTGCCTCCGAAAACCGGCACAGGGTTCTCCCTGTCGGATGCCATGTCCTGCAAGGATTCGTACAGCATGTCCGCGGAAAAGGTTTGAGGACAAGCAACAGTGAGCAATCCATCGCAAGCTCTTGCGTTGCGATGCACATCGTCATCGATTCCAAAGACGCTCCATCCATCCGGAGTTTTCTCGCACTCCATGTGGAAGCCGCGAGGGAGTTCGGACAACCCGCGAATCATCAATACGCTCGCACTGGCCCGGTTCTCGATCTCTCGCCCCATACCGATCAAACTATCGGCGACTCCGCCAAACACGTTCGCCTTGGGACAAGAGCGTCGGACATTGTCGAGGAGCGCTCCCGCACGATCGTCTCCGTCGGACCCATGAACGAAGACTGTGAGGAACTGGGGTTCCCCATCGAGTTGATCGCGAGCCTCCTGGATCGCGTTGCCGAGCGCCATCATGACCGAATCGTGCTGTTGAATAGAAGAACTTGCCTGCATGCCGATCAGCCGAGTTACGTGGATGGGCGCGGAGTGATGTTCGAAAAGATTGTCGTCATGTCACGGTCGAACTGGCCGCGAGTGAGAACCTCATCGATTCCGAGTACTGTCGCCTGCTGCAATCGTTCGACATCCACGTGTGGACCGTAGGCCAGTTGCTTGGCATCAGGAAATCGCTCTCGCATCGCAGCGGTCGTTGCCGGCAGATCGATCCCTGCGAACGATAGATCAAAAACGATCATCAATGGCTCGCGATCGGCCAATCGACTTGGGAGCGATTCCAAACTGCGGGCAACCATCAATTCGCCCCCCGCGTTTCGTACGGCTGCAGCAATTCGAGACTGGAACATAAGATCGTTGGTAAACAAGACGATGGTCATACTGCGCTTGGCCCTCGAATATCGCCGTCCATATTGATGACTTCCTCTGCGGGGAGAATGAAGATTTTACCGTCGCCGATACTTCCTTCAGCCCCTGACTTAGCGATCGAACTGAGAACGTCGATGGTCTTTTCGAGAAAATCATCGTTGACGCAGATCTCGAGCATCACTTTGCGCAGCAGGTCGATGCGATACTCGACTCCGTGGTACAGCGCGGAGTGACCTCGCTGACGACCGTAACCTTCGGCATCCAAGACGGTCATGCGAGTCACTCCGATTCCTCGAAGTGCCTCGCGAACGGCTTGCAGTTTTCCTGGCTGGATCACCGCCATCAGCATTTTCATGGTCGATCGAATCGCGAGAGCGACTCGTCCCGAGGAGAGATACGGGTCAGTCTTCCGAAGAGGCGATGTCGTAGGAAGAGACCGTTAACCCCGAGTTCAAATCAACGGCTGCCTCGGCATACGATTCATCGGTTTCCCAAATTCTCACTCGGGTCGCAACCCCTCCAGTCCCTTCGAGCAACTTGGGGCAGACCTCTTCGAGCAGGTATCGGGCCATGTTCTCGGCCGTTGGGTTGTACGGGAGGATGTAAAGTCGGCACGGCTCCACCATTCTCAAAGCGTTGATCGCGTTCTCGTCTTGGGAGTTGACGAGGAAACTGTGGTCCCAATGGGCATCGAGCCATCCCTTGCAACGGGCTTTCAGATCGGCAAAGTCCATAACTCGTCCGACCGAATCCTGCGAATCTCCGGATACAAAAAAGTCGGCTACGTAATTGTGACCGTGGAAGTTTTCGCATTTTCCGCCATGTTTGTACAAACGATGGCCAGCACAAAATTTGATGCGGCGCATGATCGTTAGGTTCATATCGTCAGTTCCCTTGGGGCTGTTTGGGTTCCGTAGGCAATGCCTTTGGTTGCGGTTCGTCGAGCGCCTTGGAATCGGTTGCCTTCAATTTTGGATTGTTGCGATGACGCTCAGCATCGCGACGAGTTTTCTTTGCCAGATTCGCTTCGATGGCAGCTTGGAGATCGACACCGGTTTGATTGGCAAGGCAGACGATCACAAACAGGATGTCCGCCAACTCGTCAGGAAGATTGTAGGAGGCTTCGTCGTTTTTAAAGCTCTGATCCCCAAAACTTCGGGCGAAAATACGAGCTAGCTCGCCGACTTCTTCCATGAGAATGGCCAAGTTGGTCATCTCCGAGAAATATCGGACTCCAACATCGCGGATCCAAGCATCGACGGAGGCCTGGAGTTCTCGGATCGAAAGATCGGGTTCGGAGGGTTGTGTCATACCCGGGAACTATACTCAGACTCGGTGAACCTGAGATGAGCAGAATCTGCCATGATGCAACCTCAACCTCAACAGCCTCGGGACGTCGCGCCCGCTTCTAAAGGACGCCGATCGGCCGTCGATTCGTTGGCCCAATGGAAATCGGTGACGTCGGCTTGCTCCATCTGCCAGGTAAAAAATGCAGGCTGTTCGTCGATCACAGTTGGAAAATCGACGATCCCGTCATGGGCAGACCGGAGAATCACACCGAGCCGTTCCAACTCGCTGATGTACTGGTCCAAATTGGCTGCGTCTTCCTTTAGATCATTCTGGATCGAAATAATCTCTTGATCGTAGACCTGGAAACGGGACTTGCCTTGGTGATTGCGGAGCATGCGTCGCAGATTCGAACGACGCTCGGTTAGTTCGCGATGCGATAGGGATATATCAGCGACGATCAGGCGCAACAGCGGAAGCATCGAGCGTGCTTGCTCGATCGAGAACACCGTTTGCGGACTGCTGTAGGGTGACATCGACTTCGGGTGCGGTTGAAGTAAGGATTTGACTGCCTGACGATACCGACAACTTGAGCTTTCGAAAAGTTCACTTTCCTGGGATATCCTTCGCAGAAATTCGTTCCTTCAGGTCTCCTAATAGTATTCTTACTCGAATATGAACACCTTCAACCGCGACCTTGGGTTCGGACTCGGAATTCCCCAAGTTCTCATAGTTTTTTGCAGGTTTCAGCGGTTTGCGAACTCGGGGAAGGAGGGCCCTTGGGAAAGAATTCCAAAGGAAAAATCTTCGCAAACCAGATCGATCAGTTCGGCATCGATCGATTCGACGCGCCGTTCTGCACCCACAGCCAAGGCAATTTCCGCCAATTGAAACATCCGTTTGGGTATTCCCTCCCCCAGTTCATGGATCCGAGTGATCCCTTGGGCAGAGAAAATGTCATCCCGATTGCCGAGGTTAGCTATTTGTGTTTCGATGTATTCCGCGGTCAGACCCAGATCCCATGCCGGTAGGTCAACTCGGACGTCGCATTCCTCTAAAATCCTTCGAGGAATTTCAACTAGCAGAGACTCATCGACAGCCAGCAGGGCAGACCAATTCCCCGGTCTTCGCAGGATGATTCCCAGGGTTTGAAAGACATCCTCGCCAACCTCATCGGCGTTATCAACAAACAGGATCGGCTGCCTGCCGACTGCGTTGTTGGCGACGATCAGTTCATCAATCTCTTGGAGTGTTCGGCCGAGAGATGCGTCTTGAACAAATCGATCGAGACCGGGGTCGCCCCAGAGAGCATCGCGAAAACGTCTGGCAAGCAAATCCGGGGTTGTGCCAGCCATATCGACCAACCCTGGAAGATGTTTCGGAAATCGGGAACTCCTGCCAATAAAGTAGCGAATAAAGGAGCTTTTTCCGACCCCATGAGGACCGAACAAAAGTCCCAACCGCCGATTATGCTGCACCAAGAACTCGACGCGAGTCATAGCATCGCCGATGGAGCCCGAGACGAAGTAATCCACGGTCGGATGACCGGGAGAGAAAGGTGAGCGGCTCAAACGCCAGTAAGTGAGGTAGCTCATGGGATCCCTTTCGTTCTGCATTCAAGAGGAAAGGGGACGCCCCCTGTTCCGATAGTTCTGCCGCCAAAGTTCTGTTCGTCACCTCCCAGGCGTCATCATCAGCAAATGTGGCCTTGGGGTGGCGATTATGGGTAAACTTTTACGGTTTGACTGAAGGTGGACGGGCAGTTTACCGGACCTTGCGGAAAGGATTGCCTCGCGGTTACAAACACGTTTGCGTGGTTGAACCGCTACTGGATGCAAAACGAATGCTATCCCAATTACAGTAGAAGTTTCCTGCTTGTCGATGATCGCTCCCGGCCTTTTCCAATTTCGGTGCTCATGTTAGGCCCCATTTTTCAACGTGAACTCGCAACCCTGCCTCGGCGACCGAAGCATTTTGTGGCTCGGGTGGTATTTCTCGTCATGCTTTTCGCGATCATATGCACCACTTGGCTACTCCTCGCGGGAGTTCAACCGGTTCAAAACGCGGGGGACTTGGCCCGATTCGGCGTGTTGATCTTTCAACTGTTGGCCCCTTTCCAGATGATTGTGTTGTTGTTCATGGCCGCGTTGGCCGGTTGTTCGGCGGTCAGTTACGAAAAGGACAAGCAAACACTGACGCTGTTGCTCATGACTTCCTTGAGCGACTCTCAGGTCGTATTGGGCAAAATCGGTGCGGGGCTACTGTGGACGATGAACGCGTTCCTCTCCTCTGCTCCGATTATCTTTTTAATGCCCTTGCTCGGCGGGGTGTCGGTCGAGCAAGCGCTGGCGTGTACCGTCGTCACTGCATGTACTCTGCTTGCGAGTTGTTCACTCGGTGCCACGATTTCCTTTTGGCGTGAGAAGACTTTTCAATCGATCGCAGTAACGGTACTGATCATCGCGTTGTGGTTGGCCTTGGGGGAACTGATCGCAGCGGGCTGGCTACCCGGAGTCTCACCCTCGATTGCCGCCATCATCAGCCCATTGAGATCGGTTTGGGACATCAGTCAACCGATTCCGCAACCTGCGGTCATCCCGATTCCCTTTGGTTCCGGGAATGCCATCTTAGCAAGCGTATTCATGGCATGGCTCGCATTAGCCTTGATGCTGACATCCATCCGACAACTCCGAGTTTGGAACCCATCGCGAGAAAGAAGAAATGTCGTCGCAGAGTGGGATACGGAGCCATCAGCGACTCAGGAGTCGCAGCCTCTGGATTCTGTTGCGGTAGCCGCGACCCAGACGACCCAGACAGGTGAGCGAGTGGTCAAGGCATGGAAGAGCCGCGAACCGAGACCGATGTGGAACAACCCGATCCTCTGGCGTGAGATGTGCACCTGGGCTTACGGCCGCAAAGTTCTCTTCATTCGTATCGCCTACCTCCTGTTCGCCGCCTTGATCGTTGTCGGCTTGCATCAGTCGCTGAAATCCGGCGCCGCGATGAGCAACACTGGTTTTGAGGAACAATTGGTCCCAACCACTGTTTCCTTGTTGGCGCCGCTGTTTGTATTATCGCTGATCATGATCAACGCTCTCGCAGTGAATTCGATCACCAACGAGCGCGATGGGGGTGCGCTCGACTTGTTATTGGTAACGGAAGTGACCCCACCATCTTTCTTATTCGGCAAGATCGTCGGTGTGCTGTACGTTGCCAAGGAAATGGTCCTGGCCCCCATTGTTTTGTGCTTGTATCTTTGGTGGGGCGGTGGGCTGACAACTGAGAATCTCGTATTTACCTGCATCAGTCTGCTAGTAATGGACGTATTCGTTGTCATGCTTGGGATCCATTGTGGCATGATCTACTATCAGAGTCGAATGGCGATTGGCACGAGCCTCGGAACAGTCTTTTTCTTGTTTCTTGGCGTTGCAACGTGCATGTTGATCATGCTTATGTTCCGCGGCTCCTTCGGACGACAACTGGCTCCCTTTTTGATGATCATTCTGGGAGGCGGAACCGGACTTTACGCTGCATTGGGTTATCGCAATCCATCGCCAGCAATCACTGTGACTGCGTTCCTGCTGCCATTTCTTACGTTTTTCGCGATCACCAGTTTCATTCTGCGCGATCAAGAGCTAACGGTCTTTAGCACGATCACCATTTCTTATGGCTTCGCGACTGCAGCGATGCTGATTCCAGCCCTCAGCGAGTTCGAGTTCGCTTTTGGCCGCGGGCGCATTGCCGAAGAAGAGTCGTAACGGGAAAGAATCGTAAACCGTGAGGGCGATCTCTTTCCCTTCACCACTACCACCACTGTCGCGCTCGCGGGTCTCGGATGTATTGGCGATGCAGGATCGAGTCTGGTTCCTGTCCCAGTCCCATCCTGAACGGCAGAGCCATAACGACTCCGGCGATGAATCCTCCGACGTGCGCCATATACGCGACGCCACCCGTCGAAGCATTGGTCGCTGCAATCGAACCAAAGCCGCTGACCATCTGCATTGCGATCCACATGCCAAGCACCAAGATCGCTGGAACCGTGACGACGTGATAAAAAATCACGGCATTGATTTGGTTTCGTGGAAACAAGACCAGATAGGCACCCATCACTCCCGCAATTGCCCCGGATGCGCCCAAGTTGGGGATAACGCTGTTGGGGTCGAGGATGATTTGGGCGAAGGATGCGACGAAACCAGCGAACAAATAAAAGAGGAGAAAACAAACGTGCCCGAATCGATGTTCGACATTGTTGCCGAATATCCATAAATACAGCATGTTGCCTACGATGTGGCCAATCCCACCATGCATGAACATCGAGGTGATCAACGTGAGATAAATGATCGGAGGACCGGGAGCTTGCTCTATCTGAACGACTCCACCTCCGGCAACCTGAACCGGTTGCGGCTCCAATAAATCAACTCCTGAAGTGATTTCCTTGGGGATCACGCTCCAGCCATAGGTAAAGGATTCGTTGGAGAGCTGGTAGAGAAAGACGACAATGTTGATCGCGAGCAATGTGTAGGTAACAAAGGACGGCGAATCGATATCGCGATCGTCATCGCTGATAGGAAAGAACATGATGATGTTAAAAAGTAGTGAAGGATCTCGCGTGACTTGCCATCAGCATACCACGAATTGTGTACTTCACGTCGACTCAAATCCGGCATCCTTGGTCCAGCGTCGCAAAACCACACTCCCCAGGAATTGAACAGCAACAAAAAGCAGGATTCCAAGACATGTGGACGCGAGAATCGTCCCCATCAAATCAGCGATCTTTAGATTCGCTTGCTTGGCCATCATGACCATCCCCAACCCGTCATAGGCACCGCTGCTGGCAACAAATAGTTCACCGACGATTGCGCCGATGACTGCAAGACCGCAGCTAACGCGCAACCCTAAAACCAAGCCGGGAATTGCCGACGGGATCCGAAGCTTGACTAACGTCTGCCAGCGCGAAGCCTCCTGCATTCGGAAAAGGTCGAGATGGTTTTGATCGATGCTGAGCAAGCCGCTGGTGACATTCGAGATGATCGGAAAGATACTGATAATACATGAGACCAAGACCACCGCTCGCAACCCCGGCCCCGACCAGATCATCAGCAGCGGCGCGATCGCAACAATCGGAACCGTTTGAAGAAAGATGACATAGGGGTAGAACGCGGTGCGAATCCATCGCGACTGACTGAACAAGACAGCAATAACGCTACCGATCAAGGCGCTTGCCGCCAACCCGAGCAACGCTGCCTGTAGCGTTACCCAACTGGCTCGCAACAACTCCCAACGTTGAGTCCACATCGAGGTCAGGACATCGAGAGGTTTAGGCAGGATCACGGCAGGGATCTTGAATAGCACAACGAGAGCATGCCAGCTCAGTGCGAAGATGATGAACACGAGAATCGGAGCTGCGATCACCGCCAACCTTGCTCCTCGTACGGACGCGTTTCGATGGGAATCAATTTCGGCCATCAGCGTTCACTCCTGTAGAGTGCTTCGGAGACTCGACCGTAGAAGGCAGCGAACTCGGGGGCGCTTCGAAGCTCCGAAGACCGAGGATACGTAAACGGAACCTCGACCAGTTCGGCAATTCTGCCGCGACTCATGATGGCAATCGATTGACTCAGGTATACCGCTTCGCCAATGTTGTGGGTCACGAACAGCATAGTTCGCTGGGACTCGGCTACGATTCGAAGCAACAGATCATTCAATCGTGAGCGGAGCATGTCGTCTAGAGCGGCAAAGGGCTCGTCGAGCAACAGTATCTCCGGATCGGTAATCAACGCTCGGGCAATGGAGGCCCGCATCTTCATGCCGCCAGATAACTGAGAGGGTTTCTTGTGCCAGTCGTTCGGTTGGAAGCCAACGATTTCTAGGCAGTGCTTCAAAGCGGATTCGATGGTTTTTCGTGATTTCTGATTTCGAATCTCGAAGGGCAGCCGCACATTCTGCCAGACGGTTCGCCAAGGTAGCAACGCCGCCTCTTGAAAGACAAAGGCGAGTCTGCTGCGAGCTTGCGAAACATCTTCACCGTGAATACTCACCGTGCCATGTTTCGCAGGGGTCAGGCCAGCGACAACGCGGAGCAGAGTGCTCTTACCACAACCGCTCGGGCCTAACAGCGATATTATCTGACCTTGAGGAACCTCCAAGTTCAGTCCATCGAGCACCCGCTGCTTTCCTTGCCTGCCATAAAATTCAACTTGAATGTTCTGGCATGTGATCGCTGACACTATGGGTGGGCTTTCGCGTTTGGAAACTGGCTTGTGATCAGCTGGTCGATCTTAGCTGCGACGATGAAGTCGTTGTCACTCAGTCCGCCGATCGCATGGGTTGTCAATTCGATACCCAAAATCCGATAGCCAGTGATGTGGAGATCGGGGTGATGAGCTTCGGCTTCCGCCAAGTCAGCGATTCGATTCACGCATTGAACGGCTTCGACGAAATTCTTAAAGCGAACCTGTCTTCGGATCCAGCACCCGTCGTCGCTCAATGACCAAAGAGGGATGGCTGCCATTTGCGCCCGCGAATGATCAAGTGGGCAGGGGTCAACGCCACCCTCGCATGGCAAACATTTCCGCTGCGTCAACTCCTGGGCTGATTCAATCGCCATATCCGTTTATCTCCGATCTCGTTCGTGTTTCAAATTCATCGCATCAACGACCTCTGCTTCGTGTGCGGTTCTATCCCACCATAGGATAGCAGATCGAAAAGGTATCTTCATGCGATCGGCGTGCGACACTTCTGTCGCATTCGGAGAGATGGCGTGCTATGATTGACTTACCGGGTTTTCTTGGGTCGCTAACGGGTGTGGAGATGTCAAAGTTGCGGTTGCGGGCATCGTTGATGGCCAATCACCTGACTTGTATTTGTTTATTTGTCCTGGTTTGTTGCGCCTCGAGCGAGGCTTTCGGCCAGAAACCAGGTTTTTCTGGGAACGCTTCGCCATCCGATTGGACAAGTCGAAACCGGGATTATGCGGACTCGATACAGCCGCTGATCAAGCAAGCTTGTTACGATTGTCACAGCGGCGCGGAGGCGAAAGCCGGTTTGTCGCTCGCGCTCTTCGACAACGCGAAAGCCGTATTCAAAGAAAGGGCGATCTGGGAAAAGGTCGCCCAACGGATCGAAATTGGCGATATGCCTCCGCCCGATGCCGAGCCGATGCCGGAGTCCGATCGAGCCAAGGTTGTCGGCTGGATTCGTTCGACACTGAACGATATCGATTGCGGAAGGACACCCAACCCTGGAAGCGTTACGCTTCGACGACTCAATCGGAACGAATACCGCAATACGATCAACGATCTGTTCGGAATCGACTATCAGCCTGCCACGACTTTTCCAGGCGATGATGTTGGATACGGTTTCGACAATATCGGTGATGTGCTGACTTTGCCTCCGTTGCTCATGGATAAATATGTAAGGGCCGCCGAAGAGATCACTTCGCAAATTATTCAAGCGCCCGAGCCCGGCCCGGTCTTTGAGTCAAACCGGAATGGCTCGAAACTTTCCGCGGACCACGGAGGAAAACAGGAAGGTCAGCGCTTCGCCCTCTATTCCAATGGAACCATCACTTTAGATGAGCAAGCTCCCTGGCCCGGCAAGTATTTGTTCGAACTCGAGATGTCAGGCACGGCGGCAGAAGGCCGCTTCCCAAAAGTAGTGGTCTCCGTCGACGGTAAGAAGGTGCGTGAAGTTACGGTCACCACCGAATCGGCTAACGAGCCAAAGAAGTTCTCTATCCCGCTGAGACTACGGACAGGCAAACGAACCTTCTCGATTGCATTTGTGAACGATCATTACGTCAAAGCTGCGGATGGCAAGCCGGCACAGGACACGAATCTCTACGTTTACGAGGTCAAGCTTTTAGGACAGAAACCGCCCGAACCGACTAGCAGTGCTACCCTCCCACGATGGCATGCCGAAAACCTCAAGGACTCGCCCACTTCGAGTGGCAAAACGGTGCGGCAAGCTGCTAGCGAGGTCCTTCGACGTGTAGCCAGCCGAGCCTATCGACGCCCCGTCAACGAGAATGAAATCAATCGCCTTACCAGCCTGGTGGAACAAGCAGTCGAGGATGGCGACACCTACGAGAGCGGCATACAGTTGGCTATCAGCGCGATCCTAGTGAGTCCTGTGTTCCTGTTCAAAGTTGAAGAACCTGTTTCGATTAAGCCGGGAGAATATCCACTTGTCGGTGAATTCGAACTTGCCACACGATTGAGTTACTTCTTGTGGAGTTCGACACCCGATCGCGAATTGTTGACACTCGCATCTAAAAATCAACTCAGGCAACCCAATGTTCTCAAGCAGCAGATCGATCGTATGGTTCGGGACGATCGAGCCAAGGACTTTGTCCGAAACTTTGCTGGTCAGTGGCTCACCCTGCGCAAGCTAGATGGAATCGCACCCAATCCAAACAAGTTTCCACAGTGGAATGATGAGATCCGAGATTTAGCACGCACTGAAACGTACCTTTTCTTCCTGCACACAATTCGGGAGAACCTTAATGTGATCCGTTTGCTGGATGCCGATTACTCGTTCATGAACGAAACGCTCGCCCGTTTCTACGGCATCCCTGGTGTCGATGGAGACAAATTTCGGAAAGTCTCCCTCAAGGGGCAGAAGCGAATGGGACTTCTTACCCATGCATCCATCTTGGCAGTAACCAGCAACCCAACCCGGACCAGCCCTGTGAAGCGGGGCAAGTGGATCCTCGATAACATTCTGGGAACACCGCCTCCACCAGCTCCGCCCGGTGTCCCTGAATTGGATAAAGGGGAATTGACGGGCACATTGCGTCAGCGGATGGAACAACACCGCAGCGATCCGGCTTGTGCGGCGTGCCATAGACTGATGGACCCGCTCGGTATGGCGCTCGAGAATTACGATGCCGTTGGTCGTTGGCGGACCAAAGAGGGTGGCCTCGATATCGATACCACCGGGGAATTTCCGACCGGTGAAGCGATTCGCAATCCAGGTGATTTGATTCGCGTGATCCGTGACAACAAATCCGATCGCTTCGTCCGAACGCTTACCGAAAAACTGATGGTTTACGCATTGGGACGTGGACTGGAGTACTACGATCGCTGTGCCGTCGACAAGATCCTGGCCGCCGCAGCGACGGAAGACTATCACATGCAGAGCCTCATATACTACATCGTCATCAGCGACCCATTCCAACGCAAAGGGACACGCGAAGAACCATGAGACACCAACGATTGTCACGACGCACAGTGTTGCGAGGTATGGGGACTGCGATCTCGCTTCCGTTGATGGAAGCGATGTTGCCGACTTGTACGGTTCGTGCTGCAGGAGCGTCCGACACACCGGTCCGATTAGTTTACTTGAACGTCCCCAACGGGATCCATATGCCTGCATGGACTCCCAACGGCGAGGGACACAAATTCGAATTGGCTGCGACGATGCAGCCTCTCGAGAAACTAAAGCAGTATGTGTCGGTATTCACAGGATTAACCCTTGATGGTGCTCGGGACCATGGCGATGGACCGGGGGATCACGCGCGAAGCGGCGCTTCGTTCCTGACCGGCGCACATCCCCGAAAAACCGATGGTGCCGACATCAAGAACGGCATTTCGGTCGATCAAGTCGCCGCAGCAGCCATCGGTCACAAGACTCGATTCGCTTCGCTCGAACTCGGGCTGGAGGGTTCGTCGCAATCGGGCAATTGCGACAGCGGATATTCCTGCGCCTACTCGAGCAATCTCGCCTGGAGGAATGAGTCGAGCCCACTGGCCAAAGAGATGGATCCCTCGGCTGTTTTCGACCGATTGTTTGGTACCGGCGACAAAGTCTCCAACCGAGCCCAGCGATCGGCTCTCACCGCGCGGCGCAAAAGCATCCTCGATTTCGCGCTCGAGGATGCGAACAATCTGAAACGGAGGCTCGGCGTCGCCGACCAGCGCAAACTCGATGAATACCTGTATGCAGTGCGCGATGCTGAGAATCGGTTGGCTCGCACCGATAAACTCGCTGTGAATGAAGATGGCAAGCCTACATACGCGAGACCGGCAGGCGTTCCGCGAGTTTGGGAAGAACACTGCAAATTGATGATGGATATGATCGCCCTAGCCCTTCGGACCGACTCCACGCGCGTCCTGACGTTTATGCTCGCCAACGAAGGAAGCAATCGCGGCTACCCGGAAATCGGCGCACCGGAAAGCCACCATGATTTGTCTCATCATGGCAAGAGCGAGGACAAGCAAGCTAAGCTACGCAAGATCAACGAGTTCCATTTGAAGCAGTTGGCTTATTTGGCCGAACAGCTTGCTCGTATTGAGGAGGGAGATGGCAACCTCCTCAAGAACTCCATGATTGTTTATGGCAGCGGAATCTCAGATGGAGATCGGCATAACCACGATGATTTACCTATTTTGATGCTCGGAGGTGCCGGAGGCCGAATCAAGAAGCCCGGGCATTGGAAGTTCCCACCAAACACTCCGCTGTGCAACTTGTATTTGTGGATGTTGCACCAAGCAGGTGTCAAAGCCGACCGTTTTGGCGACAGCAAAGAGGTCCTAAACTTTGGCTGATCATTCGAAGCCCCTGGAACAATAGACAGGCTACTAAGATCTTTTATATCGTTGTGAATGCCGTACACCCTTGTTTGTTATTCCCATAGCCGACACTCTTGAGGTCGCGAAAAAAGATAAGAAAACTGTAGTCATGATTCGAAGGGAAAAAACGCTTCGCCTGGGTTGGACACACAATGCGAGATTCTTACTCGCTCTGCTTGGGCTCTGTCTGCTTATCCCCTTGGCTTCAGGTCAGGAAGCACAAAGCGATGACATGCAATTCAATCGCGATATACGACCGATCCTGTCCGAGTTCTGTTTCTCTTGCCATGGACCGGACGCCAGCCATCGACAGGCCGACCTAAGACTCGATGTTTCTGATGATGCGATCGCAAGGAAGATTCTCGTCCCAGGTTCTCCGCTCGAAAGTGAATTGATCGCTCGCATCGACTCCAGCGACGAGTCGGCAGTGATGCCACCACCATCGACGAAGAAGATTCTCCGCGAAGAACAAAAGCAACGGCTTCGCAGATGGATTGAACAGGGGGCGTTCTACCAAAAGCATTGGGCTTATGAATCTCCGAGGAAGCTTCCAGTTCCTCTTTCCGAACACCCGATCGACTACTGGCTAGGCATTCGACACAAGGCTCTCGGTTGGTCTCCCGCCCCCGAGGCAGATCGCCGTACCCAGATACGCCGTTTGTACAGCGACCTGATCGGCCTACCGCCGTCCCCTGAGGATGTCTCGGCCTTTCTCACGGACGATTCACCAGATGCCTATGATCGGTTGGTCGAGCGACTATTGGCCAACCCACACTACGGCGAACGGATGGCAATCGGTTGGCTCGATGTGGTCCGCTATGCGGATACTATTGGCTACCACAGCGACAACCCTCGCAATGTTTGGCCCTATCGCGATTGGGTGATTCGTTCCTTCAATTCCAATAAACCGTTCGATCGCTTCACCCTCGAGCAGATCGCAGGAGA
>JAGWWZ010000017.1 GCA_018970165.1 Planctomycetota bacterium | reverse complement strand
AAGAGTCTTTCGGTTTGTTTGTCATCGGCCGTATCTTGATTGAGTGTCGTTTGTCTTGCGAATGCACCCGGGAATCCCGTCCCCATTTCGAGGACCATATCCCAAACCGGATCAAACCGTTCGCGACCCGCCCAAGAGAATTGCCACACACTTCGTTCGGGCGTGCCTTGCTGCGCAACTCGCTCGAAGAAATCCAAATCGATGATATTAAGTCGTCCTTGAGGAAGTATGAGCCAACGATCATAGGCACCTCGCCATGTCGGTGCATCCATGCCTGTGCCCGGAGTATTCGTACTGACCAGGAATGGCATCCGATGGCAATCGCCGCATCGATTGGGTTCATTCTTGGATGGATCGTTGTCCCCTTCGATATGGAAGAGTTTGAAGCCGCTCTGGGCTCGCTCCGAGAGCTGATCGTCGTAGGCTCGACGTTGGGCCGGCGGATAGGGAACACTCAGGATAAACTTCGCCATAGCGTCCCGCTCCTGTGCCGAGAGTTCGCCTAGCTTTCCTTCGTCGTTAAGCTCTTTCTCGCCAACTCGCATCATCGTGGAGGCCAAGCCGCCATCGATCAAATGACGGGCAGCGCTTTCCGCTTTATCTGCCGAACTGTTAGGCTCCACCGTTTCGTAAACATGCGCGCTGTTGTTTCCACCATACGGGTCGCCCGGTATGCCGTCCCAGTGAAACGGGGCGGTGTCGCGCAGTCCACGAACCGGCATGGTGGAACGTGGCATGATTTGGTTCCCACCGGTAACGATCGGCGTATTAAGGACCCACAGCAACTGATCGGTATGCCCATCCGGGTGGCAACTGGCGCATGAAAATGTACCTGAGGTTGACGACGAAGCAGTCGTAAAGGCGATCCGACCCCGCTTGACCTCCGGATGGCTTGGATCTTCGAGTCCAATCGTCGAGACGACGGATGGCGCAGATCGATCAGTTAGATCGACTACAGTGACTGTATTCGCCGCTGCGTTCAAAACCCATGCTCGCGATGGCTTGCCATCGGATGCCGATTGCAGCGCGACTCCTTCGGGAACAGCACCAACATCGATGCGGCCGATCACATCGCCGGTTTCGGTGTCGACGGTAAACAGTTTGTCTGAACCGGCTGCAGTGGCGACCAACGTCGAATCGTCCGAACTGATCTCGATCGCGAAGGGAGTCGCTAAAGCATAACCAGGCTCGGGATCGGTGGGTGGAAGGGGCTCCAGGTCAAAGAAGGTCGGCCCTTGGGCTGTATCCTTTTCAAAGTCGACTCGAGTGATCCGATTCAAGAACGGGCGATTCTGCAATTCTGCTAGACCGTGCTTCTTGGTACCGGCTCGTCCATTGACTTCGTTTCGGGCGTCGGTCTGCGCGATGAAGGCCGTTCCATCGGAACTGACCACCAGACCATAAAGCAACGTGCCCAGGGTATTGACCGTGGCCACGGGTTTGTCGGTCTGCGTATCAAATACAAACAAATCCCGATCGGGTACGCGTGGATGCTTAACGATGTCCACCACATGTCCGATACTGAGTACGTTGTTGTTGATGACCGAGTGATCCCATATATCGAAAGTGACGAGATCGCCGTCTATTTTCTCTTTAGAGCCACCTGAGAGTTGCGTCTGGTTATTGGATTCAAACGGGACAACATACAGGCGGTTTCCTTGGACGACGATCGCACGTGGATCTTGAGCCTTGATATTCAAGTGCTTGGTGACCTTGCGGCGTTGGACATCGATCACAGCTATTTGGTTTTCGGAGGAGAGCGATACATAGGCCTTTTCGTTGCTTGCGAAAGCAATCCCCACCGGTTCGTCAAAACGGGTAGCACGGGTCTTCGGGTCGTAGTCTTGGACCGTTGCGACGACTTGCAAATAAGTCGGACTATCAGGACGCGTATCGATGACGCTGATCGAATCGGAAATATGATTGGCGATCCAGGCTTCCATACCATCCGGTCGCACCGCGATTCCGACTGGATCGATCCCAACGTTGACGCGCGCGATAATCGTGTTGTTTTGGGAATCGATCACGTCCACCGTGGCAGCAGGTGTATTTGCAACCAAGACCAGATCGCGGCACAAAGCGATCGGTCGGCAGTGGGGGCTCATAAAGTTCGGAGTCCCGACAGGTTTTGGCTCCGCTGGTTTGGCTTCCGGGCTTGCAACCGGGAAGGATATGGAACGCACCGGAGTAGGATGCACGGGCGCGGCGAAGTTTCTTGGTCGATGTTCATGCCTAACGGTTGCAACGACCGCTGCAAGCATGACCACTAACACCATCGTTGTCGCGATGACTTTGTCTTTCGAAACGATTACTGCATTGCAATGAGACATAATTGCGGCATCGATGAGAGGTCTGGTAGTTCCGAATACAACCAGCATTATATTGAGCAATTCCTCGGGGATCGGGAATAGCAGTGATTAGCGATCGGACTAACCGATACGATTTGTTACCGGGCTTGTCATCACCAGGCTTGCAATTTGATCGCGAGTCAAATCGTCGAAACCAGCTGCAGGCAAACGTGCCATGGCTCGTTCTGCGGCTGAAATATGCTGTTCCATCCCCGGGAAGTCATTCTGGACCCAGCATAGTGCCGCATAAGCCAATTCGCGTCGGGATTCGCTCGTGGCAACGCCCCCCTGGGTCATCGCAAGGTAGGTTGCCGCTTGCTTGCTGTCATGCTCGAGTGCGGCGAGAAAGGCCAACTCGGTATAGATGGATTGCCACTGAAATCGACATCCAAAATCGGTTTCGCGACCGAATCGCAGTGGCGCGAAATAAGTCAGGATTTGATGAAGTCGTATTTGGTGAAGTCGTATTCAGTGAAGTCACATTGAGTGGCTCACAACTCATTTATCGCGAGAAGCTCTGTTAACTTTCTTGACGGATTTGGCAGCTTTCGATTTTGATTTTGGCGTTTTGACTTTGGGCTTCTTCCCACTCTTCGTTGGAGAAGATCCTTTGTCGTTAGCCGAATCCTCTGCCATCGGGAAATAATTCCAGAAGATATGGAATGGTGCCCCACCCGTTCGCGTTCGTTCCTGTTCGAAGATGCGTCGAATCGCGGTCAGATGGTCTCGAACCGATTGTGCTGCCTGTTCGCTCAAGTATCCCGTTTCGGCCCTAACAGTCAGGAAGCGACGCATCGGGATTGTGAAACGTCGATTTTTTTTCAGAGCTTTTGTCAGCACCCGTTCAGCATGCTTGCCCCACGTTCTCGCAATGCGCAGCATCCCCGCCGCCATCACATCGGGGTTGGTCTCAAAGTCATAACGCCAATCCTCGGTAGTTACTGCGAAAATTCGCTCGACGTGCTTACCTCGCTTCTCGCGAGCATGTTCGCGCAACAGTCCCCCGCGAAACAGGATTCCGACGTGATGATGGATAAGGGTCGCCGATTTCCCCATCTTCGATGCAATCTCGCGAATCGGCATCGGCCCAAAGGCAACTAATGTTTCGAGCACCGATGCGCGGATCGGCGAACAAATCAGGTCGAAATCCTCTTCCTTGCTGATCAAGAACACATCTTTCGATTTATCCAATTTTTGTACTCCTAACCCGCAGGCATGTATGGTTCAAAAAATAATAGTATATTTGAATGGAAAAGTCCAGTCGATTTCAGCCAAATCTGACCAAAACCCGCAACATCTGATTCCGCCAGGCATTCGCCCGCCAACACGATTTCTGGAATCAATATAATGTTTGGGCGTTCATTGCAGGGCACGTGCGACTGAGTCAATCGCACCTGGTAATACGACTGTGTGCGACCGCTGTAGGCGATATTATCCATTCTTGCCACTCGAGCCATCGAGTCTGGAAGCCGCAGAGAGAGATAATTAAAAAAGAGAATCATGAATAGAATAGTTACCTTCTCAGGCGCGGGGTTATCGAAAGAGTCGGGCATTCCGACGTTTCGGGATTCCAAGGATGGTCTTTGGCATCATTTCAGAGTGGAGGATGTCGCAACGCGCGAAGCTTGGCTTCGAAACCCGGAGTTGGTTCTCCAGTTCTACGAAACTCGCTGGCACAACGTCCAATCATGCGAGCCCAATGCGGCTCATCGAGCGATCGCTAGTTTGGATCGCAGTTATGAAGTCATCAATATCACTCAAAACGTTGACGATCTTTTGGAGCGAGCGGGTGCAAAACAGGTGATCCATTTGCACGGGAGCCTCAATGCTCGGAAATGCGAGTGGCATCATTCGATCGTTGGAATCAAAGGAGATTCAGAGTTTCACTGCGACTATCGTGCGACCCAAACCGCTCCCGTAAAGCTCGGCGAACTGTGTCCGAAGTGTGGTGGGCAACTCCGTCCGGATGTGGTTTGGTTCGGCGAAGCGGTGGACATGCAGTGGAATTATTTTCAAATGCTGGCAGGGCAAACCGACGTCTTCATAGGCGTTGGCACATCCGGCCAAGTGGAACCGGCCGCAAGCTTGCTGTCGGTGTTTCGCAAAGCCAAAGAAAAATACTTCATCGATCCCGAACCACCGTCGGGTTTGAGTGGTTACGAGCGGTTGAAAGGCTCCGCATGCACGCATATGCCGGAACTAGCACATGGATTGATCGAGCGATTGGCCGATGTTGATCCACCACCTCGTTATCAGTCCTCTGAATCGGATTGAGCCTCAAACTAGCGTCGCCGGCGAGGCGGTTGTGGTGGCGGTGGTTGAGGCGGCTGCGGACCAGGATCGACAGGGTCGGTGCCCGGGTCGGGGGCTACAGGTGGCTCAGGTGGGTCAGGGGGCGGAGGTGGCGGAGGAGGTGGCGGAGGCAGAACGGCGTCGACTTTCTGAAGCAAGTTGCGTTCGGTGAACAACTTGGTTTCGGAAACAATGTTCAGGCCGCTCGAGAAATTGCTCAGGCTGAGCATGTTTTCTGAGCATGGCAAGATCACCTTGACCGAGACCGATTTGGTCTCCTCTGTAATCGGGTTAGGAGTGATCTGAACCTGTGCGCCAACGGCATTCACGCTGGCCAGGATCTTGTTTGCCTGCGCAATCGCCTCATCAGCCGTAGCGCCGGGTACAATCACGTGGCGAGCAGCTTCGTAAGCAGCATTGTCAACGACATGTCGAACCAAATGCATTCGAGCGAACTCGATTCCGCCCAGAAATAAAAGAAAAACCAACGGCAACACCACTGCGAATTCCACGGTGTAGGCACCGCGATGTAAAGGACGGTGTTTCTTGGAACCAACCATGATGATCCCTCACTTCGAAAGAATGATAGGAAGTTGCTTGGCGATATCCTGGAATACTCCCGTGAGACTCGCACCGCTTGTCGCATGGTAATGTTTCCCGAGACCTTTCTCGGCGACTAATTTCATCGTCGTTTGATCCGCTTCGCTGGAAAAGGTGATGGTGAAAACCATCACCTTTTGCTTTGCAGCTTCTTCGGCTGCGAAGACCGGATTGCTTCCCATGGTATCGATTCCATCGGTTAGCAAGATCATCACTCTCGACGCATACGGACGATTTCGAGTGCTCGCGAACGTCTGCATCCCTGCGAAGATCCCTCCGCCAATATTGGTATCACCTTCAACAAAGTGGTTGGTGTAGGTCTGAAGCCCGCTTTGGATCGATGCGTAATTTGATGTCAGTTCTTGATCGACGCTAACGTCGTGATTGTAAGTAGATAGGGAGACGATTTCGCTGACCGCTGTCCTATCAAGTTCAACGAGGAATTCCCCAACTGCTGCGACTGCATCTCGCCATCGGCTGGGATTGGGTGCTGGTCCGTTGAAATCCCAGTCCGGAGGTGCGGCGCGGGGACGAGTGGCACTCGCAGATTCGTCGGCCGCAAAGGCCATCGAACCGGATCGGTCCAAAACAATTGCGATATCCACTTCTGTCTGGTTGCTTCTCGCTGTTTGCGTGGAGTCAACACCGTTGACTTCAAAGGGATTGGGTATCAACACATTGATCGGGCCGTTTCTGGAATTGCGGGTACGTTTCGCAGTCACTTCCACAGCATTGGGGCGTTCCCCACCCGGTGTGAAGGAATATCGAGCGGTCAATGCATCACGCCTCGCTTGACCAAAGACGAAATCATTATTTTCCAGAGTTAACTGCTTACCACCGATTGTGTTCAGTTCGGCTGCCAACCGCCCTTGATTCCTGGCTCGCGACATATCATTGGTAATCATGAACTCGCGTCCCGCAGCTCTTGAAGCCGAATCGGAAGCGATGTACATCTCGGTGCGGTTGAGTTCGAGGTACGCGATGTTGATCGCGAAGGCGGATAAGACAACGATCACCAGCATCCCGATAGCCAGAAGTGGTAATATCGCACCACTTCGTCTTCGCAATCGCTTTCTGGAACAATGGATAAGGCAACGCATGGGATCTATCAGAACTCTTTCATGAAGGCCACGGATCCGGTCAATTGTCGTTCGCCAAAGAACTGCAGATTGAAGACGGCATTGCTCCTGCAGGGGGCCGCCACATCCACTCGGATATAGCTCCCATAGGGAGCTTCTTGATAGTTGGGAAACGCTTGATTTTCCCATCCACCCCCGGAATCTGAGTAACGCAACACGGTGAGCGATACATTTGCATCTCTTACACGGCGAGTGCCGAGGATTTGGTTGATTGTCGCCCGGACATCGGTTTCGCTTACCTTGGGTAGAATCGCGACGCGGGCTCCTTCGTAAGCCGCGATCTCGAGCGACTGCTGTAAGAAAATCATGGTGCACGATTCAATCGTGCCGAACAGCAAAAGAACCAACACGGGGAGCGAGACGGCGAGTTCGACCGCAGCGGCACCGCTTCGTTTCTGTACAGCGTTATTCAAGGGCATGAGCAACACACGAAAATGAAAGAATTTGAGTCGCCAGAATCCTAGCTCGCGACCGGGCTGCAGCACTGCGGCGCTGCAGTAGCGAACGTATCTTTTCCAATAAATCACCAGATACTTGGCTTTGTCCGGATCATAACGATTTTAGTGAGTGGGCGCATTAGCGATTCTGAATTGGGTGGGCTGTACGTTAGAATTCAGCGATGTCGCGCTATGTGGAACTTCACTGCAAGTCGAATTTTTCTTTCCTCGAAGGAGCATCGCATGCCCATGAATTGGTGGATCGAGCAAAGGAACTTGGGTACCAAGGTCTGGCCATAACCGATCGCGATACGCTCGCGGGAATCGTTCGGGCCCATACCGCTGCAAAAGATACGGAACTTTCCTTCATCGTCGGATGTGAACTCAATCCCGTCGATGGACCGCCACTGGTTGTCTGGCCGATGGATCGGCAAGGGTACGGTGATCTTTGCCGTTTGCTGAGTCTGGGCCGACTCCGAGCACCTAAGGGCACTTGCGAATTGTCGTGGCATGACATCGCCGAACACTGCCACCGGTGGCTTGCGGGGATCATATTGCGATTTCCCACACCTGAATCAATAACAAATTCAAACCGAGGTCCAGCATCAATCGTCTTGCCTCAATCGGAGGAAAGTTTCCAGTGGCACAACGACCCCTTCATCGGTGAAGCGTCGAGGGGGGTTCCGATAGACGTTGTTCCTATGCCATCGAATCCCTGGTGCTCTGCTGGCATCGGATTTGACGTGTTGGATGATTCACCGTGGTCGCATTGGCTTGGACAATTTCGGGAGCTGATGGGAGAGCGCGGCTACTTGATGTGTCACCTCGAGGCAGGGTTGGATGACGCGGGCAAATTGCTTCGCTACAGGAAGCTTGCGAAAGGCTCGGCACTTCCCCCCTTGGCCGCTGGGAACGTGCTCTACCACCACCCTGAGAGAATGCTTCTCCAGGATTGCCTAAGTGCCATCGCAACTGGCACCACCATCGACCAGGTTACGAGATTTCGGCCGCGGAACGCGATGTTGGCGATGCGGTCGCTGGATCAGATCGATCGCCAATATCGGGATTGCCCAGAAGCGATTGCCAACACAATCAACGTTGCATCGCAAATCTCGTTCTCGCTGGATTCGCTTCGTTATGAGTATCCTCGCGAATGGTCGCCCGAGGGAATTTCCCCTATCGAATACCTAAAACAGTTGACCTGGTCGGGAGCCAAGGAACGGTATCCCAAAGGGGTGCCGATGCGGGTAGTGGAGATGCTCAAGCATGAGATGCAATTGATCGAAGAGCTTCGGTACGAGTCCTATTTCCTAACAGTCTGGGATCTGGTGCGGTTTGCGAGATCCAGGAGCATTCTTTGCCAGGGGCGAGGGTCTGCAGCGAACAGTGCGGTCTGTTATTGCCTGGGTATCACCAGCGTAGATCCAAAGGAATACGATCTACTCTTCGAACGCTTCATCAGTCGCGAACGAAACGAGGCCCCGGACATCGACATCGACTTTGAGCATCAACGTCGCGAAGAAGTGATCCAATATGTTTATGAGAAGTATGGTCGCCACCGCGCGGGTATGACGGCGGCGGTGACGACGTATCGTACACGCTCCGCCGTGCGTGAGTGCGCTAAGGCCATTGGTCTATCTCAGGATCATATTGACGGATTATCGAAAATCATCGATGGTCGAGGTGGAGGAGAATCGTTGGCGGTTCGCTGTCGGCAAGTCGGGGTTGATCCCGATTCGGAAATCGGCAAGCGATTTCTCTATCTTGTCGAGTCGATTCTCGGTTTTCCTCGTCATCTGTCGCAACATACCGGCGGTATGGTCATGACGCATGGGACTCTTTGCGAGTTATGTCCGATCGAAAACGCAGCCATGCCGGGTCGCACCATTATTCAGTGGGACAAAAATGATTTAGACGAATTGGGGATTCTTAAGGTTGATTGCTTGGCCCTCGGCATGCTTTCCGCGATCCACCGAAGTTTGGATTTGATCGAAACCCACTACGACCAACCGTTGACCCTAGCGACCATTCCCGCCGCGGATTCTCGAGTTTACGACATGATCTGCGCCGCCGACACCGTCGGGGTCTTTCAGATCGAGAGTCGGGCGCAGATGAGTATGCTGCCTCGGCTCAAGCCCCGTTGCTTCTATGATCTGGTCATCGAAGTAGCGATCGTTCGGCCCGGTCCAATCCAAGGAAATATGGTTCATCCGTATTTGTCTGCCCGAAGCAGTGGCATCCAACCCCAGTATCCGAGCGAAGAGATCGCTGCCGTTTTGCGCAAAACGATGGGAGTCCCGATTTTTCAGGAGCAGGCGATGCGGTTGGCAGTGGTCGCGGCCGGGTTCACGCCAGGGGAAGCGGACCAACTCCGACGTGCGATGGCGGCTTGGCGACGACCTGGCGTGATCGACCAGTTTCAACGCAAACTCATCGAAGGAATGAAAGCCAACGGCCTGGACGAGGAGTTCGCGCAGCGGGTCTTCACGCAAATTCGCGGATTCGGTGAATACGGGTTCCCCGAATCGCATGCCGCCAGTTTCGCGCTCTTGGTCTACGCATCATGCTGGATTAAACATCATTATCCCAACGTTTTTTGTTGCGCGCTGCTCAATAGCCAGCCACTCGGCTTCTACGCTCCGGCTCAATTGATTTCTGATGCAGTGCGCCACGGGGTCCGTGTGGAGCCGATCGACATCAATCGGAGCCTTTGGGATTGCACTCTTGAGACGCAATCGGAGAACGCAAAGTATGAACAAGTCGGTGCACCGAAGTGGCCCGTGCCGTGGCCTGGCAAAGCGTTGCGTCTTGGCATGCGATTGGTGCGCGGATTGTCTCAAGCGGACGCAGATAGGATCGTTGAGGAGCGGGCGACGCGAGGGCCATTTCGTGATCAAGCGGATTTGGTGCGTCGATGTTCGTTGACTCAATCGGTATTGAGTATCTTGGCCGATTGCGGAGCGCTCAACTCACTGTCTCGCGATCGCCGCAGCGCCTACTGGCAGGCGCTCTCGCAGGAAGCAAGCGATATCGACATGCCGCTCTTGGCGGCGATGCAAGCCGATGAGGACGATCCGTTGCCCGACTTTCTCTCGATGATGAATCCGATGGAGGAAGTCGTTGCCGACTACGAAACAACCGGTGTATCGCTTGTAGGTCATCCGATGCAGTTTTACCGCGAACGTCTAAAGGGGCAACGCGTGGTGACTGCCGCTGGATTAAAAGGACTTCGGCATGGCCAATTCGTTCGTGTCGCCGGATTGATTTTGCTCCGTCAGCGACCGAGTACCGCCAAAGGGATCACGTTCGCCACGATGGAGGACGAGACCGGTAGTATCAATCTCGTTCTGCACCCGACGACGTGGGAGACCTACTATATGGTCTGCAAGCGCTCGAATGCATGGCTTGTGCATGGAACCTTGGAGAGCCGACAAGGGGTGATCCATGTCGTCGCTGGCCGGGTAGAGGACTTGAGCGACATTCTCGGGCCGATGGACATTCGTTCCCGGGACTTTCGCTGAGGCATCCGACCGGGGGGGCTGTGATTGAATTGCAACCGCTACTCAGCGAGGAATGCGCCGAAGGCACTTGCGTTTGGCCTTGCGGAACGCTACGAGCATGTCGCTCGCATCGCGATAGCGACGATTGGGGCGAATCTCCAATGACTTGCGGATCACCGAAATCAAGTCTGGATGAGCTTTACGCCTTAAATTTGCATACCCGCGAGGCGGCCACTGATAAGGCCATTCCGGAAGTACACCCGCAAGAATGCGGTAACTCAAAAGCCCCATCGCGAAAACATCGGAGCGAGCACTAGGGCGTCCCATGGCTTGTTCAGGTGCCATGTAACCAACGGTCCCCGAACCTGACGCGATCATGGTTCGCACGATGGTTCGCTGTGCGACCTTCGCAATACCGAAGTCGGTCAATTGCAGCCGTCCATCGGGCAGAAGGATCATGTTCTCAGGCTTTAGATCGCAGTGGATGATTCGGTTCTCGTGCGCGTATGCAACGGCAGCGATCATCTGTTCGATCAACTCTAACGCTGCTTGAAAGGATATTCGCTTTCGGAGTCGGTCAGCTAAAGTGCGTTCACCGAGTTTGCTGGTGATCACGAATCGGCCATCGATGAAGCTGGCATCTTTGAGTGGTAGGATATTGGGGTGATCCAGTTTGGCGACTAATCGAGCCTCGCGTTGGAATGTATCGAGCATGCTCGCCGTCACATTGAAATGGTGAGGCATTTTCAGTGCGACACGAACACCCTCGATGGTATCGAGGGCTTGATAGACGTTCGCAAAGCCCCCCTGGGCAATCCTGCGTTCAATGCGGTATTTACCCAGGCGTTGCCGCACTCGAAGGTGGTTTGGTTCGCTGTGGCGTGTCGCCATTGCACTGGTGCTCTGTGCGATCATTCGATGAATGGACCATGTGACGAGAGGCGAAACGGTTGCCGGATGGGTTCACCGGAAATGTTGCTTATTGCAACCCTCTGTCCGAGAACCTTATTTTATGCATCCACCCACGGGACTGCGCCGGATTATTCCGAAAAATACCTAACCTAGTATCGGTCCGGTCTAAACCCTCTCTCCGGTTTCATCTTCACTATAGGGTTACTTTCTCTACTCCGCAGGGTCGTTGCGAGATCGGAAAAGCCAGCATTCACGCTTCAGGCAGTGAACGTGGTGTTTCCGCTAAATCAGGAACTTTCAGCGGATATTGGCTTAGGTCGAATGTTCCGAGGGACCGAAATAATTGGTGTCGAGGATCAGGAGGACAAGGATGTCTTGCGGTCCCGGCTAGGCTTGGCCAGTCGACCTGAACCAAAGCACGGAGGCGATGGTTCTGAAATCGCACTTGCCTGAGCGAGAATTCCGGACGAGGTGGACGGGAACTGCAAGGATGCAAATCCCGACACCTTCATGGAACGATTTCTTCAGTTCCGGAGCAGTGTGTCATGTCTCGTATGAGTTGGCTCCAGCGTCTTTACTGGCGTTATCTAGCGAAGCCAGCATCATGCCGCGACTTGTTTCTCTTTATCGGCGAGCAATCGATCACCTCAATTCTCGAGGTCGGGATGGGGAATGGTAGTCGCATCAAGTCGCTGATGCCGTTGTTGCGGTTGTCGGAAGGGTCAGACCGTTTGAGATATGCTGCACTCGATCCCTTTGAATCGGAAGGTGGGTCGCGATTGACTTTGAAAGAGGCGCATCGACTTCTCAACGAGATCGGTGTCAAGGCCCACCTGATTCCAGGGGATCCATCGAGCGGGATCCTCAGAGTGGCTCACACAGTTCTGCCAAGCGACTTGGTAATTATCGATGGCCATTGGGGCGATGGCAGCGAGCAGTCCAAGGTTCTTGAGAAATGGTTGCCCCGGCTTTGCCATAGCCAATCGGGGGTTTTTGCTTCCAGTCAGGAAGGGGGCAGGTTGATGCGAATAGCTACCCCTGCAATGGCAAGTGCTATGCAGGCGCGAGCACAAGCTGTTTAGTCAGCGCTGCGATGATCGTATGGCACGATCAAGTATCGATCCCTGAATCGCCGGCGCCTTTTTTGTTGGGGTTCTCTTTGACGTCTTGCTTCTCGCGCCACGGCTTTCCTTCTTCGTAGCTTTTGAGTTCTTGCTCGAGTTGTTCGATTTGTCCGTGGCTTTCCTGCCGTCCGAGTTCAACGGCTTTGGTTGCCCATTCTTTCGCTTTGTCGAACTGTTGAGCTTCCGCGTACGCAGCTGCAAGCGTGCTCAGGATATGCGGTTCGGAGTACTTGGTTAGTTCGCAGGCTTTGAGTGCGAGTTCGAGGGCGCGGGTTCCGTTTCGCACGGAGTCATCCGGGCTGGTGGACAGCACCCAGGAGAGGTTGTTGAGTACTCCCGAGTAATCGTCTTCATCCTTCGAAATGTTTTCGATTGCAGCGTTGTAATCCTCGATGGCTTGTGCATGACTGCCAAGTGCCAACTGGATATCTCCTCGCAGCCGAAGTGCTTGCCAGTCGGAGGGATCAGCCTTGACCATTCGATCCGCAATACGAAGGGCTTTTTTGGGGCGATTATCCATTTGGTAGAAGGAACCGAGTTGCAGCAAAAGCATTCGATTTTCCGGGTTGGCTTGAACCAGGCGTTCCATATCGACGATGGCATCGGCATACCTTTTCTCTTGTACTGCGATATCCATGCGAAGGAGTGCGAGATCAGGTAGGTCGGGACGTTTCGCTTCGAGCGTGTCGATGTCTTTCTTGGCCTTCTCGAGATCCTTGAGAGCGAGGTGGATTTTCGCACGGGTCAAAATCGCTTCGAGATTATTTGAGTCCAACTCGAGAGCCTTGTCGCAGTCGGTAAGGCCTGCTTGCAGGCCTTCCTTGTTATTGACGCCCACATGTTGGGCAAAGAGCACATTGCCTCGGAGCCCTCGGAGCATGCTATTGTTCGGCGTAGCTTCAATTTTTTGGTTGAGGAACTCGACGGCTTGCTCGAGCTTTTCCTCTTGCAGTTGAAGCGTCACCATCCGGCGAATCGCATATTCATTTTCGGGAACGACCTCAAGGAACTTGCGAATCGTTTCCTCCGCATCTTCGAAGCGACCCAAGTTGATCAGCGTTTCCACCGTTTGCTGTACGGCTCGTTCATTTTCGGGGTTGGCATCGATGGCCTTGAGAAGGTCCTTGAGTCGTTCATCGGCATCTTGGCGAAGAACGGACTTCATCACCAAGACTTCCGATAGCTTGTTCTTTACCTCTGCATTGTCCTTGGATGCTTGAACCGTTTCCTCGAGGGCGACTTGGGCTTGCTCGAGAGTTTCAAGTCCTTTTTTGAGTTCGGTTCGAAGAACATGTAGTCGCCCTTTGAGAATGAGGGCATCGAAGAGTTTCGGGTCGGCCTCGATAGCGATCTCTAGATCTTTCAAGGCTTCGTTCGTGATTTTTGCCATCCGGTTCCCAGGGATTTGTCGGCCCGAGGCCTCCTCGATGGTCAATTGAGCACGCTGAAGGGCTGTTGTCGCCAGCATGCGCTTGGCTTCCAAAGTGTCGATTTCATCCAGTCCTTTCTTGAGCGCGGATTGACAAAGCTCGATCACTTCTTCGTACGCATCGCGGGAATCGGAAGTGACTCGAATCTTGCTGGCTTTCTCAAAATCCTCGGAGCCTGGGAACTCGTCTTGGGTCGGGGGTTGTTCCTTGGTGGCTTGGGAAGTGGAATCCTGCGCCAAGATCGAATTCGGACCTGCCAGCCCTATCGTGACGATTGTCGCTGCAGCGAGAACGGTTGAGGCAGACAGGGACTTGCGTAGGTAGCAAAGCATGGCCGAAACTCGATATGGCTAAGGTGAGCTGGTTTTGGGTAGATGAACGGACGATCTCAAAATGCGATTCAGATAAAACAGCGATTTCGGAAACCGCTACATGGAAAACGGATTTGGTGTATTGTAACGGAATGTCATCCTCCGGTGTATGTCGAATCTTTTCAGTGGCACAGCCAACTGCGGTATGAATCAACAGGGCAACGACGCATTTCAACGTATCCATGTCGATGCTCAAGACGATGGTCAGGTGCTGGAACGGATCCTCAAAAAGTGCTTGTCCGATTCAAGTTGGGGGGACGTTCGGCGATCTATTCGCGGTCGGCATGTCCAGATCAACGGCAATCTTTGCGTGGATTGCCTTCGCAAAGTGACCTCGAAAGACGTCATCAAGTTTTGGCGAGATCCGTTGCCCAAGCCGGTTGGAGTTGAGGATCTGCGGATCGTTTATGTCGACGATTTTCTCGTCGTCGTTGAAAAACCGGCCGGAATCACTAGTGTCCGGCACTTCGAAGAGCGGAATCTGTCGGACAAGCGTCGGCAACTGCAACCTACTCTCGAGGAGTTGTTGCCCAAAGCCCTGGATCGCTATTTCCACCCGCCTGGTTCCAAGCAACTACCCAAGCGACGGGAACCTCGCTGGAACCGAAGCGATCAGCAGCGGCAAGATGCTGCCAGGCTCAAGCGATATCAGGTTGTGGCAGTGCATCGACTGGACCGAGATACCAGCGGCTTGATGATCTTTGCACGGACTCCAAGTGTGGCGCAAGGGCTGGGTAAGGCGTTTCGAACTCATCGAATCATCCGCAAGTATCACGCTGTCGTGCATGGTCATCCCGAAGCGCAAACATTCGACACAGTCTTGGTTAGAGATCGAGGTGACGGTCTACGTGGCACGAAGCCCGCCGATCGTGGAGAGGACCCGACTGAGCAACGGGCCGTCACTCGCGTTCGTCCCATCGAACGGATCGGGGACTATTCGATGATGGAATGCGAACTGGAGACCGGGCGCACTCATCAGATTCGTATTCATCTCTCGGAGGCGGGCTATCCTTTGTGTGGTGATGCTCTCTATGGAACATCCAAGATTCGGGGGGAGGGTAGGGACGCAAGCGGTGCACCGCGTCAGGCGTTGCACTCAGCAACACTTGCCTTTGAACATCCGATCACTGGCGCTGCGGTTGATTTCAAAATGCCTTGGCCAGTCGACCTACATCGTTGGCTGCAATCGCTTCGACGTCAGGCATCATCGCCGGGTAGTAGATCCTGACGGCGTTCGCGTGTGCGACGTTCCGACTGCTCTTTGCGCCATTGAGCGATTTTCTGGTGGTCGCCACTCAGGAGAACTTCGGGGACGCAATGGCCAAGGTATTCGGGAGGACGCGTGTACTGAGGAAACTCCAACATGCGATTGCCGCGCGAGAAGGAATCCTCCCAACTGCTTTGTTCATCTCCGAGGACACCCGGGACCATGCGGATGGTCGCATCGACGACAACCATTGCGGCAACTTCTCCGCCATTGAGAACGAAGTCGCCGATGCTCAGTTCCAGCGGTTTGAGTATTTCGACAACGCGATGGTCGAAGCCCTCGTAGCGACCGCACAACAAAATCAATCGACCGTACGGAGCCAGCTGTTCAATGCGAGGCTGACCCAATCGTTCCCCTTGCGGTGTCAATAGAATGACTAGGCCTGTAGTAGAATTCATGGCCTGAACATCATGGACACATCGGATCACCGGTTCGACACTGATGAGCATGCCAGGACCGCCACCGTAGGGGCGATCATCGATCTTGTGATGTTTCGGATCGATGGACCAGTCCCTGAGGTTGTGGACTTGGATATCGATGAGCCCGCGTTCTATAGCCTTGGCGAGTAGACTTTGAGAGAGATACCCCGAAAATATTTCGGGAAATAGAGTCACTATATCGAATCGTAGGCTGGGGTTGGGCACGGGAGACCAAGGCGGTTACCGGACAGCTTACGATGCCGCAGTTTCTGACTTAGCCTTGGCGAGTCGACCCAGACGGGATAGGGCTTCCTGCTGCTTTGCCAGATGGGAGCCATTGGTCCCGTACTTTTTGATCAACACAACAACATTCTCGCTCGGCTGGGCACCCACGCTGACCCAGTAGTCGATACGGTCACCATTGAGGATGGCTCGTGCGTCTACTTCCCTGCACATGGGGTCGTAATGCCCCAGCTCTTCGAGAACACGCCCATCGCGGGGGCTTCGCTGATCAATGGCGCACAAACGATAAAACGGACGATTCTTGCGTCCCAATCGCTTCATTCGAATACGTACCGACACAACCAATCTCCGACGTGGATGACTCGAAACTAGAGACGAGGATGATACCCGCAGATCGAGAAACTGGGGAGGCTCATTTTCAGGTTTTTTGGGGTTAGCTGCCTCGCTTCTTTTTCCTTAGGAGCTTTTCCCGTTCTCGCTGCATTTTTTCCCGTTCTTTGGGGGTGAGGCGTTTGCCTGTATTCCCCTTGATTTTCATCCCTCCCAAGGGGTTGAACGGGTTGGATGTGGCCATGCCTTGCATCTGTTGAAGCATCTTCATCTTGTCTGCGGTGGAGCCGGAGGTAGCCATTTGCAGCATTGGCCCGATGGTTTCGAATTGCTTGATCAAGTCGCTCACCTGCACCGCCTGGACACCGCAACCCTTGGCGATTCGATTGCGTCGGGATGAGTCGATCAGCTTGGGATTCCGCCGTTCGTCGGGGGTCATCGAGTCGATGATCCCGGTCAGGCGGCTCATTTCCTTTTCGCTGTCGGTGTTCCCCATGACTTTGGAGAGTTCACCCATGCCGGGCATCAGGCTCATCATTTTGCCGATCAAGCCGGGTTTGCGAAGTTTTTGCATCATGTCTCGGAAGTCGGTCAGGGTGAAGATTCCCTTGGACATTCGATCTTCGAGAGCTTTGCGTTCCCGTTCATCGATGAGGCGGTGGGCTTCGCGAGCCACTTCAACGATATCACCCATCGACAGGATGCGGCTGGCCATGCCTTCGGGGCGGAACGGTTCCAAGGCATCCATGTGTTCGCCGGTACCGATGAATTTGATCGGTACTTCGGTAACGGCTTTGACGCTTAGCAGTGCTCCGCCTCGGGCATCACCGTCGAGTTTGGTCATGATGACCCCGTCGAGGCTCAGCGCCTCGTTGAATGCTTTGGCGCTTTTCACGGCATCCTGCCCGGTCATGCCATCGACCACCAAATAGACCTGATCGGGTTGGACTTGTTTGTCGATCTGTTTGAGCTGTTCCATCAACTCTGCATCGATCGCCAGGCGGCCGGCGGTATCGAGAATCACGACGTCCGCGTGGACGGCTCTGGCTTGATCTTGTCCTTCTCGGCAAACGGCGACTGGGTCGGTTGCGCCGGGTTTGCTGAAGACTGGGACTCCGAGTTGTTCACCCAGGACATGAAGTTGTTCGATAGCGGCGGGTCGCTGCAAGTCGGCGGCGATCAGGAATGGTTTAAGTTTCTTTTCTCGGATAAGTAGGGCCAGCTTGCCGCAGGTGGTGGTTTTGCCAGCACCCTGGAGACCGCACATCATGATTGTGGTCAGGGTACCCCGTTTGATCGGTAGGGCGTTGTCGACCGGACCGAGGACGTTTACTAACTCCTCGAAAACGATTTTGATGAACTCTTCGTGGGGGCGGAGAGAAAGGAGGATTCGTCTCCCTTCGGCGGCTGCCGCCACGTCGGCCACGAATTTCTGCACTACATCGATGCTGACGTCGGCTTCGACGAGGGAGCGTTCCACCATGGCGATCCCCTCGCGCATGTTGGATTCGCTTAGTTTCCCTTTGCCTTGCAGAGATCGAAACGCGGATTGGAGTCCTTCTTGCAGCGATTGAAACATGGTTTTTGGTGCTTTGCCCGGGGGGTGCCGCGGTGAAGTGGGGATAAGTGCCAGCAGAAAACAGCGGTTTTCCTAAGAATCTATCGTTGCGGCAAGGGAACGAGAAGGGTTTTTGACGCCAAATGGGTGCCAAAGTGCCACAAGCAGTCCGCGTGGGAACTTTTGACACTGGCAAACCCTCTAACGACTCGCGTGGGATTGTAGGACGCAGAAGGGTTATGCTGCCACCGGGTGGGTCACGTCCGCGAAAGGACACGACTTGGGACAACCAAACGGGGCTGAACCCTGACAGCGTTCGTTGCAATGCACGCATGTCTAATTAGACTCGAATTTGCGGGCGTTTGTCTCGCAAGCCTTTTTTGCCCCAGTTTTTTGGCTCTGTACGAGGTTCCTCAATGGCCACCTTTGGTTTCGGGAGTGGTTCTTCCTCCGGCAATCGCATTCGCAAGGATCGCTCTAAGACCCGCAAGATAAAGCAGTTGCGGCGATCGATGCTGGAATCTCTGGAAGTCCGGAATTTGATGACGACTGGGCTCGAGTTGATCGGTGTCCAACCCAATGAGGGGTCCGTTCTCGCCCTTGGGGCTACCTCAGCGCCCACAGTTCTGAACGTGAGTCCTCGGGAAATGGTCCTTCGCTTCGGCGATGGCGCAGAAATCGATGCGCGAACACTCAACGGCATTCAGATCAAGCGTGCTGGTCTTGATGGCGCACTGAGCACCGCTTACATCACAACCGATTTAGGAACCAATGCTGCAGCGGTCGTCGACTTTAGCGCTTCGCTCCCAGGACAACAGGGCAATGGCACCGAGATTCGGTTTGTTCAATCTTCTCGAACGACTGGATTGAATGGGAAACCAGCAAGCTTTCCAATCATTACCGTACAAGGTCAACGCATCACCATCGATGTGAATATCGCCCCCGGCTTCAAGACAACCGCTGGGGACCTAGTGCGAGCGATGCGTGAGGATGGAGCCGCAGCATCATTGGTCGTGACCAGCTTTCTGCGAGGCAGCGAAGCGGCAATCGTTGCCGATACGATCCCCGCCGGCCGCTCTTTATTCTTAGTCGGAGCGGATTCGGCTCGTGCATCGACCAACTTCAATTCGGGTGATGCTTCGCTTCAAGCGGAGTTCATAACGGTCAATACCGGTAGTACAGCAACCGGAGTTCGCATTGAGTTCACTTCCCGAAGTTTCGATGTGCCCGGTCCACCCAACGTTCTTGTCAATGGCCAAACGATTCGAGTGGAACTCAACAGCAACCCTCGGGCGTTGACTACGGTTCAGGAGGTTCTGGATGCGATCAATGGTTCTCGCGAAGCCAGTGCATTGGTGGTAGGTCGGCTGGTAAGCGGTTCTTCGTTGACTCGCATCGGCGGCAATTCAACGACTTATTCTCCCCTGGTCTTAGTAGGTGGCGACGATCAGCTTGTGACACCAGCTTTTATCGGGCTGGGAGATACACGACGAGAAGTGATCGTTCGGTTTGGCGAGACGCTTCCTGATGATTCGTATGTTATCGATATATTTGGCAGCGGTCCCTTCGCGCTGCGTGATATCACAGGTGCCGCCTTCAATGGTGGTCAATCGCGTAGCGTTCGGTTTGACCTGGATTTGGGGCCAACCGTTCAAGCAGTGGTTCCTCAACCAGTCGTTGGGACAGGCTCAAGCCGTCAGCAGCTGCGCAATGTGATCTATGTTTACTTCAATGGTGACCGGCTCAATGCTGTTGAGGCAGTCAAGCCGATTTATTATCAGTTGGTTCATACCGCGGACACGGTCTTCGGTGGCGATGATTTCGCGATTCGGCCGCTTGCCGTCAACTACGATGCCAGCCTCAATCGAGTTGCATTGTCCTTTGATCGAAATATCGACGAACTGGTGAATCCTGCGAATCCGAACGCCGGTGTCGTGCCGCTGTCAGCGTTGCGATTGCGCATCGGAAACGACGATGGAGCGGTGAACACTGCAGTCGCGAGCATCAACCCAACCGTTGATGCAGGAGACCGATTCGATTCTGCGTTTGACCTGGGGGGAGGATGGCTTGTAGGCACCGGCGCCAAAGCTGCTGTGGTTTCTTCCGAAATCAAAAACACGACTCCGTATGTACTCGATTTTCCCGGCGCGAACAACGAAACCGGCAATCGCAACAACCGATACCAGCAGCATGTGACTCGTGTGGATAGCGATGGTATCGAAACCATCACCTACAATTTTGCCAGCATGCTCGGCACTGCCAACCAGAGTGTCCAGTTAAATGCCATCACCGAGACACAGAAGGTGATGGTGCGGCAAGTTATCTCTCTGTACGAGCGATACCTGGGTGCGAGGTTTGTCGAGAGCGATAACCAAGGTTTCACCATCGCTGTCGGGGACATGCAGGCGATTGATCCGGCAACAGCATTGACACCTGTGGAGCCTAATCAACCTGGACCTCGAACGTTTGCGGCCGGTCCACTTTTGTCGAACTCAAGCCAATCGGCAGTGATTATCGACAGCCAGGACTTCAATCGCGCAAGCGATAATCTTTTCGGAACGGAATTGTTCCGCTCGTTCATGAGAGGTATCGGCGTACTTTTGGGTCTGGGTACTGCGGACGAGTTGCCTCAGTCGACGATTCAAAACAATAACCCGATCACCGATCCGAATGTTGAAAATGTCTTTCCCGGCAACGCTGACATCATTCACGGTCAGTACCTTTTCCGTCCGGAAAGCCGTGACATCGACCTATACAAGTTCACAGTTCCCGATGTCGGTGGCAAGCTTTCCCTGCAGGTTTCTGCGGAACGCGAGTCGGACTCCAGTCTATTGGACGCTGCGTTGCGGCTGTACCGCAATGAAGGGAGTTCTTCATCTCCACGCTGGGTTGAACTGGCGGCGAACGATGACTACTTCAGCAAAGACCCGAGGATCGATCTCGATTTTGTCACCGGTGGGGAATACGCGATTGGCGTCAGCGCCAAGGGGAACAATTCCTACGACCCATCGATTGCCGATTCAGGGCTGGGGGGGCGTTCTGAGGGTAAGTACAAACTTCGCATTGATTATCGACCACCTGCAGCCTCGACGTTGGTGGATGCCAAGGGGTTGCCTACTCCCCTGGATGGCGATGGTGACGGTCGGCCTGGCGGGGTATTCAACTACTGGTTCGTTCCGACTCGCCCCGATCGCTCCGCTAACCCGACCAGCGCGATTACGCTTTGGGTCGACAAAACGGCAGCATCGGGTGGGACTGGAACTCTGGCTGCTCCGTTCAGCACCATTAGTCAGGCACTCAGTCAGGCGAATACCCTCGCGACGCAGGATACAACTGGAAAGAGAGTGATCGCAGTCAGGATCCTCGGTAATTCGCAAAATCGCGCTTACGAAATCGGGTTCAATCGTTTCGGTCAACCCATGGCCGACGGTTCATCGTTTGATGTCCCTCGAAACGTAAACGTGATGATCGATGCTGGCGCGATTATCAAGATGGGGCGATCGCGGATCAGTGTCGGCAGCTCGACCGTCAGCGTTAACCGAAGCGGCGGATCGTTGCAACTGTTGGGGATTCCTGACAGCAAGGTCATTCTGACATCGCTTCATGACTCTACCGGAGTGGGAGTCAACCCGGATCGCACTCCTCCCGCCGCCGCACCCGGCGATTGGGGAGGGATTGATTTCCGAAATCGGATTGACGGCTCCGATGAAACACGAACGGACAAAGAACGAGCTGGCTTGTTCCTCAATGCCGTTGTTCATTCCGATATTCGATTCGGTGGTGGGCAGGTCTTGGTCGATGGTGTATCTCAGGTGATTACACCTATTCATATGGTTGATTCCCGACCGACCGTCGCGAGCAACTTGATCACTCGGAGTGCCGATGCGGCGATGAGTGCCACTCCGAATAGTTTCAAGGAAGATGATTTCCGCGATTCGCGATCCCAATCTAGCGGAGGGTTCATTCCCGATTACGAGAGAATTGGTCCGGATATTCGCGGCAATCGCGTGGTGAACAACACCATCAATGGCTTGTTCGTGAAGACACGTACCGGCGCGGCTGAGAGCCTCGAAACAGTCACCGTTGCTGCTCGATTCAACGAAGTCGATATCCCTTACATTCTGGGGGAAAATTTGGTGGTGGCAGGCACCGCAGGTGGAGGCGTTCTGGATGTCGCATCGCCCCCTTCCACGATCGTGGTCCTCAGCCAAACAGCGGGCGGCAGCTTAGCTGCTGGAACGTACAACTACAAAATCGTCTACGTGGATGCCAATGGCAATGAGAGCTTGGCATCGTTGCCGACCGATTCGCTTACAGTCGTCGATGGCAGTTCGATCAATCTGAACAATTTGCCACCCATCGCCGGTTCGTTGCCTTATATCGGCCGGCGCGTCTATCGGAGTACAACCACTGGGGTTGGCCCGTATCGTTTTGTGGCTCAGATCAATTCATCTGTTACTAGTTTTGTGGACAACGGTACCGTGACAGGGGGTGTTCTTGCAGAGTTGACCTCGAAGATCCGTCCACGCTTGGACGGAAGCCTTGCAATTGATCCGGGTGCGATCATCAAGAACCGCGGTTCTCGCATTGAAGTTCTCGATGGCGGCGTTTTGATGGCAGAAGGTACTGCAGAGCGTCCGATCATCATGACGAGCATCAACGATGTGCGTTATGGGGCAGGTGGCACATTCGACACCGCAGGCAACCAAGGCCGAACGGTCGCAGCAGCGGGAGATTGGGGCGGGGTGTTCATCGGTCATGGCAGTTCCGGATCGATCGAGCAAGCGAGGATATCTTTCGGCGGCGGTACCAATCGTATCGAGGGTGGATTTGCACAATTCAATCCGATCGAAGTCCATCAAGGGGATTTGCGGTTGGTGAACTCAACTGTCGAGCAGAATGCAAGCGGAGCAAATGCATCAGCAGATACAAGGAATGGACGAGGCAAGAACGCCGCAGCAGCGATATTTGTTCGGGGGGCACAGCCGATCTTGGTCGGGAACCGAATCGCTTCCAACGCCGGCGCGGCGATTAATATCGATGTGAATTCTCTGACTCAAGATTTTGTAAACGATCTGGGTCGGACCACCGGCCTGCTCGGCACACCCTCGGATGCCTTGGAAAATCAAGGACCACTCGTTCGCGGTAACGCTGTCTCGAATAACGCGACCAACGGGATGCTCATTCGAGGACAGACCCTTACATCCCAGAGCGTTTGGGATGACCAAGACATGGTGCATGTCGTGCAGTCGCTCATTACATCCGACAATCATCACACCTATGGCGGTTTGCAACTCAAGAGTGCGACCAACCAGAGTTTGGTCGTAAAGTTCGGTGGTACCACCGATCTCGCAGGATTGAATGCGACCGGAACTCCACTGGACATTCAGAGTCGGATTGGCGGAAGTATCCAAATTCTTGGCCAACCGGGTTATCCCGTGATCTTGACATCCATCGCTGACGATTCGGTTGGAGCTGGGTTTGGAATCGATGGTAGGCCGAACACCGACACGGACAACAATGGACGAATGACCGAAAATAACATTTCGGACGTTGTTCTTCCGACAGGTCCTGAATTCAATCGCGGAACGCTGATCGATAACGATGTGGATGTCAATCGCCCCGGTTTCTTCTCTGCCCGAGTTCTGAATGGCGGGGGGGTGAACATACTGGGAGATGGAGGTATTACCGCTCAAGGTGTGCTCAACAAACTCGTGAATGAAAATGTCATCTTCGCATTCACCAACTACGTCGACGTGGGAAGCGATGGACGGGCGGTGTCGTTGGCAAGTACCAACATCACGAGGCCGCCAACTTTAATTGAGCCGGACGTCGTGATTAGCGAAGGTAACTTTGTTGGCAACAACAACGAGACGGTCCGATGGCGTGTTGAATCGAGATTCAAAAACGGTGTTGCGAAACTGTTCAACACAGTAACGTTGGAAAGCAGTGCACCGCTCGGCAACATACGATTCATCAATTACCTTGATGAAGATATCGAGCTTATCAACGATGACTTTTTGTATATCACCGGAACTCCCGGAAAGAACGATTTCCGAGCCTTTACGATCGACGGTCCTGAACGAGTTGGTTTCTCACAAGGGGGTGTCCTCGAGCCTGGCGCTGGACTTGTCAATGCATCCTATGTCGGGTTCGCAGCGGATTCATTTCGTAATCTAGCCAATGCGATCGAAGGAAATGGCACCAATTACACGCTCGAAGGCAATATCAATCAGACCAACTTGCGTCCGTTCAACGACCCGAACCTTGGCCGTGTATTCGGGTTGGCCGACGTGACGACAGCCCTCGCTTGGCAAGTAAGTCCGACGGCAACGAGTTCAACGATCACGACATTCTTGGAATTGATTCCGCAAAATGTCGACGAGATCGTGCCGATCGGTTCTTGGCAAGGAGTGTCAATGCAGACCTATTCGAACGATCGCAATGTTGGGGTCTCGACCGAGAAGGAGTTGCCCCGTTCAACAAGTGCATCGGTAAATGACACCCCTGAAAATGCGCAGTATCTCGGTCAACTAGCGCGTTCTCTGCAGAGCGGGGATGAAAACACGCGGCTTGGGTTCCAGGTGCAGGGGGTGATCGGCAAACCTTCCGATGTGGATGTCTACAGCTTCCGAGCATTTGGCGGCACCGAGGTTTGGTTGGATATCGATCGAACCGACGCAAGCCTAGACACGGTCGTGGAACTCATTGCTGCTGACGGAAGTATTCTAGCTCTATCTGACAATTCTTACGCCGAGGAAGTGGATCGAGTCGCCAATCCTTTGTTCTCAGCGCTCGGTGGCAACAGCGTGAATCCGTTGCGAAAGAGCCCGCTCGGAATTGTACCGCAAAGCTCACGCGGGGATGCGAGGGACGATTACAGCACCAACGTGAAGGATGCGGGTTTCCGAGTGAGGTTGCCAGGTCTGGCTAATCAAGCAACTCTCTACCATGTGCGCGTGCGATCCAGCAACCAGTTTCCGAGCCAGCCAGTATCCACGCCTGCATTGAGCGATCCATCTTCGGTCGGTCAAGGGCGATCGCGGGGCGCTTATCAACTTCAAGTACGTCTAGGTGAAGACCAGGAGTTTCCTGGAACATACGTCGGGTACGCCGACATTCGATTTGCAACCACCGGCTTGAGCCTGAACGGCGTGCCAAGGCATTCTCCGCTCGTCGGTGAAAGCGGGGAAATCGCGGGTGATCTACCCACGGCAACGACCAACACGACAGGTCCAAACAACACCTTCTTGACCGCTCAGGAACTTGGCAATCTGCTTCAAACAGATCGCAAGGCTATTTCAGTCTCCGGATCGCTGAGCAGTGCAAACGACATCGATTGGTTTACATTCACTATCGATTATCCGAGTTTGGTGACGCCGCTTCGCGAGTATCTTTCTACCATCTTCGATATCGATTACGCAGACGGCATCGGCCGCGCTGATATGTCGATGTATCTCTTCTCGTCCAATGGAACCTTGGTTCGAATGGGTGAGAACAGTAATATCCTTGATGATCGCCATGCACCGATCACCATCGCCAACAATGCAGATCTCGGACGGGGTTCGACGGGATCATTGGATCCGTTCCTCGGTCCATCGGAATTGCCTCAAGGGCGATATTTCTTAGCATTGACCAATCGAACTCAAGTTCCTGCGGTACTAGCAAATCGTCTCAATACCGCCGTCGGTAATGCGAACGTACGGATCCTGCCAGTTTCGAGCACGAGACTGCTTGTTGAGGATCGAGTTGGCGATGCTCGTTCGACAACCGTTCCCCCCGTTTTCTCGCAGTTCTTGGATCTCTCGTCGCGCGTCGAATACACCTTGGGCGATGTTCCGTTCTATGTCAGCCAATCCAGCGCTGATGGCAATACTCGGACATTCTTAGGCAATTCATTCACCGGAGAGATCGGTAATGAGGTGGGGATCGCCAACTTCGAGATGCGAGACACCTTCATTCGCCCGAACGGCGATTACCGAGGTTTCTCCGTCGATAATGCGGAAACATCCCGTTACATCCTGATCAATCCCGGAACGGGCGTGGGAGTCGTCAACGGCGGTATCGACTTTGGCGTGGAGGACTTGGACGGCGCTTCGGAATTGGAGGACAGCCCAACTCCGATGACGATTGAGGCCTCTACGGTCATGCCTCTGAACGATAGCGGTTTCAACCAACTGGAGTTCGGATTCCTGGTGGCTAATCGTAACAGTACGCCACAGTTTGCTGGTGGAAACAACGGCGTTCGGTACTTCAATAACATCCTTTATCGGTTCGATCCGACGACGGGGGCAGGGCTCAGCGCCCCGGCTCAACCTCGCGCTTTCAATCAAGACCGAGATGACTTGACGGATTTGATCCTCGGCGCTGGTACCATTGTAACCGAGCGCGGGTTCATCGATACGAATTCTCAGCAAGGTGTTCCGGTCGCTCGCTTGGCCTTCACAGAAGCCACGCAAACTGTAGGTAACACGACTCGTTTATTGATCAACGATGGTGATCGTTTCACGATGAACGCGAACGTGAATGGTCAAGCGGTTTCGCGAGTCTTTGAATTCAATTCAGGTCCAGAGCTGCTCCTGAGCTTTGGAACGAATCCCTCGCGAGTACTGATGGATGGTGATCAATTCCAGATCGACGGCGTCATCTACGAAATCGAGACTGGCAGTACTGCTGTGACCACGCCCGGTGTGCGAACGGTCTTCTACAACGCATCGATGAACAATGAGCAGTTTGCTCGCGCGGTACGTCAAGCGGTGCCGGGCGGAATTCAAGTCGGCTTCGAAGGAAACCGCATGAACTTCAGCGGTGCCACAAGCGGCTCCTTCGCTGTGTTGATCAGTCGCGGTGTCGCAAGTCAAACGACTGCGAATGGGGGAATTTCCGGTCAGGTTCCGATCAATTTCTTGGCTCAGGATACCGCCGAGACGATCGCTGCTCGCGTGGTGCAGGCGATCCGCTCGCAACTGTTGCCGGGTATCAGTGCGGTTCAAGGGGGGGCTGGCGGGATCGCTGGTCGAAACAATGAAGTGAATTTGCAAGGACCAGCATCGATCGGTGCTATATCGGGCTCGACGCGTCCGATCGGGGTGCTCGCTCCGAACGGGACGGTCACCGGCATAGCGGGAGTCAACGATGCTCTGTACGCTGTCTCGAACGTTGGAGGCTTGTATCGTGTTGGGCGAGGGCAATTGTTGAACAACACGCCTGGTGCCATCGGATCGTTTGTTGAGACCAGCTATGAGTTGAGTGGAATTCCGTTCGCAGGTTTGGTTCGGGGACCGACCAATGTTGCTGGCGGTGCGTACTCTAACTTGCTGTTCGGCATGACGGCGGGTGGTCGCATCTATGCATTCGATACCAATGGATATCTACAGCCGGTATTTGCAAACGGTGCAACGTTTATGGATACAGGTGTAAGCGGCAACGGTGTTGCGTTCTCCAACTTGGACTTCAATTTGTGGCACCCTTCTTTGCGACGTCAAAGCAACGCTGGGCATGGAGTGAATGCGGACATCGAAGGGAATGCCGCGATAGCAGGTGGCACGAGTTGGTACTTCGGATTTGAAGGGGCGGATTTTCACAACAATGCTCTACTGGATGACGCATTGGATCCGCTGGGATTGCCGCGAGCGCTCGGTGCGCCTCTTCGCAACAGCTACAATTTCCCCGGTGGAGCGATCGGTGTCTTGGAAAGCAAGCCGATAT
The DNA here is from genome assembly GCA_018970165.1 of Planctomycetota bacterium. Lineage (GTDB taxonomy): Bacteria > Planctomycetota > Planctomycetia > Pirellulales > Pirellulaceae > JBKCUI01. The sequence goes on along the minus strand of JAGWWZ010000017.1, from coordinate 13,991 downwards.
CGCTCGCAGGAATCGCTGCGGCAGATGTTCCGACATTGTACTTCAATTACTTCCTCAGCAGCGATCAGGGCGCGTCAACGTTGACGCAAGCCATGACAGACTCGTTCCGAGTCTATGCAGCAGGAGATAACGGGAATTGGATCCAGCTCGCGACCAACAATGACAGCGAGACGTCCATAGAGCGTTTGGTCGACAATGTGACAGGGGCGATTCCCAATGGAACAGTCCCTGGGGAAGCCGTGAACAATCCCTCGATCGCTTGGCGGCAAGCTCGCGTATCTCTCGCGGGACTGGCTGGCAATCAAGAAGTGCGCTTCCGATTCGAGTTCAGCACGGCGGGGGGGCTAGGTTACAACGGTTTCGGTGGTCGCGGACAGGAGCTCCGGACGGTCGCAGGATCTCGATTGAGAGATGGGCAGGTCTTCACGGTCAACGGTCGATCGTTTGAACTGGACATGGGGCCGACGATGGTGTTCCCATCAGGTGCGGGGATTCGCAACCTGGAGACGATGACCATTGCCGGGACCGATTTTGTCTTTTGGAACGGCACAGGGACCGCGCCGGTTGGAAATGTCATTCGATTCACAACTTCGGACTCCCCGTCTGAAGTCGCGACCGCCACGTTGGCGGCGATCAATGCAGCAACCTACTCATTCCAGACACTGAACTTGACATTGTCCCCAGAGTCGTCCGATCGGAACGAGATCATTGCCTCGGCGACTCCAGTAAATAATGTCGCAGCAAACCGGACTCGCGTCATTGCAAACGGAGCGATCGGCGATATCGTTCCCGGTTCCGGCGAGGATGCTGAAACTCCGCGGCGCGATGTTGACATGCTGCGAGTCAATCTTGAAGCGGGTTCGGCACTCAGAGTTCAGGTTTCCTCGAGCGCTGTCGGTTCGCAGGTCAATCCCCGGATTCGCGTCTTCGATTCTGCTGGCGTTGAGATCGCGCGAACGAACCAGAGCCTGGGGTTGGATGTTGAACTGAATATTACGGTACCCACACCAGGAGAATACTACGTCGCAGTCTCCAACACCGAAGTCAACAACTACAATCCGAACGTCGAACAGGGACGTACTTCCGTTGGGGTGACCGGACTGTATCGAATGACTATGGAGATCACTCCACGGACGTCGGCTTCGGTGGTTGACAATCGCTTGCAGATAGTTGGACTATCTCCAGTTGCTTTAGCAACAGGAAGCCAAATCCAATTTGAGGGTGCTCAAGGAACAGGCAATAAGGTTCAACGAATTTCGACGACGGGGACTCCGACAGGGGGAACATTTACTCTCGAATTCAACGATGGCCGCACGACTGCGAGGACTTTGCCGATCGCTTGGAATGCATCCGCAGCTGATGTGCAGGCTGCACTTGAACGGCTTTCCAACGTCAGGACCGGCAATGTTCTGGTGGTTGGGGGGAACCTTCCAGGTTCATCTCTTACCGTAACATTCCGAGGTGATTTGGCCACTCTTAATGTCTCTCGCATGGTGAAGGATGACTTGCAGTTGATCGGTGGTGGAATTAGCGTCGCGACCGTCGAAACGGTTCCGGTACAAATTCTGCAGACGATGACTTCGGTTCAAGTAGCCACCGCTGTGGCGAGAACGATCGAGCAATCGACGTCGGGTAGCGTTGATCAGTACCCCACGATCTCGCAGCGCGATGACTATTTAGACATGACCGGGTTCTCTGTTGGGTCGCCAGGGCCGTTCTTTGCGACCGGGGCTCGCGTGGGAGATGATACGTCCGAATACAGTCTGACATCGCCCCGACCAGCGGTGAGAGCTCAAAACAATGCATTTGAGGGCTTGTATCTGGACGACTTCATGATCGGTTTAGCCGAGCGAGGCGAATTCGTCACCGGAGCCACGGCCAACACGGCTTTCGTTCAAGTCCCCAGCGCGGGTAGTGAGATTCTGGTAGGAAGCTATCAACTCGAGATTCGAAGTGGCACGGATTATGGAGCGCCGACTCGTTCGGATATCAATCTCAACCGCGCGTTCGATCCCAACCAAGCGTTGAACAATACGGTTGAAATTCGTTTCAACAATGCCTCGAAGATTTCCGACGGCAGCACGCTCACCATCAACGATGGAACCAACTTCATCACGATGGAATTCGAGGATATATCGCTTCCTGCCGGATCCCCTGGCCGGGGGGTACGCTCTGGGAACCTACCGATAACCTTTGATCCGATTGCAAACGAATCGGCGTTCGTCATCGCTGAGCGCTTCCGCAACACTGTGAATTCGTCAGTTGTTCAAAGCATCCTCAATGTCGGAGCTTTGTCGTCAGATGGGTCGAGCACAGGTAGAAACTCAACCGATGTCTCGTTAGTAGGATCGGTAAGCGTGAGCATGAATCCTGATATCGGATTTATCTTCAATCGCTCGCCAAATATTCGCTTCAACGCGACCAGTTCGGTTCGGGATGGAGATACCATTCGCATCGAAGATGGCATGAATTCGGTGGAACTGGAATTCAACGATTCGACTGCTGTTGCAGGCACCCCAAATTTCGGAGTACGGGCCGGCAATGTTCCGATCCCCTTCAATCCCAGTGTAAGTGAGTCTGCTGTAGCACTTGCGGCCCGCGTCTTGGCGATCATCAATTCTCCGGCGGTTCAAACGCGGCTGCGGGTGGTTGCCCGTCCCGTTGTCGGACTAGGAGGTCAAGCCTCTGACGCGATTTCGATTGGCGGTTCGGTAGCAGTGGTGGTAACCCCGAGAGTTGGCGCGGTCGTGTCGCAGCTTCTCGAGGGAGATCGCAATATCACGCGTGATCAAGGTCAAGTTTTGATTGAGAATTCTCGCATCTCCAACTCGTCTGATGTTGGTATCTCCCTGTCGGCAGATGCTCGGGACGCCGTTTCTCGTGCTCCAAACCAAGGAAGCGTACGCAATCTGCTGACAATCAATGATCAGCGATTGATCCCTGGAGCGGTCGTTATGAACAACGAGTTGTTCGCAAACCGCGCTGGCGGTATCCGAATCTCGGGAGAGGTGGCTACTACCATCGATTTGCCACCAGCCCCTGTGCCCTTCGCGAGAGTCGTCAACAACACCATAGTGGGAGGAAGGATTTCGACGATTTCGATACCGGCCTCAACGACGATTGACGGGGCATTCTACCGCACAGGTAGCCTCTCGTTCGCGGATAGTGTTGTCTCGTATGATCCGCGAGCAGGCGGTGGGCCGGTTCCATTGACCGGCCTGCAAGATGCAACCCAAGCTCTTGGAGTTCCAAACTACTCGAGCGTTGGTGAGCCTCGGCCTAACCAAGGAGTAGTTTCCTTGGGCCGTGGAGGGGTGCTAGTCGTTCGCTTTGACGACAATATTTTGACAGGCTCCGATGATGCTAGCCCAGATTTGGCGGTCTACGAAGTAGGAGCCGCAGAATTGGTCCGAGTTGAAGTGAGCTCCGATGGAGTTAACTACACTTCGGTAGGATCTGCCTCGTACAACTCGCCGTTCATCGACCTCGATCAGTTCGGCTTCAACTCCTTGAGTCAACTGTATTTCGTTCGCCTCACCGACGAACCGAATGAAGGTGGAATCAGCGGAGACTCCGTAGGTGCCGATATAGATGCTGTTGGAGCTTTGTCGTCTCGAAGTGCTTTCCGCTTCACTCCAGGCGGGACCGGAATCCGGGTCCAAAACAATGCGAGTCCAACGCTGATGAACAACATCTTGGTCAACGGCGTGGAAGGGATCAACGTTTCGGCGAACAGCAACACGACGGTTATTGGAGGTACTCTCTACCAAGCCAATACGACGAATGCTGTAGGGGTTTCGGTTGGCCAGTTCCCAATCATCGCTAGCGCGTCCGTACCCCTCTTCACCAATATCGGCTTGCTGAATACATATCCGGTTCCAGGGGCTCCCTCGATCGACTCCTCGATCGACAGTCTGCTCGATCGCGACGCAATGCTCGCAGTCAAGCGAGACCTCGGATTGGCTGCATCGCCAATCATCGCTCCGGCGCTGGATATCTATGGAGCTTTGCGAGTCGATGACCCTGCCGTCACCGCTCCTCCAGGTATTGGAGAATCGATCTTCAAGGAAAGAGGGGCTGCAGATCGCTCCGATTTCTTGGGACCCATCGCCGTGTCGATCAATCCTTTAGATAACGATGCCGCTGGTCTCGATGGTAATCCAGCGGTAGGGACGATCGAGTTGGTGAGTTCAAACTTGCGAACGATCGATATCCAGTTGCTTGATGCATCCGCTCTGAATAACGTCTCGCAAGGATCGGATATCGATCCGGCTACTGTTCTGGCTACCGCGATCAGTGTTTCCAAGAACGGCGAAGTCCTCTTGGAAGGACGGGATTACCGTTTCGGATACGACGCAACCAGCAAATTGATCCGCTTGACATCTCTGTCGGGATTGTGGGAATCCGGAGCCTTCTACACCATTCGCTTCATCGTTGGACAAGAACAGTCGATTGTCGCCGCAGCTCCAACGCAAATGGTTGATGGAACGGTTTATACCATTTTGGATGCGAACAGGTCGCCGAACTATTTTGAAATAGAAACCGGTCTTCGCCTCAATATACCTACCTCGTTGGATGGGCTGACACACAACATACTCGATGGAACCACCTTCAGAATCGATAATGGTGCCCGTCGAGTTCAGTTTGAATTCGACAACAACAACCTGTCTACCACTGGCGTTCGGGTCATACCGTTCAACACTCAGGATCTTCCTTCAGTGTTGGCTGGCAAGATTGCCGACGCTATTCGAGCTGAAGGACTCAACCTGACCGCAGAACCCTTCGGAACCAACTCGATCCAAATCCTCAGCCAAGCACCTGTTCAATTCATCACGGAGAACAGCGGTATCGCATCGGTCGGTCAGACTGGAACGACACCGGTTTACGGGGTAAGGATTCCGACCGTGGCTGGAGTGCCTCAAGGGCTCTTCGATGGTCAGACTTTTTCCATTCAACGCGGAGGACTTTCGGCAACGTTTGAATTCGATGGCAACGCGACGATCCAAACAGGAAACATACGCGTTTCTCTGGATACAGCGTCTCTGAGCAATCAAGCGGCGCTGATCGCTTCGGCCATCAATGGTTCTGGCCTAGGGGTGACGGCAAGCGTTGGCCCAAATGGTACTGTCTCGGTAGGAACCGATCCGAGCATTCGTATCGCTGCAGGCACCAGCGGTTTGGCGATTATCGGTGTTGCAGGTCGCAATGCGACTACACCCATTACGCTCAACCTCGCGACAATCACGACTGCGGAACAAGTTGCACAGCGAATCCAATCCGTACTGGATGCTGCGAATATGGCTGGAGTTGATCCGCAGCAGTTTAGCACTCGTGTACTTATCAAGGGTGCTACGGGTGTCACAGGGAATGGTGTCGCTGCAGTTCAGGGCATTCGGGACCGTGCCGGCAATCCGATGCGAGCAACCGAACTGAATGGCGAATCGTTGATCAATATCTTCATCGGCGAAGGCTTCGATTATGGCGACGCACCAGATCCGTTGTATCCGACCTTAAAGGATAGCAACGGTCCGAGGCACAAAGTCGTCCGTGGCTTCTCGTTGGGACCCACGGTAGGTGCGGATGCGGATGCAAGGTTGATTGATGCCGATGTCGATGATGGAGTTACCTTCAGCACCTTGGTTACCGGTTTCTCGGGAAGTCTGCAACTAACGGCGCAAGGCATTAGTCTGAGCCGTCCAGGTTTTGCGTCAGCCTGGATCGATTACGACGCTGATGGTATTTTCGAAGCGACCGAGCGAATTAACATCACCGGTCGTATCGTCAATGGATTGAATTCGCCAATCACCTTTAAGGTACCCGGTACGGCTGTCGTTGACCGTCCAGTCGCTGCTCGAGTTCGATTCAGCAGTGACTTTACTGCTATCGCCTCACCCACCGGCGAAGCGATCGATGGTGAAGTGGAAGATTATTTGATCACGATTGAACGGAATCCTTACACCAATCCGAACAATGCGTTGGACGTGACAGGAGACGGGTTCGTTTCTCCGATCGACGTCTTGCAAGTAGTCAACTTCATCAATCGCAATGGATTAGTCACTCCACTTACCCTGCCGCCTGATCCTTTGAATCCTCTTTCGTTCTTGGATGTTAACAGCGATGGATTTGTTGGTCCGGATGACGCTCTTGCCATCATAAACTTCATCAACAACAGTCTGCCTGGTGGCGGTGGCGAGGGTGAAGGAGAGGGCAGTGCAGACAATCGCGATCTGTGGTTCGCTACGACCGCGATTTCGCCAGCACCAGCAACGAACCAACCGAATAGCGACAGTCGGTCAGGATCGAGCGAAGCTCGGCCCCAGGTCAATCGCGTTGCAAACGCCAGCCTCGATGATTTCCTTGCAAGCCTGGTTAATCAAGAGATGGGACCCATTCCTGCTGACGATTCGATCGACGAAATCTCTTCTGCGACAGCTCAAAGACAAAGAGAGGATCAGCAACCGGATTGGGCCGTAGCTCTTGAAGACGTTCTGAAGGATATGTTTTAAATCCATGGAATTTCAAATCCGAACCGCTCGCGACCTCAGCGAGCGGCTTTCCGGTTCTTCGAAGATAGGATTTGAAGAGATGGAGATTCGTCAGAATCCACTGGATCTTTTTTAGCAACAGGTGAACCGGATTCGTCCATTTCCTTGCGAGCTACAGACAAACAGGTTGTCACAAACTTTTCCCTGACCGGCGGAGTCACCCGTGGGAGTCGGGAAGCCACCCGGACCAGACCTTGAGGATTCGTCCAGGCGGTTTGGGAGATCTGTGAAAGGAATCCTGCACACTCGGAGAAATTGTGATCTGCGGTTTTGGAAACGAAGGGACCAAGGGCTTTGACTGCAAGGTCGGCTCCAGCATTTTCCAACTTCAGGAAGGTGTCCATCCAAGCCACCATCGCAGGGGTACCATCGGCTAGTTGAGTGGGCTTGTTGTGAACGCAGACCACGCATCGCCCTTGCAACTCCCGAGCCCACAGGTTGCCGCTGTAAGACCCCTTCGACTGGTAGATGTGAAGATTTTCGTTGCCGTAAACCAAGTCCATGTTGCAGGTCGTTCCGACGCCGTCATTTCCGCGAAGCTGAAACTCGCCGATCCGTTCGAGCGAAACCTTGGTCATCCCCATCACATCCCATAGGCTAACCACCACCTCCGGATGACGAATCAGGAATAAATACATCTCCGCATCGCAGGGAACAGTCTGGGTAGGCATACGGCGAAAATAGCTCGCATTCTCGATGACTCCCCGAAGTTGCTGGGTTGCTTCAGGGGTCAATTGATCGAAAGGAATGCTCCGAATCGCTGTGATTCGAGCCTCGCGGGAGCTTTGTCCATCGGCTGCCGATCCTGACGTCTGAAAATGCTCGCTATCAGCAGGGCTGCTCCCCTGTTCACGCTGCCTAGAGCTTGACGTAACGGAATCTTGAGCGGACGCAGCAGAGCAGAGCATTGCCAATGCAAGCCAGAGAGCGAATCTTGAAAGGCAAGTTCCGTGATTCACTTTGCAGCTCGTTAATGAGGCAAGGGGTGGTTTTGCGATTAATGGGATGCCCGACGGCAAGCATCACACCGCCTTTCTGAGTGTCGGCATTCCCGCGACGAAAAAAAAGAATAAGCCGGTATTTTAGCTTCCGACGAAGACTCCTCGGCAGGGCTGTCTTTTCTATAATCGACGCACTCAAGAATTCCACGGAAAGGGATCCCATACGCGTTATGACTAGCTATTTGCAACAAAGTGTTTGCGTACGATGGAGTCTGACGACCCTTGCGGTTGTGCTCGGCAGTTTCGAAATCGGATGCACACCGTCGGCAACTCCCACAGTTGGTTCAGCCAGTAAAGAAGAGAAACCTGCGGAAACTGCTGCAACAGCTTCCCTGAGCGACAAGACAGAAGTTATCCCGGGGTCGCCAGAGGATGCAAAGCGGTTGCTAGCAGGAGCATTAGCCAAGTACCGAACATTGGATCGCTACTCGGATGCGGGAGAGGTTCGTATCGAGCATAATGGCAATCCATCCGTGACCATTCCCTTTCGAGTCGCATTGGAGCGACCCAATCGCTTGGCGCTGGCTAGCCACAATGCTCGAGGGACTTGGACCGCGACAACGTGGGAGGGATATTGCGGTGAAAGCGTGAATCCCTTCCCGAATCAACGCTTGGTACGTCCGCTTCCTGATCGTATCGAATTCAGTTGGATATCGAGCGATTATCTGTGTGGTCTTCTGATGGAGCCAATCGGTATCCCCATTCAATTGGAATGGTTGCTCTCGAGTCAATCGATCGAAGCCCTCGACGATGCAGAGTGCAAGCTAGAGTTTCTGCAAAGGGATGCAACGGACGGTCGTTCTTGCGATCGGGTTCGGATGGAAGTGAATGATCAACGTTGGGTCTTTTGGATCGATCGTGAAGATCAACTGGTAAGGCGGATGGAGTTGCCATCGAGCCTATTTTATCCTGGGATTCCTCCGGAAAGATCCTCAGAGATTCGATGCGAAATCGCTTTTCGGGAAGCGGTCGCAAACACTCCTATCGACTGGAGTCGATGGCGAATCCCGGATCGGCCAGACGACGTACGGGTTCGCCGCATGGTGATGCCTCCCCCGATCGCTTCGACGCAGATTCTTGGGTCAACGCTAGAACCCTTTGACTTGAAATCCGCCGATGGATCTTTGCTGTTGGACGCGGCCGAGCCCAAGCGTCCAGTATCCGTCTTATGCTGGGTCGATTCGAGTGCCAGAAGTGAAGCTTATGTTCGCGAGTTGATGGTTCTTCGGAAAGCTCTATCGGAACAGGAATGGGGTGGCCGTTGCGGTATCTATCTCATCGGTCGCGAGCCCGCAGATGAACTCGAACAAGCGCTCAAGAAATGGAACTGCGATCTTCCCCTAGCAATTGATAAGCAAAACCTCTCCGACGCACTTTTCAAATTGTCGGCCGTACCCAGCTTGGTGATCATGGACCGCGACCGTCGTATTCAAGTTGCGGAAACGCTCGTGCAGCCTATTTATTCGCAAGCGATTATGGATTTGATCCGTCGTATCGACAACAAAGAGGATCTTGCAAGTCGGCAACTGCAGCAGGATGCAGACAATCAGGCACGTTTCATCGCTGCTCTTCATCGCGTTGCAATCGATAAAGATGAGATCAAACGACTAGATGCCATCCGAGAGTTTCAATTTGCTCTCCATGGAATGCGCCGATTGTGGCGCACCGAAATCGAATCGCCGCTGGTCAGTGCGGGAGGTGCTTGGCATCCGGAAGCAGCCGTTGCGGATCCCAAAAAATCCGAGTACCCATTCGCAGGTACTGGAAAACACATCGTTATGTCGGCGTTGGACGATACAGGGCGAGTCCTTGCTTTGGATGACCTTGGAAACAAGTCGCAAGTGGCGAAGGTGGAAATCGATCAAGCCGATGGCGCAAAGCGGATCCAGATGGCGATCGACCCATGGTCTAGAAAGTGGATCGCGATTGTACCTGAGGGCCTGCCTCGTTTTTGGATCGCTCCCTCCAAGCTTGAAGGGGCGGTCGCGGGGGCTCAGTTACCATCAGCGACAACCTACAACACCGGCGATGTTGAAACTCCCGTTGCGTTTGCATGGACCTCGTTCAAATCGGACCCCGCGATTGCAATTGCCACTAGCGAGTCACGGTTGCTGGTGATCGACCCTGAGAATGAAAAGAGGTTGGATGCATTTGGCGAGGCCACTATTGGAATCGCTCCCAGTTTAGACTCCAACGGCCGTGTTTCCCAGTGGAACGCGGTCAGCGCGAGCGGGCGCATGGTGCGCATTCGAAACCTCAGCGGTGAGACCGGCGAATTGGCCGACTCGACTATCGAGGCACGGTTGGAGCAATTGACCTTCGTGCCTCGAGGGGGTTGTTGGCTATGGGGCCGTCAAGATCGTGACCCAGTCACCTTTTGCTTGGCCAATCTTCCAAGTGGCGAAACCGGTGTGGTCATTTGCAACGTGCTCCATCAAGCGCTTCGAAGCCGGCCCATCACCGCGATTGGGGAACAATCGCGACTTCTTAGCTCGGTTCGTTTAGCCGATGGGACACTCTATGGTCTAGCTCTCGGGCCGAACCGCGTGCTGCATCTATTCACATCCGATCTGCAGATTATGGATCAAGTATCATTCGATTCCCGTGTCTATGGTGCTGCATTGTTTGCTGATGGACAAGATCTCAAATTGGTGGTTGCCCTCGAGAAGGAAGTGAGCGCCTGGTCGATCGACGTACCAGACCGCCCCAAGACAACGGGGGAGTCGATATCCCCTAGCAAGCAATGAGCATCACGGCTGAAAAGCAGCGATTAGTAATCGTAGGTGCGAGTGGCCGCTCTGCTGCCCAACGAGCATCGCTCTTGGGAATGGAAGTGATCGCAATCGATCAATTCGGGGATCGCGACTTGAAGTCTATCGCTCAAGTCCATTCGCTGCACTCCGTGCTCGACAACGATGAATCCACCTGGCAATCCTGGTGCGAGTCACATCTGACTACCTTTCCCCAATCAAAAAGGTACCAGGTACCTTTATTGCTCTGTGGCGGTATGGAGAATCGGGCCGATGTGATTGGGTGGTTTGCACGTAGCGGGCTCGCCTGCGGATTGGAGCCTGAAATGCTGGCGGTGCTGCGGAGGCCCGAAGCCTGGGGGCGATGGGCCGTTACATCAGGGCTCTTGTGGCCGGAAACCCTCTTCCATGTTCCGGATACTGTTCCAGATACTCAGCGAGTGTTGGGGATCGAGACTCTTGAGCCTAGCGGTGCTTGGCTCATCAAGTCCCGATCGGGTGCCGGGGGCCTAGGAGTTCGCAAATTTGCAGGAGAGCCCCTGCAAGCCTTGGATTACCTTCAACGATCGATTGCTGGGGAGGTTCTCGGCGTGACCTTCGTGAATGTTGAGGATCGATCGTACATCGCGGGATGCATGAAGAGTTGGACCGAAGACGCGTTCTGGGGGCCGTTACCGTTCATCTATCGAGGAAATATTGGTCCGATTCCCCTGTCTGCCGATGAGCAGCAGATGCTGTTGAACTTCGCAAACTTTGTTCGTGAAGCGACCGGGTTGCAGGGTGTTTGGCAGGCGGACTTCATAAGGAACGAAAAGGGTTGGTGGCTTCTGGAAATCAATCCAAGGTGGTCGGGTTCCATGGAGTTGCTGGAGGTGGCCTACGGTATTTCCTTGGTGGCTCAGCATGTTGCGGCGGTGTTGAGGCAAAGACATTTCGCGATGTCAACGATCGACTGGAACGAACACTTGATGCGATGTCGGAAGCCGATTGGATCGACGATTGGCAAAGTAGTGCGATACGCTAGGCGCGAATTGACCCCCGATCACGCGATGCTGGAACGATGGTGGAACGCGCGGTGGGATGGGACTGTCGCCAGTCTGTTTGATGGGAACCGATTAGCCGATATCCCTGGCGAAATAACGACGATACCGTTCGGATACCCAGTTTGTACCGAGTACGCGGTTGGGGATTCGATGGAAGAGGTAATGGATCGGTTGCAGCGGAGTGTGATCTCCATGACCTTACCTTCCTGAGGTTGAGAGTGGGCCGAGGGCGATTTCGTGAGAGGTCGAAAAACGAAACGAGCGGCGCTTCATTCGCCGCTCGTTGAATCCAGTCGAATCTTGTTGCTTTGGACGGTTGCGTTTACTCAGGCACGTCGATGTGGGCTTTTTCGGCCGCCGCTCGAAGCTTCGAGAGTGCTCGGAGTTCGAGTTGGCGAATGCGTTCCTTGGTCACTCGCATTTCCTCACCGACTTCCTTGAGAGTGCGTGGCTCTTCGCGATGATCGAGGCCGAATCGGCGGACAATGATCTGCCGTTCGCGTTCGTCGAGTGTGTCGAGGATCTTGTGAATCTGGTCTGTCCGATTCGCTTGATCCATTTCGAGAGCCACATGGTCACCTCGAGCATCTTCATGCATCGAGAAGACTTCATCGGAGCTAGTTCGGAAACGATCGCGATACTTGAATTCATCCGGGATCGACCGAGCGAAGTTTTTCATAATCGCCCAGGTCGCGTAGGTGCTGAATTTGTTTCCGCGAGCGTAATCGAATTTTTCTGCGGCACGAATCAGGGACATATTGCCATCGCTGATCAATCCGAAGAAATCATCACCGGGGGCAACGTGCCGTTTGGCGATCGAAACCACCAGCCGGAGATTCGACTGCACGATCTTGTTCTTGACCGCGATCGAATCCTCGTACAACTTTTCGATCTGATCCATCAATGCGACCACCGGAGCCGAAGGTTTCAATTGCTCCCGAAGGCTATTTGCCTTGAACTTGAGGTAGTTCATTTTGCGGAACAAGTGATATTCCTGCTCACGATTGAGCAAAGGTACCTCGTACAGCGAGGCTAAGTACGGCGGAAGACCTGCGGGGGGCTTGATCCTTCGAGTGGACTCGGTGGATGTTGGCATATCCGCTAGGATGATTTCGACGTTGGCTTCGTTTTCGAATTCCGGGTTGGGGATGTAGTCCAATGGGAGTTCAAAGATCTTTGCTGCGCGCTGTTCGTTGAGGATCCGGATGATACTTCCACGAGTCCGGCGGTGCCTTTTCGCGAGCATCACGGTCGATACACCGCGCTTGTGCTGTTGGTAGATCGCTCGTTGATCCTCTTCGCTGAGGGTATCTCGCTGTTCGGGGAAGACCGCCATCGTGGGGTTTTTCCGATCGAACTTCTTGATGGTGTATCGAATCGTTTCGATGCTTCGGTTCATCTCATGAGCGACGGTCCGTGCCACTTCGGAGAGGTTGGCTCCGGTGGCAGCAATGCGTCGGGCTCGATCGATGATCTCGTCCCGTTGACCATCAGTCATTTGGCTGAATCGTTCACCGCGCTCGATCCGGGTACGGTTCTGCTTGACGAACCGCTCCACGCTCGAGTGGAGGAAGCCGACCCGTTTGCGACCCTCGGAAACGAATCGACGAGAGACCAAGCCTTTGTCTCGCCATCGTGAAATCGTCTTGGTGGAGACGTTGAACATTTTGCTCAGGTCTTCGACGGTATGTACGGGTTCCGAAGCTTCCTCGACACGTAGGTTCATCGAGTCGGTAATGTCTTCGACGAACAGTCGCAGATCATGTACCGCATCGTCACCCTTGATCAACCGGGGTGTATTCGCATCCGGCCGGACCTGAGTCACGCGGAAGAAGAGGAAGTCGAAGGGATAGTCCTTCCGCGGGTCAAGTTCCGAAAGCAATTTCTCGGCGCGGTCTGCCTGTTCGCTTCGCTTAGCTCGCGGGGCAAATCGTACCTGTTGATCTCGCAACTCTCTGAGGAGTACAATTCTGTAATCGCTGTTCATCCTATTCCTCGCTTCCTGCCACCAGTCAGACCCATTTTCCTTGCGGTTCCCGACCGCATGTGTCTATTGGCATATTCGGGACTTGGCCGCAATCATTTGCGACCGCCTTAATCTCCTACCGTTCAGGATTTGGCCGGGTTCACTCGAAGGATAATCTTCGAATTTCACCAACCGATACTATCATGGTCCGGTCGGACTCGTTTGGTCACCCGCTCTTCTTTCGACCCTTGGAACACGAAATGGGTTCGCGGGTTCCCTTCCGAGCGAGTAAATTACATTCTCGGCAACTTTCGGACCAAAAACGCTGTCAGGAACAGTTATCAAATTTTTTTGCGAAAACTTGGGCCATTCCATTGTGTTTCCATCAACAATAGGTCGCTTCGCACGGAATCTGTCCCTGGAAATCGGGATTGTTTTTTTCAAATTCGACTGGACATTTTTCCATAGGCTTCTCGCAGGCTGTCACTTTGTCGCGTCAGTTCGTCTCGTTTCGAGACAGCTTGATTTAAATTGATTCGACCAAGGCTGCACATTTCAGAAAGGATCCGAAATGCGACATTCGATCGGCATCATCGATTATCAGATGGGGAATCTTCGCAGTGTCGAGCGAGGTGTTGCCCGTGCAGGTGGTGAACCGCTCGTCAGTGGCGATTGGCGTGAACTTC
>JAGWWZ010000188.1 GCA_018970165.1 Planctomycetota bacterium | reverse complement strand
CGTCTATGGACCCCACTGGTTGTGGTACGAACCATCCTCAGGTCGATTCGGTCCGCCGTCAGCGCTGAAGGTCTCTTCAATTTCTTGGAAACGAGCATGTCGCAAAACTCTCATTCCCGTCGTCGTCGATCCATGGACAGGGCTGCAAGAGCAGAAGCTCGGGCAAAACGTCGCCCGGTAATCGAAGCCTTGGAAGACCGGCGATTGATGGCTGTGAATCTCAACGATCCGCGGTTGTCTTATCCTGCAATCGGAAGATATACAGCAGACCTTCCTGAATATCTGCCGCCTGCAGAATACGCTCGAAGATCGCAACTGCGTTCTGGTAGCGGGAATGGTGGCGGTACGCAAGGTGCTGGCGAGGCAGGGGCTGGTTCACAATTCTTTGAACAGGAATCCAACAATACTGCCGTTCAGGCCAATTTCCTGCCGCTGGGAACCGGGCCCGGACAGCTTCAAGCCCTCTCGGTGAACGGTAGCCTTGCTACTTCGGATGAAGATTTTTTTTCTGCAGATCTCCGAGCCGGTGACTTCGTCAAGGTTGAATTGGTTACTCCACAACGTTTTATTGCAGATGTATCGCTCAATCAAGCCAACGGTAGTGAGCTCATAGGTGCGACAACAAATCAACTGTTGGGACTCCCAAGCATCAGCCCCTTGTCATCCACAACGGCGTCCGTTGGCTTCGCGAGCGTGATAGAGTCCAACGGTCGTCACACTTTTAGAATTGCGAACGGCATCGGAACGTACAGTCTGAGACTGAGTGTCTTCCGCAGCACTTTCGAAGCCGAAGCCATTGGGACACGCCAGATCCTCTTCTTGGATTTCAACGGCGCCACATTCAATGGCAACATTTTTGGATTACCCAACAGCGTACGCATTCCTTCGATGATTGATACGGTGGAGCAATTTGGAATTAATCGCTCGGAGGAAAATCTTTTAATAGATCGAGTGGTAGAACGCTTCCAACAAAACTACCTTGGAACCCTTTCGAATTTAGGTGGGAACGGCTCTTTTGGACGAGATCGCGTTCCAGGACAATTCGACATCGACATTCGGAACAGTCGCGACCACGCAGACCCGTGGGGACTGCCCAACGTTTCGCGTGTAATTATCGGTGGTGGCGAGTTCGACCTCGGGATCGCTACTCGCGGCATCGCACAAAGTGTTGATATCGGAAATTTCGTTCGCGAAGAAACCGCAGTCGTTCTGCCAGAAGCGTTTTTCAACGAAGATATTGACGCCGTTCCTCGCGCCGCCTCGAAAAGCTTAATCGATGTCCTCGCCATGGCAATCGGGCAGACAGGAAGCCACGAAGCCGGACACTTTTTTGGCGCAAGACATCAAGAAAACACCAATCTGAACCTACAGTTGATGGACAGCGGAGGTCAACCATTGGAAACGTCGCGACTAGGTGTCGGACGGGATGGTATCTTTGGAACCGCAGATGACGTAAACATCACATTTGGCCGAGATCGCTATGCATTCAGCCCCGATACTGCGGAGGGGCTGACCGGTACAGTTAATCACGCTATCAATCTTGCATTCGCTCTGTCCACCGGAACGCGAGGCGGCTCCATCACCGGCTTGGTCTACAACGACAACAATCGCAACGCACGGCAGGATGGTGGCGAGGGAGGGCTTTCCCCATGGCAAGTTTACGTCGACTTGAACAATAACGGCGTTCGGGACGCTGGGGAACCCGGTGCGACAACCGACGCCTCGGGTCGGTACAACATCGGTATCGGCGCGGGCACTTACAACCTTCGAACTATTTATCCCGCTGGCTGGATCCCTTCGACATCTACGGAATTAGTGAAGACAGTTACGGTAACGCTTGGCGCGGCTGCCGCCGCGAACTTCGGTTCCGTATTCCCACAAGTCGGGGCTACCGGCTTCAAGTGGCTTGACGTCAACGGCGACGGGATTCGAGATGCAAGTGAACCCGGGTTGGCTGGCGTTTACGTCTACCTCGACCTAGATGGCGATGCCCGACCCGACATTGGTGAACCAGCCACTTTGACCAAGGCGGATGGTTCTTACACTCTGACCCCACCGCAAGCCGGGACCTTCCAAATCCGTGAAGTCGTCGACGCTGGATTTGTTCAAACTTTCCCCGCATCGGGCTTCCACACTGCAGTCTATAACGGCTCAACTCCACTAGCCGGTTTCGATTTCGGAAACCGCGAATCAGCCGACTGGGGTGATGCCCCCGCTCCTTACGCGACGACTCGAGCTCAGAACGGAGCATCTGCCGGTCTTCTCCCAGGGTTCCGGTTAGGAACGAATTGGGATGCGGAATTTGACGGTGCGAATTCGACGAATGCCGATGGCGATGATCTCAATGCTGCCGTAGACGACGAAGATGGAATCACCCTCCTCAGCCCGATCATCCGAGGTGATTCCCAAAACTCTCTTCGTATCAACGTCACCAACACCGCAGGTATCGCCGCTTACGTCAATGCGTGGATCGATTTCAATGGCAACGGCGTCTGGGGTGACGCAGGCGAGCAAATCACGACTAATCTCGTCGTGAATGCTGGCGACAATATCATCAATTTCACGACGCCATCGAACGCAGTCAACCGAACAGCTGCTCGCTTCCGACTTTCCTCGGTGACCGGAATCGGTCCCACGGGCCGCGCCGCAGCAGGTGAAGTCGAAGATTACATCTTCAACATTTCTGATGGCCCTCGACGCAATCTCCAAGACGATCGCTTTACCGTTGTTCGCAACAGTGTTTCGAATCAATTCGATGTGCTTGCCAACGACTTCATTTCCCCAAGCGATCCGATAGCACAGATACTGGTCAGCCAACCATCACAAGGTGGCTCGGTCATTGTTGGTGCGGGCAATGTATTGCGTTACACGCCAGCACGAGGCTTCTTCGGTCAGGAAACATTCAAATACACGGTGGTCTATAGCTCGAATAAACGGGAAGAAGCGACCGTCAATGTTAGCGTGGTGCTACAATTCGTTGATCCAGTCGCCGTCGACGACTCATTCGATATACCCTCCGGTTCTCAGTCTTTCCCCTTGAACGTTTTGCTGAACGACATTGAAGGACGAAACGGCGCCTTGACCGTTACAGGTGTCTCGCGTCCAGACAAGGGAGGCACTGCGACGATTGGCAGTGGCGGTCTAAGCATTCGCTACACTCCATCTAGCCCATCCTTCGGTGGGACAGAGCGATTCACGTACACAGCCGTGGACGGTGCTGGCAAGACGACGACTGCAAATGTGACCGTACACACCCTGGGTGGCGACCGATTGGATGACGATGTCCAATTCAGCTTTGCATTCTTCAACATGGCCAACCAACCCATCAGTCGCGTTGTCCAAGGCGACCAGTTCCAAGTTTTTGTTTACACCTACGACCTTCGCCCTGAACGTGGTGCTGGCCAGTCCCCCCCTGTTACCGTCCAGAATCCAGGTGTGTTCGCAGCCTACCTCGACCTTCTTTACAGTTCCAAGCTTGTCATGCCCGCAAGCCCTGGTAGCAACACGCCGTTGGACTTTGCAAATGTTCCTCAAGGCAGATACACCCTGGGCGTATCCGGTACCGCTCAGTTCCCAGGCATCATTCAGTCTCTGGGTGCCTTTGTCGATGGAAACAACCCTCCGCCATTTGAAGGCAGACCAACGCTGTTCCAAAAACTGACGTTTACCGCGAATTCTGCTGGTTTGGCGGATTTCGCAGGCGATCCTGCAAATCAATCGCCCAATACGGACGTCGTTCTCTTCAACCCACCCAATTCCCCCGTGGCAGTGGAAAAGGTTCGCTACCTGAGATCTACGATCGAAGTTCTCCCACGCGGTGTGGAACTTCCTTTCGCAGTCGATGACAGCCCTGCTCCTTTAAGTCTCAACACCACTTCCTTTATCGATGTATTGCGGAACGACATCGTTGGAACCGCAGGCCCCCTCCGTATTAGCGACCTAACTCAGCCTCGATTCGGTGCAGTGTCGGTCGATACTCGAGGTACCAGTTCCACATCAGACGATCGTATTCAATACGTTCCCTTCACCACCGATCCGACTAATCCCGGCTTCACCGACCAGTTTACCTACACAATTGCCGATTCGCGAGGATTCCTATCCACAGCGTCAGTCACGGTGCAGGTAGGCAATACCTCTGCAGGCGATCAGGTTCGCCTGACTCTCCGAGCTTACCCGATCAACTCTGTACCCGACCCTTCGAATCCCACTAAAGATGTCATCAGCAGCATCCAAGTGGGCCAAGAGTTTCAGCTTCGCGGATACGTTCAGGATCTCCGACCTGTTCAAACCGGCCAAGATCGAGGCGTCTTCGCAGCCTTCCAGGATATCATCTATGATCGGACCCTGGTCGGTGTTAAGACCTCCACCAATAGTCTCGGATTCGACGTTGCATTCTCGGGCGATTACCCGAATGGTCAGTCGGGCGACATCATCATCCCAGGCTTGATCAATGAAGTTGGTTCGTTCTCAACCCAAGCGAGACTCGACACCACAGAGAGGTTGCAGTTCGTTATCAAGATGAGAGCAAATGTACAAGGTATCGCTCGATTCGCGAGCGATCCGGCGGATGTTACTCCGTTCCACGATACTCTCGTCTATGGAGACCGAAATGCTGTTCCAATAGACAAGATCGCGTATGTACCCGCTACTTTGACGATCGGTGGCTCGAGTGGGGGTGGCGAGGGTTACACCAATCCGAACAATCGCTTCGATGTCAACAATGACAGCTTCGTCTCCCCAATTGATGTTCTCCTTCTGATCAATCTCCTGAATCAAGGGCAGGGCGGTTCCTTGCCAGGGAGAGGCAATGGCGGAAGTCCTGAAGGGGAAGCAGGAGAGAACTACTACGTTGATGTCGACTCCGACGGTTACTTCACTCCGCTCGATGCCCTTCTCATCATCAACGAATTGAATGGGTCGCTTATCGGAGGGGAGGGAGAAGGAACCGCCGCGCCACCTGTCGAGATCGTCTCAAACAACGTCCCAGCAACCGGAAATTTGGTTGCCGAGACGAATGCAGTTGATTCCTTGGTCTCAGAGATTGGCCCTCAGATTGCTTCAGCGTCCCGGACCTCCAGCCAGTCGAGCCTCGACAGTTACCTCGCTAGCCTGGTAGCCAACGCTGAAGAAGAGGAAGAAGGCATCGACGAATTCCTGGGAGATGTCCTGAGAGTTCGCCTCCAGTCTTAATCAAGTGTTTGCTATAAATAGACATGTGTCATCTTGATCCGCTGTCGATGCACAAGCATCGATAGCGGATTTTTCTTGTGTCTCTGCAGCATGTCATGAACGATCGCAACCGCGACCATAAGACAATTCGAGAAGCGATCCGCTACGTCGACCTACAGATCAATGGTATCGCAGGAGTCGATTTCAACGCGAGCGAACTAGGTGAGGAACTCTGGAGGGATGCATGCCAGGCCTTGGATCGGGACGGCACAGAGTTGTTTCTGCCAACGCTTATCACCGATTCGGTGGAAGCATTGAACCGCAAACTAAAACGATACGCCCAATTGCTCGAAGCCCTACCCATCACCAACGGTGCTCTTCCCCAGGGGATCCACCTCGAAGGACCGTTTCTATCCGAAAAACAAGGATACATCGGGGCACACCCAAAGCAGTATGCCTGCGATGCCGATCTGGAACAATTGAAGCGATGGCAGGAGATCTCCCGCGGTCATATCCGCATGGTGACCCTGGCACCCGAACGAGATCCATCCGCTGCATGCACACGATGGCTCGCCGAACAAGGCATCCTGGTCGCGGCGGGACACACCGATGCTACGATCGACCAATTGAAAAGAGCAATCGATAACGGCCTGACGATCTTCACCCATCTCGGGAACGCATGCCCCATGCTCCTGCCACGTCATGACAACATCATTCTGCGAGCTCTGTCGCTCAGAAAACATTTAAAATACACCCTCATCGCCGATGGCCATCATCTGCCCTATTGGCTGCTGCAACAATGGATAGAGATCATCGGTGAAGACCGAGTCGCCATCGTTAGCGATGCGATCAGCGCCGCAGGACTTCCACCAGGAATGCACCGACTCGGCGAGAGGATCGTCTGCGTGGGGGACGATGGCGTACCGCGCAGCGAAGACGGTTCACACTTCGTGGGCTCCGGCATGACCCTCGGCATGATGGACCGACAATTGGAAAGGGAGTTTTCATGGTCTACGCATACCCAGCGTAAATTGCTTCGCGAGAATGCGCTGAAATGGTTGGGGACGAAAGGGACAGCAGGGACAAAAGGGACATAGTTCCCGCTGCCCACAACTCACAACTCACAACTCACAACTCACAACTCACAACTCACAACTCACAACTCATTTCTCGTCGTAACCATGCCACATCCAGACTAGGGTGTCGGCAAGGGTGTGTTCGAAAACACGCTTGTCGCAGTGCTTTGATTTCTTGGAGAAAACGTATCGGTAATCGTACCCCTTGGATTTCAGGACGGCAGCGGTTCGCTCGTTGGCCATGACCCAATTGTGATACGACTCTTCCGGATCGTTAGCGCGTAGATCGTTTTCGGCCACGTGAGTAAAGATCCGAAGAGGTTTCTTGTCCGTGTTGCCGATCAAGTTCATGCTCGAGTGATATTCCCATGCACCTAGCGGGAACTGAGCTTCCTCCGCAGCGTCATCGTCTTGTTGATCTACAAACGTACCCGAATAGGTGATCAGTCGACGAAAAAGATCGGGTCGAAACCAACCCATGGTTAGAGCAGCTGCACCGCCGGAACTGCAACCCATCACAGCTCGTCCCCACGGGTCATCGGTGATTGCCAACTTCGGGTAGGCACTTCGAATGTCGGGATGATTGAGGACGGCAGGAAAAACCTCATCGTTTACGAACCTCGCCAAGCGATCGGACATGGTGTCATATTCGAGCCCTCGTTGACTCCCCTTGCTGTCATCCCCTCCGTTTTGCACACTGATCACAATAAAGGGAGGCAATCGTCGAAGAGGATCGGGTGAACGAGTGAGATTATCCAGCGAGTTGCGGACTAATTCGAAATGGCTCGGGCCATCGTGCATCACAAGCACTGGTGCCTGGGTGCCATCGACATACGCTGCAGGGATATAAACAAAGATCTTTCGCTCCTTGCGGATCGGTTTCTTTCGATCGAGCGTTGCGTCATCTCCCTTGTAGATCTTGCTGTCTGCGAGCGGCATCGCAAACTCAAACGCTTTCCCCTTGGGATTTCCTCGATCGGTCAAATCGGGGTCGATCCGGTATTCCGGCCCGATAACAAAGTTCCCGTTAGCGGTAGCGGCCAGATTCCCGTTGCTCGGTTCCTGGGCCTCCACCAAGCACGGAGTAGCCCCCAGAAACAAGCATCCCAAAGCCATCGACGTCGAGGAAGTGAGCGAGGCTCGGAAACAGTGGCGAAGGAGTCGTCGTTTGACAACATGCAGTGGGTGATTCATGAGAAATCCCTTCGAGGTCGAGAATGAGCTTTATTTGCATTGGTGACCGAGAATTGTACACACTTCGAGTAGTCCCGTATTCTGATGACTCGCTACTAGCAATCAGCTTCACTTCGATTTACTTGCCGCCGCAGGTTTTGAAGTTGCGCCTTTGGCGGTCACGATTGCCAGCAGTCGGTGTTTTGCCCGGGATTATCACAACCCGACGCGTGAGCAAGGGACGCATAAGGGAAGACATCGCGAGCGACGTAAGTCTATCCCTCACTTACGTTTCGGGTTGAGATTATATGGAAATACAGACCAATAACTACCGATTACGATCGAGTAGTTCCCGCAAAGCATTTTCAATGCGGGATTGGGAACCTGGGGCGACCCATAACCACGACTCGTTGAACCCATCCGCAAACGCCGCCTCAGTCGGAACATAACCGGTCCAGCACTCACCATAACCGACCGGAACCAACGGCACATCGCCACTCAAGTCCTGCGCTATGGACTGATAGCCGACGAAACTTTCGCCCGGAAACAAGACCAATCTCGCGATGCCAAAGTCGACGCAAGGGAGATCGATCGGTTGTTTTCGCTCGACGCTCCTTTGCCACGATGCCAAGCCCATCGCAGCTAGTATCCGCTTCTCTGTCGGCAAACTCCCATCCTGAAGTTCCCGATCCATCACTTCCCGTTGCAGCGATGGCACTCTTGAGTACTCTAACTCCAACACTACCGATCGAAAACTCCATCCGAGAAGAAGTGGTTGCTTTTTGGCTTGTTCACGATTCGCGAGCATCGCATCATAGATTTTTTGGATCAATTCCTCTCGAGCCTGTGGCGAACCATCATTGTATTTTCCCGCAGTTACATCGCCACTACATCCTGATGCATAGATAGGGTGAATGCTGCGGTCTGTCCTCGCGAGTCGTTTGCGTGCGAGCCCGACGAAATCAGAACTCACCTCGCCGCGACCGTAGTAACTCATCGGATGCGTCGCGTATGCATGATACTCCACCAAACATCGCTCTCCATCCCAGAACGATATCGTCCTCAACAGAGGATCAATTAACCCTGTGTCGGTATCTCGAAAGAATGCCTCGCGGCCGCTACTGC
>JAGWWZ010000187.1 GCA_018970165.1 Planctomycetota bacterium | reverse complement strand
TCCAGTCGACTGACAACCCCCAAATACACAGCCCCCGGCTTGTGATACTTGTTCTTGATGTACTGCTTTGCCGATTCGAGCAAACTCTCTTGGCCCGATTGAGCCCCTTGGACGATCCAATTGGCGGGTTTATCCACGATCAGAAGATGATTGTCTTGGTAAAGAATCTGCGACGGATGCAACAACGAACGTCCCCCAACTTTCAGTAGTCAACTTAGCATAGCCGCTCTCCCCTGAGATCTCCTGATCGCAATTCCCGTGGCTGTGGGCATGTTAGCCCCTCGCGAGCAGGACCTGAACAAACGGACCGACCCGATTTTGTTTCGTTACCCTGGAAAACCATGCGACGAATTGTCGCAAAACTGTGGGGTGCTCAGGAAAACCAAGAGTTTGCTTCGAAATTCGTCGATGCTCGAGAAGATGCCTCGGCAATGTTTTCCGTGGCCGTCTTTTGCGTTTTTGCGGTTCCCATTACACTTCCTGATCATAGTCAGAGTATCCAGGCCGGGAGTCCAAAACGCGAGGTCGATGCTTCGCGAGTTGGAAGAGGTAGGGAGTTTCCGCGTTGGATCCAGTAATCTTTCAAACTATTCGTCGCTAAAGACTCATGTCGCAACGTTTTCTATTTCCCCGATGGACCAATAAGTTTTTGGCCCTCCTTGGGGTGCTGATCCTCGGAGGTGGGGCCTACGCGAGCGTCCTGTTTCTTGGCGTCACCAGCCCCGAAACACTCAATACCGGATACAGGCCGTTGCAACCTGTTCCGTTCAGCCATGCTCTTCACGCTGGCGAACTGAAGATGGACTGCAAGTACTGCCACGCGTCGGTGGACAAGTCCGCTCACTCGCAGATCCCGGCTACGCAGACTTGCGTCAATTGCCACGCGCCGAAACGAGTGAAGGACGGTCCAAAATGGTCGGCGATCCACTCCGAATCGCCGAAACTCAAGCCAGTACGCGAGAGTTGGAGAACGGGGGAGTCCGTGGATTGGGTCCGTATCCACCGGCTTCCCGACTACGTCTACTTCAATCATGCTGCCCACGTGAACCGCGGCGTGTCTTGCGTGACTTGCCACGGTCGTGTCGATCAAATGGAAATCGTTTATCAAGCAAAGAATCAGTCAATGGCCTGGTGCTTGGATTGCCACCGCAACCCGGAACCCCATCTGCGACCCGTTGAAGAAGTCACCAATCTTGCATGGTCTGCCGGTAGTGAAGAAGCACAACTGGCGTTGGGCAAGAAGCTTCGCGAAGAAAACAACATCCATCCTCAAGTCAATTGCGCGGTCTGCCACCGATGAACCAATCCGGTACCGAACCTAGAACGCGTTACTTCCGTAGCCTCGATGATCTGCAGCGAACTCCCGAGTTCGAGCAATTCCTCGAACGGGAGTTTCCAAAAGCAGCATCCGAGTTTCCAGAGGGGGTATCCCGCCGCCGATGGCTCCAGTTGATGGGGGCCTCGTTGGCGTTGGGCGGCCTTTCCGGATGCCGATACAACCGGGAGGAAGTCGCTGCGTTTGTGATGCGTCCCGAGGGTCGGGTGCCAGGAGTTCCAGAACACTTCGCGACCAACTTTGAATGGGCGGGACGAGTCGTCAATGCCCTGGTAACCAGTCTCGACGGCCGGCCTATCAAAGTCGACGGGAACGCAGATCATCCGGCCTACGCGCAGAGCCAACCCAAGGATTTCGCAGAGAACAAAAAGCTTGCATCCGCAGGGTCCGACCGCTTCACGCAAGCTTCGGTGCTGTCCTTGTATGACCAAGACCGAATCGCTACGGTCCTCAATCGCAAATCAACAGGAGTAGCCCCCGAGATTGCGGACTCTGAGGATGCGGACCAGCGGACACGATCTTGGACTGCGTTCAAACAATTCGCGGCTGAAAAAGTAGCTGAGCTCGGCGAAGGCAAGGGTTTGGCAATCCTCTACGAACCAACCGCAAGCCCATCGCTCAAACGACTGATCGCTGCCACAGTAAAGAAGTTTCCGCAGGCGACCCTCGTCCGTTACGAGTCGGTGTATTCGCAGAATGTCAACAAAGCGATCGATGCCGTCGGAGCGGGCGGATCGAATATGGTTTTCGAACTCGACTCGGCGAAAGTCATCGTCGCCCTCGACTCGGATCTGTTCGGAGGTGATCCGCTTGGGGTTCATTACGCTCGCCAATTCGCGAATCACCGTTCGCCCGATGGCACATGGATGAATCGATTGTATGTCGCGGAATCGCAGTACTCGATCACCGGCACCGCAGCCGACTTCCGATTGCCTATTCAATCTTCGCAAATTGGGGTCCTGCTTCGGGCCATCGAAAACGCGATCGATGCAGGAACAGCTTCGGACAACGACAAGGAAGAGGCCAAGCCGATCGATAAACTCGAACCAGCTGAACGAGTCACGCGCGTTGTGGATGCGATAGCAAGCGACTTGCTCAAGCACAAAGGGGAGTGCGTTCTCAGTGTCGGTGCCCATCAGCCTTTGGCCGTTCAAGTGGCTGCTCTTCGCATCAACCAAAAGCTCGGCAACATTGGGAAGACAGTCAAGTTGGTTCAAGTCCCCAACGAACTGTCCGGCTTGTCCAGCATGAAGCTCGACGACTTTGTTCGTCGAGCATCCGAGTTCTCAACCGCGTGGGTGTTGACTCCGAACCCAGTGTTCACGGTTGCAGGGGATGTGAATTTGGGAGAAGCGTTCAAGACGATTGGCGATGTGGTTTATTATTCGCAATACGATGATGAAACCGCAAAGTTCGCTCGCTATACCGTCCCAGCTACGCATCCCTTGGAAGCTTGGGGTGATGTCCGCTCGCCCGATGGTACCTACGGTGTATGCCAGCCGCTGATCGACCCATTGCTCGGTGGTATCAGTCCTTTGGAGTTTCTTGCGACATTAGCAGGGATGGAGATTACCAATTCCCAGGAAATCGTTAAGGAAACGGCCAAGGAGATCGCTGGCGGTCAACTGAGCGAACGGGTCTGGAAAGAAACACTTCATGTTGGGTTCATGCCGGGATCTGCGAGCCCGCTTTTTGTTGGAACGATCAGTGCCGATGCACAGGAACTGAAGTCGAAAGAAGTCACCGCGCGGGTTTATGAATTGGATGAGGGAACCATCCGAACCGAGTTTGATCCCGCGAATTTGGAAGTCCTTGTTCTGCCGAGCGAGACGATTTACGACGGTCGTTTGGGGAACAACGGTTGGCTTCAAGAGTGCCCGCAATCCCTCACCAAGTTGACTTGGGATAACGCGGCGATCTGCAGTCCGACCACGGCGAATAAGCTCGGGCTCAAACAAGGCGAGGTGGCAGCGATCACTTTGGGAGAATCGAGGGTCAAGCTCCCCGTCTTCATCGTCCCCGGCCACGCGGAAGGATCGATCACCGTTCACTTTGGATACGGCCGTACAAAAGAGTCGGGCGGGTCGGTCGCAGGTGCTGTCGGCACTAGCCTCGCAACCTTCCGACGATGGAATCAAGCTGCGATCTACACCGGGGTCTCTGTCGATCCGACAACCGAGCCTTATCGGCTGGCAACCACCCAGGATCACTTCGCCCTCGATGATCTCGGGATGGCAGAAACCGCCAAGCGGGCTCCCCAACTCGTGCGAGAAGGGACCCTCTTTGAATACAAGAGCAACCCCAAGTTCACGCACGAAATCGTCGAACACCACTTCGCGAACGAGTCTCTTTGGAAAGAGCCGAAAGTTGACTTGAACCACAAGTGGGGTATGGCGATCGATCTGAACAAATGCATCGGTTGCAACGCTTGCGTCATCGCATGTCAAGCAGAGAACAATGTGCCCATCGTCGGCAAGGAACAAGTGATCCGCGGTCGCGAAATGCATTGGTTGCGAATCGATCGCTACTTCCAAGCCGACGTCACTGCCAAGAAGTCGCACGATTCGATTCATAGCCCGGTGGATACCAAGGTGGTGATGCAGCCGATGGCATGTGCCCATTGCGAGACCGCTCCTTGCGAACAGGTTTGCCCAGTGGCTGCGACCGTTCACACCGAGGAAGGGATCAACGCGATGGCCTACAACCGTTGCATCGGAACTCGGTATTGTGCAAACAATTGCCCTTACAAAGTTCGTCGTTTCAACTACCTCAATTACAACGACGAGTACGGCTACTACTACGGCTGGCAAGATTATCGCGAGAAGGCATCCAAGAAGCTTCAGTCTCTGGTGCTGAACCCTGAGGTTACGGTTCGAGGTCGCGGTGTGATGGAGAAGTGCACCTACTGCATCCAGCGGGTTCAGAACGGCAAGATCGCCGCTCGCACCAAGGGTGACGGAAAAGTACACGACGGTGATATCCGATCCGCATGCCAAGAGGCATGCCCAACGCACGCCATCGTATTCGGTGATTTGCACGACACTTCAAGCCGAGTTCATCAGATGCATCACGATCCTCGATCCTATGCGGTGCTCGAGGAATTGAATATTAAACCGCGAACCCTGTACTTGTCACGCATCCGAAACGTTCCGAAGCGATTGGCGACAACCACTCAGTTGCGTCCGGAACGATTCGAAGGTCATCATTCGCACGACGATCACGGACCAGGAAACCATGGCGACCATAGCTAGTTCATACAATCCCCGCGAGATCGACAACACAGCCGACATCCCCGGCCGTCGTGCACCGCTTATCACGGGCAACCAGACCTACAAGTCGGTTACCGAGATGGTCTGCCGTGTCGCGGAAGACCCACAGCCAAAGATTTGGTGGTTGCTGTTCGGTTTCTCCTCGCTGACAGCCCTCATGTTCGTCAGCTTGATCGGCTTTCTGATTTACAAGGGGGTCGGTATCTGGGGGAACATGAACCCGGTCTTCTGGGCTTGGCCGATTGTGAACTTCGTTTTTTGGGTCGGTATCGGTCACGCGGGCACGCTCATCTCTGCGATTCTGTTTCTGTTCCGCCAAAACTGGCGAACAAGCATCAACCGTGCCGCCGAGGCGATGACGATCTTCGCTGTTATTTGTGCTGCGATTTATCCCGGGATCCACGTCGGGCGAGCGTGGCTGGCTTTCTGGTTGCTGCCCTATCCGAGCTTGAACTTGTGGATGTGGCCTCAATTCCGAAGCCCCCTCTTGTGGGACGTTTTCGCGGTTGGAACATACGCTTCGACTTCGCTCGTATTCTGGTACATGGGTATGATTCCCGACCTGGCGACCTATCGCGACCGAAGCAAGAGTCCGCTGCGACGAATGATCTATGGTTTGCTTTGCTTGGGCTGGTCCGGATCTTCACGGCACTGGTTGGTTTATGAGAAGGCCTATACGCTGTTGGCTGCCCTGGCCACCCCGCTCGTTCTCTCCGTTCACACGGTCGTTAGCTTCGACTTCGCTGTCTCGCAATTGCCCGGCTGGCACACCACCATCTTCCCACCCTACTTCGTGGCTGGTGCTATTTTCTCCGGGTTCGGCATGGTGGTAACACTTTTGGTTCCAATGCGAGCGGTTTACAAGCTTGAGAACTTGATCACTCTCCGGCACTTGGACAACATGAACAAGATCATTCTGGCGACAGGATCCTTGGTTGGTTTGGCTTATGCCACAGAGTTTTTCATGGCTTGGTATAGCCAGAACCAGTATGAAAGCTTCACATTTATCAACCGTGCATTCGGTCCCTATTGGTGGGCATACTGGATCATGGTGACTTGCAACGTGATATCACCACAACTCTTCTGGTTCAAGACGATGCGAACCAACCCATTGGCGATGTGGATCATCTCGATCTTCGTGAACATTGGAATGTGGTTCGAACGATTTGTGATCACGGTAACATCGCTCAGTCGCGATTTCTTGCCAAGTTCTTGGGGTTACTATCGCCCGACCATGTACGACGGTTTGATGTTCTTCGGTAGCTTTGGCGTCTTCATGACTTTGTATTTGCTGTTCTGCAAATTCCTCCCGACGATCGCGATCTCGGAAGTCAAGGGTGTGATGTCCTCCTCGGCTCACTCCGAACACTTGCAGGCGGAATTGCTCGGGCATGGACACGCCGGAGAGCATGGATCCCATGGGACCGGCTCTCACCACTGATCTTCGGTAACCTTCGATCAACTATTGATAAATAGCCTCAGGCACAACGAACTATGAGTGAACCCAAGCCACGGAAATCAAGCGAGCCAAAAGCTCCGCGATCGTTCGGTTGGATGGCGGAGTTTTCCGACGAGCATGCTTTGCTCGACGCAGCGAAAAAGGTTCGGGATTCCGGTTACACGCGAACCGATGCTTTCACACCGTTTCCCGTACACGGTATCGACGAAGCCCTCGGCATCAAGCCGACCATTCTTCCCTTCATCGTGCTTTGTGCCGGTTTGACGGGATTGTGCACCGCGTTGCTCATGCAGTGGTGGATGAATGGAGTGGACTACCCCTACCTCATTTCTGGTAAACCACTGGGGATCTCCCCGGCAGCCATCCCGGTGTCATTCGAGTTGACCATTCTGTTTTCCGCATTCACTTCGGTCTTCGGGATGATCTTCCTGAACGGCCTGCCTCGATTCAGCAACCCAGTTTTCACCAACCCTAAATTCGATCGCGCGACCAACGATAAATTCTTTTTGTACGTAGACGCGCGCGATCGCTATTACAACCGTGAATCGGTTCGAGAGCTACTCGGGGCTACTCACCCGGAATCGCTCGATGAAGTGATCGAGGATTCAACGCCAGCTTCCATTCCCAAACCGATCTTGCTCGGGGCACTGCTGCTGGTTTTGGCTGGCTTGATTCCAGCGATGATCGTGCTCAACATGCGGGCTGGTTTCAGCGATCTACCCCGATGGCACGTTTGGTTCGATATGGATTTCCAGCCCAAGAAGAAGCCGCAGCAGACGACGACTGTCTTTGCAGATGGGAGAACCATGCGGCCTCAAGTGACGGGTACTGTTGCACGCGGTCAATACACGGAACAGGATCCATTTTATTTGGGTTGGGATCCGTCAAAGCTTTCGGCTATGGAAGGGTCGAACCCTATCTTGGTTTCCTACCAAGACGGTGCTCCACAGAGCAGTCCCACCCAAAGCAGTACACCGATGGCGGATGGCGGCTCTGCTCCCGCACCCAAACTGCCGTTCATCACCCAATTGCCCATCGAAGCCGACGAAGAACACATGAAGCTCGGCAAAGCCAAATATGAAATCTATTGTTCAGCATGCCATGGATACTCTGGTTTCGGAGATGGATTGGTTGCAACGCGAGCTCAAGCATTGCAGCAGGACACTTGGACTGCACCAACCTCCTTGCATGCCGGCCGCGTTCAGATACAACCCGTTGGCCAGATCTTCCACACGATCACCAACGGTCAAGGCAAAATGGCTCCGTATGCAACCGCGTTAACTCCCAAAGAACGATGGGCAGTGGTGTTGTATGTGAAGGCCTTGCAACGATCACGAAACGCCTCGATCGAGGATGTACCTGTCGAGGAACGTACCAAGCTGACCCCAGCCCCCTGATTCCACTTTGAATTCGGGCGCCCAGCGGGCGCGAAATGACATGACACTGAAATACGATAAAGAATCGATCGAGTTGCCTGCAAAATGGAAGACCATGCCGCCAATCCTCTTCGCGGCGGGAATGGGGCTGTTGCTTGTTGGCGGAGTATTCAGCTTCTTCGTCCAAGGAGCGAGCGATGGCACAAATTCCCCGCAGTTCAAGTTCTTCAGTCACTCGTACTTGGCGAACTTCATGTTCGTTCTGACGATTGCCTTGGGTGCACTGTTTTTTATTCTGGTGCAGTTCGCCACCCGGGCGGGTTGGAGTTCGTCGATCCGGCGAATTGCGGAACTTCTCATGTCGACGATCCCGTTCTTAGCTGTTCTGTTTCTTCCGATCATCGTGTTGCTCTACACCAACAGCAACGCTCTGTACGAATGGAACGTTGCGAGTGCTTCGGTCGAAAGCAGTGTGATCAAAGAGAAGATCGATATAGGTTACCTGACAGCAAATTACTTTACGCTTCGGGCTCTGATCTACTTCGGAGTTTGGACACTCATGGCTCTGTGGTTTTTCGGCCTCAGCCGAAAACAGGACGAGTCAGGTGACATCGAGCATTCTCTGACCCGTCAAAAGTGGAGCGGACCGTGCATCATGTTGTTCGCCTTGTCGGTCAGCTTCGCTGCATTCGACTGGGTCATGGGAATCGATGCAGACTGGTTCAGCACGATTTTTGGTGTCTACATCTTCGCTGCCTCGATGATGTCGT
The DNA here is from genome assembly GCA_018970165.1 of Planctomycetota bacterium. Lineage (GTDB taxonomy): Bacteria > Planctomycetota > Planctomycetia > Pirellulales > Pirellulaceae > JBKCUI01. Next base: position 471 of record JAGWWZ010000187.1, on the reverse strand, counting down.
TCTTCGCGACCATGATTCTGATCAACCGTGCTCTACAAAAGGCTGGCAAGCTAGGCAAACTTGTGAACACCGAGCATTACCATGACATGGGCAAGTTCATGTTCGGGTTCATCATGTTTTGGTCATACATCGCATTCTCGCAACTGCTTCTGTACTGGTATGCCAACGTGCCTGAAGAAACGGAGTGGTTCAAAGTTCGTCTGAACGACGGCTGGCAGTATTTGTCGTATGCCTTGATACCCCTTCACTTCGCGATCCCATTTTTGGGAGTCATGAGCCGCCACGTTCGTCGACATCCAGTTGGACTCGTCTTCTGGGCGGGTTGGGTGATTGTGGCTCACTGGCTCGATATGACTTTCTTGGTCATGCCTAATTCCGGGCCGTTGCAAACGTTGCCGATGGTTGGGCATTTCCTGGGTGGTCTGGGTATGGCCTGCATTTTGGTCGGATTTTTCCTGGTTCGAGCTTCGT
>JAGWWZ010000186.1 GCA_018970165.1 Planctomycetota bacterium | reverse complement strand
GCGAAGGTAGAAGTGCAAGGTGAAAAAAACCATGGGGTGCTCTTCGCGCAAGGAGGACGCTTTGGTGGCTGGGCCCTGTGGGTCGATCATGGACGACCGATGTACACCTACAACTATCTCGGGCTCGAGGTTTTTCGAGTGAAAGCGGAAGAAGCGTTGAGCGATGGTAAGCACACGATCAAGATGGAATTCGATTACGATGCCGCCAAGGGCCGTGGTGCTGGTGGTACCGCGTCGATTTTCGTCGATGGCAAGAAGGTAGGCGAAGGGATCATCGGCAAGACGCAAGCGAACGTGTTCTCGCTCGACGACACCGCGGATACCGGAGTCGATACGGGTACGCCTGTGGATGAAGCGTATGGCGAAGGGCGAAAGAATGCCTTCAATGGCCAATTGCAGCAGGTGCGTATCGAATTGCGATGAGTGTTTCGGTGACAGGTTGGCAAGATACGCGGGGGCCGTACCCGTACGATGGACTTCCCAGTCCGTCGTCTGTCTCTCCTTGTTGTCGCTGCAAATCCATCACGACTCAAATGCGATATGAACATCCTATCAGAATCCTGCGCGTCGCGTCGGATTTGTTGTTTCGCCATCTTTTGACACCGTTGATCATAAGGGTAATTTTGGGATAGGATGAACGAGTTTCGTGAGAATGAAATCGTGTTAGCCGCTTAAAATCGCGATGAAAAACCCGTATTGTCCGACGCCAACCTCTAGCCCGCGAACCTTGCCCGTACGATGGGTGATGTCCCTTGTACTCGTGCTGACACTCGAGACGACTTTGCTTGCGCAAGCTTCTGAAGTGGAAAGCTCGTCCCCCCGCGTTCCTTGGACCGAATCTCGCATCCAAGGAACGCCCGAGCCGCCGCACCCCTATCTGCTAGTCCCCGCATTCCCCAATCTGCGATTCAACGACCCGATGCAGGTGCGTTGGTCGCCTGAACTCAAGCGATACTTTGTGTGCGAACTGCAAGGCAAGATCTGGAGCTTCGTACCGGAGGAGGATGTGGCGAGCGCCGATCTCGTCGCGGATCTTAAGCGGGACATCCAATCATTCGACCCTGTGCGTAGTAACGGTTTGCACGAAGTGTATTCCATCGCTTTCGATCCCGATTTCGCAAACAACCGCTTCATCTATGTTTGCATGATTTTTACGAGCAAGACGGGGAAGCCATTAGATGACGGAACACGCATCTCCCGTTTTCAAGTTCTCGGAGACACTCTGCCGAAGATCGACACGCAATCGGAACTCCCGATCATCGAATGGATCGCTGGAGGACATAACGGATGCGATCTGCTGTTTGATCAGAGTGGCTGTTTGTTGATCAGCACGGGCGATGCTACCGAACCCAGTCCGCCCGATCGATTGAAAACTGGCCAGGACATTTCCGATCTGCTCTCGAGCATTCTGCGAATCGATGTTCGCAATGCATCCAAGGAACAGCCTTATACGATCCCGAGGGACAACCCTTTTCTCGAGGTTCCGAACGCAAGCAAGGAGGTCTGGGCGTTCGGGTTCCGCAACCCTTGGCGCATGAGCCTCGATCGCGCGACCGACACGTTGATCGTGGGGGATGTTGGCTGGGAAAAGTGGGAGATGATCCACCGTGTCGAGCGAGGTGGCAACTACGGTTGGAGTGTACGCGAGGGGAACGAGCTCATTCAGAGCGATATTCCATTGGGCCCCGTGCCCGTAACTCCTCCGTGGGTCGCACTATCGCATGCTGAATCCGCATCGATCACCGGAGGAATGGTCTATCGCGGCCAGCAACTCCCTGCGCTCTCAGGAAGTTACCTATTCGGTGATTGGGTTCATGGTCGCGTATGGGTCATACCGCTTGATCGATCCGATCCTCAGCGAGAAATTGCCAGCAGCACACTGCGCATCGTTGCCTTTGAACCCGATGCAAACGGTGAAGCTCTCGTCGTCAATCATTTGAACCAAACCCCGCTCTACCGATTAGTAGCCAATCCACAATACATGGAGCAGCAGCGTGAAAGCCAAGAGTTTCCGAGACAACTCAGCCAAACGGGTCTTTTTCAATCGACGCTGAAACAAGAACCCGCCGAAGGAGTGATTCGTTTCTCAGTCAATCACCCGATGTGGCAGGATGGTGCATCGTCACAGTACTACCTCGGCCTGCCCAGCAAGTCAAAAGTTGGAGTCTACGACTCGCCTCAGCCACTGACCAATATGGCGATGTTCAATAGCCGCTTGCATTACCCAGCCGGAACGGTTCTTGCCAAAACCATCCGTTGGCGGGAGGTCTTGCTTGAAACCCAGGTGCTTCATTTCGATGGCTCGCGCTGGCACGGATACAGTTATGTGTGGAACAAGGAGCAGACCGATGCGGAGCTAGCGCCTCGAGAAGGAATGGAATTGGTTATCGATAGCCTTCCTCAAAAGCGATGGCGCGTTCATGGTCGCAACGAATGTTTTCAGTGCCATAACCCATGGTCGGAAACAACGCTTGCTTTTACGCCAGAGCAACTCCATTCGGAGGCAATAGGTGACGAGTCTCCGTGGTTGCGACTGCATCGCGATGAGTGGATTCAGACGATGAATTCGAAGTGGGAATCGATCGATCCGCGACGCTGTGTTCGGCTCCCTTTGCAGCAGAATGCATCCTCTTCGGTAGAGGATCGCGCCCGATCGTATCTTCATGTCAACTGTGCACACTGTCATCAATTCGGCGCAGGTACCGGACTGGCGATCTCCTTGCGGCGGTCCGATTCTATGGAGGAATCCAAGCTACTGGCGAGAATGCCTGAAAAGGGTTCCTTGGGATTCACCAATGCAAAGATCATCGATCCGGGGAATCCGAGCAACAGCATTTTATTGTACCGCATGGCCTCCTCGTCCGTCGGCAGGATGCCTCACATCGGTTCCCGAGAGGTCGATTTCAAGGCGGTATCGCTTATCGCCCAATGGATCGAGCAGATGGATACTAGGAACCCGAGCGCATCAAACAGCAGCGTACCGCAAGAGGAGAGTGAAGCGATTGTAAACGCGGAGTCAAAACGAAGAGAAGCGTTTCGCATAGCCATCGATGCGGCGAAACGGAGAGGAGCTTACGAGGAAGCAATCCTGAGACGACTCGCCTCAGACACCGATCCGATGATCAGTAGTCTTTTTGAGGCGTTTCTTCCTGAGCAGGAACGAGTCAAGCGATTGCATGTTGGGGCCCGGTTTAGCGATATCGAGGACTGTATCGGCGACCCGATGCGAGGAGGCGAACTGTTTCGGGAGCAAGGGAGGTTGCAGTGTTCGCGTTGTCATCAAGTTGCAGGCACAGGTGGAGCGATTGGTCCAAGCATGGACTCGATCGGGCGATCGTTGTCGAGAGCGCAAGTGTTCGAAGCGATTGCAGAACCCTCGAGGCAAATCGACCCTAAATATCAAACGCTCCGGATTCTGACCCAAGACGGCGAAGTCATCACGGGACTTTTGGTATCGGAATCCGACACGACGATCCAGATCGTTTCCTCAGCAGGGGAAAAATTCAATGTACCCTTAAGCGATGTGTCCGAACGTCGTCTCGAAGCCACATCACTGATGCCCGCTGGATTACTGGAACAATTGACCTCGCAAGAGATGGCTGACCTTCTTGCTTATCTCGCGTCGTTGCGCTAGTTTTCGATTTTGCCCGCACGAAACGGCATCAGAAACAACGAGCGAAGACTCGATGTCTCCTCCGCATTCGGATGGCTATCGATTCCGTAGACCAATGACTCTTTCGATGCGGCCGCAAAAGTGCCAAAGAGCCGATCCCAGATCGAAAAGATGTTGCCGAAATTACGGTCGGTTAGCGGTTGCTGATGATGATGGTGGACATGATGCATGTTGGGAGTCACGATTACCAGGCTCAGCCAGCGGTCAATGATGGTGGGAAGTCCGATGTTGGCATGATTGAATTGAGACAGCACCACCGAGAGACTCTGATACAGCATCACCATCCATATCGGCGCCCCGGTCACAACCACTGCCAAAGTCGTGAAGGTAAAGCGCACTAGACTTTCTCCTGGATGATGTCGATTCGCGGTTGTCGTATCCACGAAGGGATCGCTGTGATGCACTGCATGAAAACGCCATAGAACATGAACTTTGTGTTCGACCCAGTGCGCAAGATACGCGCCGACGAGGTCAAGCAATAACAACCCGATCGTAAGCTGCACGAGCACAGGAGTGCTCTTCAGCCATGCAAGAATACCCAAGTCGTTCTCTTGCGCCCAATCGGTTGCCCGGAGCAGCAAGAATGCCAGCGCGAAATTGATGGCGATCGTTGTGAGTGTGAAGACGAGATTGACGCCAGCATGCTTCCATTTGTTGTATCGGAAGACAAAGAGCGGCGAGATGGTTTCGAGACACCAGAAAAACGCGATCCCTCCGACCAGAAGCAAGCTTCGGTGAGACGAGGGGATGTTCGAGAAATATTGGGCAATCGCGTCGATCACAGGCCACCTAAGAGTGTCTTCCAATGGTGATAATCATACCGGGTATATATCTCGCGGAAATCACCCCATGCCCTCTTTGCTCAGGCAATCCCATGTCAGGAACACTCCTGCTAATCGCTACAACCCGCACTGCTAGATTTTTTTCATCTGAGTAATGGTTCTTCGATTGAGCATCGCGTCGCGGGATTCCGTTGTACACTCAAGGCAACTTCCTATTCGGTTTGAGGCACAAGCGATGAACATTTCCCGCACGTCCAACGATCCCGTTTTGATCCAGATGGACCCACAGTTTTCCGCGAATGCAACGAAGGTGCAGATAGCCAATGCCGTTGCCGTGAAACAGGCGAAAGTCAACAAGGAAGTGGCCCAGACGGCGATCGACTTGCTTGAAACCGCAAGCCAAATCGGATCCGGTCAGGCGCCTGGAAGAGGTATTGACGTACGTGCCTAGCCTTGGCCGCGATGGTTCGCGCAAGACATCGCATTACAAGTTAGACATCCAGTCGTCCTAGAGACGACAAGCTCTGCTGCCGCTATCTTGCATTTGGCGGCTTGATTTCGCATACTCTCATGCGATTTCGCTCACCACTCTTCCGTTGTGGCACGCACCCTCTTTCTATCAATCGCGCTATAAGACTTTGATTCCTCCGGAATAGGTTGAACATCATGGGTTGGTTCTCTAACGGCATGGACGAATACATGAACGCTTGCCGGGAGCGTCAGGGGTTTCTTCAGTCACAGGAGCAATGGTTGAATGATGAGTCTGCGAAGTATCAGGAAAGCGCTGAGCAATTCCAAAAAACGCGAGACCGAATTCGCCAAGAAACTGTTGGATATCTTCTACCGGAAGTCAGTGACGGATACCTGCAGGAATTGGAGAAGAAGCTGTCTTATCCGATGCTGATTGCAACGAAGCGCGAATATGACGCCGAGTTCCAGCAAGTAGAAAAACGCCGCCTCGAATTGGAAGCGTCCGATGACATCAAGAACTACGATTTCAATCTTTACCAAATCGACGACGTCTTGAACGGGTTGACGCCAGGCTACGAAGCAGCCACGAAGCGAAAAAACTTATGGGAGGACTGCAGCTACTTCAAGAATCTGTCTCAAAGAAATTACTTCACGCCGGAGGGTAGCAAGGGTTGGTGGAATGCGATTCTCAATTGGCGCGATGTTTCGTTGCTGATGTCAAGACTTCGCAAAGGTGGCGAGATATACAGCAACCCGACCAATGTGCGGGATGCCTATCGACTGTTCGCCGACCAAGCCGACGAAGTGATCAAAGCCTACGATCGCAAGCAACGCGAGAAAAACCGCCTCGTAGGCTTGAAGGATGAACTGCAACGTCTGCGTAAAGAACCCGAGAACCTATTGGCTCGGCTCTATCAGAAATTGAGCGAGATGATCCTCGAGCATCTTGAGATTGCTCCGGAGGAAGTGCGACTCCAGATGGCGAAACAAGACCCCTATCTCGATACCTTCTTCCGAAAAGCGCTCGGCACACAAAAGCAAATTAAGTACCTAAAGGAATTAGCGGTCGTTCGGATCGATTCCCAGCGCGAACAGCTGAGGCAGGAATTGAGCAAGCTGAAAGAGAAGATCTCCAAGCTTGAACTTCAAAAAAGGCGAGGAAAAAGAAAGGTTTTCAATCAGGCACAAATAGCTCAAATGCGTGATGTGAAGGCTGACAAGTGGGCGAAGCGGCGTTCTCAAATCGGCGAAGTACGCACACGGATCGTCACATTTGATAATTACAACAACGGTTCCCTGTTGGAAAGATACTTATGGTGGGATCTCATGACACGCGGTATGCACGGACACGATATCTATGAGGTACGGCATTTTCATGAAACCAATCCTGGTTGGAACTACAAGGATCATTTAGAGGGCAATGCAGTTGACGAAAACGGTCTCGATAATGCTGCGGAGTCTCTCGCAGCATCGATGTCGACACCAACTGATGAATCCTTTCAGGACGCCACTTGATGAAAAAACCGATTCGAATCGTATGCTATGCGATCAACGGAGCAGGTATGGGGCATGTGACTCGCTTGCTGGGCGTAGCTCGCTGGATGCGGAGGTTGATTGCCTTTATGGAAGGGGTGCAACCTGAAATCCTGTTCCTAACCTCGAGTGATGCTAGCGACATGCTGGCGGATGCGAGATTCGCCGCGTTCAAAATCCCAAGTAAAACCGTGGCACGATCAGCTGGCCTGGAGAAATTGGAATACCGGCGACTCGCGAAGCATTTCATCTGGCAAACCATCGGAGTTTTCTCGCCGGACCTGTTGGTCGTGGATACATTTCCGTCAGGTAGCTTTGATGAGCTATTCCAAATCCTTGACGGTCCTTTCAAGAAGTCATTTATTCACCGGAATGTGAAATCGGATTATGCTTGTCGCCCGATTTTCCGAGCTGCGATGAACTTTTACGATGCGGTAGTCATACCTCATCGTGCACCTGCAAAGATGGAGCACAGCGGCGACCATCTTGGTTCGGCTCTCCATAGATACACAGGAGAGGTTGTCCAATTCGATCGCGAACAGTTATGCGATCGGCAACAAGTTCGCAATGAGCTGCGGATTTCCGATTCCACGAAACTGATTTATGTCAGTGCCGGCGGTGGCGGGGACCCCCAAGCGGAAGAATCCTTGCGAAAGATCATCGGGTTGCTCCGAAGAAAATCGGATTGCCATCTGATTGTGGGCGCTGGTCCGCTGTACCGTGGTCAGAGATTCATGGGCCCCTCGATTACGTGGTGTGAAACCAACTCGATCTGGCGTTATTTTCCCGGATGTGATGCTGCCGTATCTGCAGGCGGGTACAACACGTTCCACGAGTTGCTATTCGCTGGCGTGCCAACCCTCTTCTACCCACAGGAAAAGATCGCGGATGACCAATGGTTGCGGGTCAAGTCTGCAGAGGACTGCGGAGCTTGTTTGACGATCCCTTCGCTGGATGATGAGTCGGAGTTAGGGAGGATATTCGATCGACTTCTTGAGCCACAAACCGAAGGATCGCTGAAAGAGAATTGCAGTCGTTTTATAGAAGGCAATGGTGCCTTGGCATGCGCAGTTGAACTCATCCGGCCGCTCTTCCCATCACAGCGTTTAGATTTGGCAACCCGCATTCTCAAACCATCCGTCGCCCATCGACTCGAGTTGCTTGCTGATGGCGATATGGAAATGATCACCCAGTGGCTAGGCTCGGTTTATCCGCAGGGGAGAGTTCAGCAGTTGGTCGAATCCAATGGACTGGAATCGGTACTTCATCTTCTCTCGGACTCAGCGGCCGAGGAGTTGCGGTCTGTGATGCAGCGTTCTCAGGGGGCTCTCAGCGCTCAGTCGCTCGAAATTGCTTTGCAGGAAATTCTCGATTTCATCCGCCAGGAACGGTCCCAGGCCGATGCGAGACAATTGGCCGACGAAGTCTTCCGTTGTGTCGCAGCCATTACGAAAAGATATCCGCACCTTACTGGCTCCAACGGCGCGGACTGGATTCATTGGAGTACAACACTGCTTCATTCCATGAAAACGCTCATGCTCTCACCAGCAGGCTGGCCGGTCGAGGAAACCTTGCGATTGTTCCGGGTCTTTCCTCGCATGGAGGATGTTACCAGCATCCAGGAATTGACCGATACGTTTATCACGTACCTGAGGTCACGCATTCAAGGCGGTGACCAACCGCACGATGTCCTCAGGCATTTGCAGGTCTTGAAAATGACCCGTCCGGTCGTGTCGCGATCTTCCTTGGACCTTTCTGAGGAGTCCGTCCCATGACCCACGTTGGTGATCCGAACAAGGATCTTAAGAAATTGCGTATGCAAGGCGTCCGGGATGGGGTGCCGCTACTAGGGCCTCAAACGGTCCATTTCGATATAGCGAACGGCTGCAATGTTCGTTGCGTAACATGCTGGCACCACAGCCCCTTGCTGGAGCTTCAGCATGTGCCGACAGCAGCCTGGAAACGGCAACAGTTACCCCTGGAGACCTTCAAACGGATCTTTGATGACTTAGTGTCCTTAGGTGGCCTGGAGTACATCATTTTATCGGGGATGGGCGATCCCTCCTTGCATCCGCAAATGGTCGAAATGGTGCGGTATGCTCATCAGCATTCCGTACACGTGACGATCATTACAAATTTGCTCCAAGTGAAACTCGATGAGCTCTTTGCCGACGACACCGAGAGCCGACATGGCAAGCTCGATCTCCTCGTTTCCGTTTGCGGTGTGACCCCCGAGGTATGGAATGCTTTTCATGCTGC
>JAGWWZ010000016.1 GCA_018970165.1 Planctomycetota bacterium | reverse complement strand
CGTCCGGGTTGTTCATCAAAGAACCCCCGAGCTTGATCACTGTCGTCTTGCCACGGAATCGTCGAATCCAACCCATCGCTTCGATCAGGATGTCTGCTTTGTTGATAGCTTCGACTTCGTCGTTCAAAATGGCATTCCCGCTGGGTCTGGATCACGGTGTCGGCACCGCGACGAAATGAAAGGTCCACAAAATAACAATCGCCGACACGTTGGAGCGAGTCGGCGACGAGTGGGCGACGGTTTGGAAGCTCAGAATTGTAGTTGGCATTGAGCCCCAATGTCAACCATTTGATTGGTCAATCATTTGCTTGGCCTCTTTCACGAGTTGCCTGGCCCATGGCTTTTCCTGGTAAAGCTCGATCATGCTTTGCAACCATGCTTTGCGTTCTTCTCCGGAAAGATGGGTTTCGGCCCAACGCATTTGTTCTTCGAGTGAGTTTGCGGCACGTGGATCACTCGCTTCGGGATCACTCGCTTCGGGATCGCTTACACCCAAACCCTTGAGCATCTGTTCGGCTGCCGCGATCAACCTCCTATGACGCAGACTCATTTGCTCCGTTATGGGGAACACGGTCAGCAAGGCGGCCAGCTTGCGCTTCGCCTGTTCCGGATTGGTCTCCACAGCGCGCGAGCAATCGACGAATGCCTGTTCGATCGCATCCAACTGAGAAGCGGATCGACCCCGCGAGCGTCGTTGAAGCTGGCGAATCGTTCGATCGACTTGAAGTGAATCCAACTGAGCAACGATCTCCGGAACCCGAGCATCATCCGGATACAACTCGACGAAACGCTTCGCCGACTCCTCAAGCGACTCGAACATCTCTCGATCCTCGCTTGCCAAAGCCTCGGCGATCGGACGATAGAGTGAGTCTGGACTCGGGGGCCGAGAAAACCAATACCCAGCAGCCAAGCAGGCCAGTAGCAATAAAGCCAAGCCCCCGATGCCCCACCATGAACTCCACTGCTCATGTTCATCTGGCAAACTGATCACCAAAGCCGACCGTTCGCGATCGGAGTCTGTAACTTGTTTGAAATTGGTACTTCTGGCTTGTCCGATCCCGCTGGGGAAATCGGTCAGTGAGGGTTCGGGGACATCGGCGGCCGCGAGAGTGTCGTCGTGGGGGCCAGCAATTGCTGGTTGCTTCGATACGACCGATTGCGATGGCAGCAGAGGGCTATCCGATTTCAATATACGGGTCCGTTGCGGATCATTTCCCATTCCAGCAATCGAAGGATGATCGCTCAGATCGATGCTGGTCACGTCACCCGAGACATCGGTGAGCATGGGTTCCGATTGCGAAATCGAACATTGATCGGACGATATAGAACCGAATTTCGCGAGCCCGATCTTGAGCGACTGCAGTCGCTTGTTGACGACGATGGTCGTCGGCGGACGCTGTGCAGGCTCCCGCTTGAGCAACTCTTCGATAAGATCGCAGAATTCGATCGGCGTATTGGGGGCCAATTCGTGTAGAGGGGTGAAGCTTCCATATCGAACATTAAACAGTACCTCGGGTACGTTACTGCCGCTGAAGGGAGTACGACCGGCAATCGCCGTGTAAAGAATGGCCCCGAGGGCATACAGATCGCTGCGAAGCGTAACCGGTTTCCCTTCAGCCTGCTCGGGAGACATAAAGTCCGCAGTTCCAATAACTGATCCAGGAACCGTATCTTCAGAAGCGCCGAACAGTTTTGCGATGCCAAAGTCGGTCAACTTAATGTGACCCTCGGTGTTGACCATTAGATTCGCGGGCTTCAAGTCGCGGTGGATGATTCCAAAGTCATGGGCATGCTTGAGGGCACTGCCGATCTCAATTCCCCAGTCGAGAACTCTCTCCCACGAAAACTTCTTTTCACGCCTCAGCATTTGATGCAGATTCTCGCCATCGACATACTCCATCGAGTAGAAGAGTAAACCCTTCTCTTCGCCGAAGCCGATCAACTGAACGATGTTGGGATGCTTGAGTCGCAACAGTGTCTGGATCTCGGCATCAAACCGTCGGCGAAAGCGAGCGTGCTGAGCGATGGCGGCTGAGATGACCTTGATCGCCACCGTGTCTTTCGATTTGGCATGGACACCCTTGTAGACCGTTCCCATACCACCCTGTCCCAGGATGTCGACGATCGTATAGGGTCCAATAGTTTCAAAATCGTACGGCACAGAGAACTCGCACTATCAGAAGTTAGCGAAGCGAAGTCCTAATTGTAGCCGAGCAAACCGATTATTTGAGTGTCCACTGAGTGTGGACGCGACGATTCCCAAATTGCCGATGCCAGTGCATCGACGATTTCGCTCCGAACCAACCGTAGGAGTAGGGTTGCACCGGTTTGGCAACGATCAGAGATTTAGCGGGCTGTGGGACGCTTTCGGCCGTCTGCTTCGAGTCCGGTTGTTTCAGGATTCGGTATTCATACGACTTGCTCGATGTGTGCGACGTACTCAGTCCTTGCGCCAGTGCAGGCTCGGAGACGATCATCGCGCCGACAAACAGAATCGCACCGACAAACAGAATCGCACCGATCGGCAAACAAGTGTGCAGCCGAAGACCAGGTCGGCCATTCTCAAATAACCGGTTTAACGACATTGAATTCAAAGACATCGAATTAGCACCCCGCGGAATCCATGCAGTCCCGACCGTATTGGAATCGTTTTCGGACGGTTCCGGTCGTCTGTTCCCACCCAGGCGAATGATCGAACCGAAAAACCAATAGAATTGAGGAGACACAACGATTAGGCAAGGGAGAACGGCACCCCGAAACCGATAGGGTTGGGCACGCAGGACTTGACGGCCAGCGGTTTGGTTCTACACTCGAATCGGTCCGGGTGAACTACCCGACTCCCACCCTGCGGTCGTGGCGAAATTGGCAGACGCGCTAGCTTGAGGGGCTAGTGGTAGAAATACCTTGGAGGTTCGAGCCCTCTCGACCGCACTCTTTTTTGTTCGTTCGACTTTTTGTTCGTTCGACTTTTTTCTTCCTGCGACCATTCTGGTGGCCTTCTGGCCCCATTCGAGAACCATGCAGCCCAACGGCACGCTCGAAATGGTCAACGTCGCTGCCTACCGATTCCATCCGATCCATCCGGAGGAACTCAGCACGCGGCGCGAGCGACTGAAATCCCTGTGTCGAACGGTGCAAACCAAAGGGACCGTCCTTCTTAGCAGCGAAGGAATCAATCTGTTCCTGGCTGGCTCCCGCGCAGCCGTCGATGCCGTGCTGGCAGAGATTCGCTCCATCCCAGGTATGGACACGCTGCAAGTCAAAGAGAGCTTGACCGACTACCAGCCTTTTCATCGCATGCTGGTCAAGATCAAGCGCGAGATCATTCCTGTGGGGTGCCGTGATATTCAGCCTGTTCAGAATGCCACTCCCAAATTGTCCCCGAAGGAACTCAAGGCGTGGCTCGATCAAAACCGCGATATCGCGCTGTTGGATACTCGCAACGACTACGAAGTAGAATTGGGAACCTTTCGCGGTGCGATCGATTTGGACCTCAAGACGTTTCGCGAGTTTCCGGATGCAGCGGCTCAACTCCCCGACGAGATCAAGAAGAAGCCGGTGGTCATGTTTTGCACCGGCGGCATCCGCTGTGAGAAGATCGGTCCCTACATGAAGGGCTTGGGATTCGAACAGATCTATCAACTCGATGGAGGTATCCTCAAGTACTTCGAGGAATGCAAACAGTCGCATTACGAGGGTGATTGTTTCGTATTCGATCAACGGGTCGCTCTCGATCCCGCGCTCGCCCCGACCGATATGCGCGAGTGTTATGCGTGCAAGCATCCACTCGTGCCTGACGATTACCGGTCACCCATGTATCGCGAGGGAATCTCATGCCCTTACTGTTACGTTCCTCCCGAATCGCAACGCGCCGATCGCCTGGATTCTCGGCAACAAGTGATTCTGCGAATCGCCGAGCAGCAGCGAGGATGCATTCCCTACACCAATCGCCGATGGATTTCGATTCCTCAGCGTTGTGCCGGTATGCCCCTGATCGAAGCCGTGATGACGATCTACCCGGGCTACACACAGGAGCAATGGAAGCAAGCGATCGAATCCGGTTCGCTTTCAATCCCGGCAACGAAAGAAAAAATTTGGCGAACCGAACATGTAAAAGCCGATCGCATCGTGCGCGAGGGGGAACGTTTTTTGCATGAGATTGAAAACTACACGGAGCCTTCTATCGATCCAAATATCGTTTTGCTCTACGAGGATGAAGCGATTGTGGTTGTCAGCAAGGGGGCGCCGTTGCCTCTGCATCCATCCGGACGATACCAGCAGAACACACTCGAAGCGATCATGCTCGCCGCCTACCATCCCGAAAAATTGCGCCCCGCCCATCGCATCGATGCAATGACAACCGGCCTGGTTGTCTTTACTCGCAAGTACCAATTCGCATCGATACTGCAGCAGCAGTTTGCCGAGGGCACTGTCAAGAAAACCTATTTGGCTTGGGTCGAGGGAAACCCGCATTGGGATGAAATGATCTGCGAGTTGGCGATCGCAAACGAAACGCTTCCCAACGGCGGCCGCGCACTGAATCCATCCGGCCAGAGCGCAAAAACCGAGTTTCGAGTCGTCGAGCGACAGGGCGAGCAGACCCTCATCGAGGCATCGCCATGGACCGGTCGCACTCACCAAATCCGACTCCATCTGGCAGCGCTCGGGCATCCTGTCATCGGTGATCCGTTGTATGAGTCCGGGGGCTCAAGCCGCATGGCGACCGAATGGGAACCGGATCAAACCATGCATCTGCACGCGTGGAAGCTGGAGTTCCGTCATCCTCTCACGCATCAGAGAGTCGCATTTTGTAGCCCACCATCCCGTTGCGATCTGTAGACAACGCAAGTACTCTTTGGAATCAGTTGTCGTGCAACACCTTTCCCCTTCCAGGAATACACCTATGGCTTTGTCATCCCAAGAGCTCCGAGAACTATGCACCACCAAGGAATGGGCGATTATCCTCGCCAGCCAACCGGGAACGGTTGAGAAACTGTCGCAAGCCGATCTGAAGAAACACGCTTCAAACGCGCAGAAGCTTGTCTCCAAATGGCAGGATCTTTCGCGATCGCAGAGTCGAACCGAAAGCCGCAAGAGCGGATCCCCAAATCTCGACTCTCGCAGCCATGAGAAGCATCAGGCGTTCAAAGAGGCCTTGGGCACATTCCAAGGGGCTCTCAAATCCGCACCAACCGCACCCGCTGCTGCAGCCGCGGGGAAGCCAACCTCCAAGACCCGCAGTATCGAAGCCCGGTCCCAACGCCGCTCGACGCGCAAGGCACTGAGCAATGTCAAACAATCGCTGAATCGTTCGGCGAAGCCAGCAACCGCTCGGACAGCACCTGTTGCCACCCCAACTCCAACTGCCGATCCGGCCCCAACAAAAGTGACGGCGACGGCGAAGAAAGTTGCCACCAAAAAGACCGCAACCAAGAAGACCGCAACGAAAAAACCGGCGGCAAAGACGGCTGCTGCAACCAAGCTTGCCGCTCAACGCAAGAAACGGGCAGCCGCTCTCGCGCAGGCCGCTTCCTCAAACTCCGTTGCTCCAGCAACCAAGAAGCCCCCCAAGGCGATCAAAGCCAAAGGCTCACCCGCTGCGCAAACGAGTTTGGCTGGCAAGATCAAGTCGACGCGAACTGCCATTGCAGTCCGCACCAACAAGATCGCCGGCCACGTTTCAGGTAAAGGAAAACGAGCCCAGGGCAAGCGGGACGCACGCGGACGCTAATCTCCACCTGCGAATCATCCGCTTGTAATACTCTTCTCGACGAGTACTTCAGACGAGTGGCCGCGGCAGGAACTACTCCTTATCCGCGGTCACTCCAGGCCATTCATCCGTTCTAAATGGAGTCAACGGGAGACCGGCTCGGCTGTACATGTTGCAGACCGGGTTGTCGGCCCATGCATAACGCACTGAGATGGGTTTCGCAACTTTGGAACTCGAGACGCGAATCTTCCCGCCATCGAGGATCTTGGCTTCCGCTGGATAGAATTTCTTGTCTTCCCCAGCAATCGTGAACCCGACTGGCTCATTGACATCGAAAGGCCGCCAACCGTTGGGGATATGGTTGAAGGTCAACACGATACCCGTTCCGTCGGCACCCTCGCCGTCGACTTGCATGGAAGCATAGCGTGGACTTTGGTACTCGATCGGGATACCGTACTCTTTGGCCAGCGCCCACCGGGCTAATCGACGCCCAACGTCCACCTTGTTCATCGGGTGAATATCTTTTCCTTCGCCGATATCGATGATGACCGCTTGTCCGGTGTTCGGGAGGCGGTCCATGGTCATGGTTTGAGCTTCGCGAAGCTCTGCCCAATCGCTATCCCCGGGTTCTGTCTTCTCGGCTTTGAAGTCAGCGAGTTGTACCCAGTAGAACGGAAAATCCCCTTGTCCCCATTCATTGCGCCAGTTCTGAATCATCAGAGGGAATAGGTCGCGATATTGATAGGCTCGGCCCGCGTTAGACTCCCCTTGATACCAAATCGCACCGCGGATCCCGTATCCGATATGGGACTTGAGAACACCGTTATAGATGTTTGCGGGCCGCTGATTGCCACGCATATTGTTGGCCATATTCTTGAAGTCTTTTTCTTCCTGCTCGTTGCGTTCCCCCCGGGTGCTCATTTCTAGATAGCGAGCCTCGGTCCCCTTCCATCGATCCATCAACCCCTGAAAGCGAGTGTTGCTAGTGAGCACATCCCGGTTGATCCAAGCTTCGCAGGCCGAGCCACCCCAAGCGTTGTTGATCATCCCGATGGGAACGCCGGTTGTTTGATGAAGTTGACGGGCGAAGAAATACCCGACCGCCGAAAAACCTCCGACGGTCTCAGGAGTGCAAACCTGCCACTTGCGATCGTCGTGGGACCAAATCGGCTCCTGCGAACCGGTTTGAGGAAAATTGATCATTCGTATTTTCGGAAAATTAGCTGCGAGCCTTTCCAAGTCGGGATCGTTGGAGGCGTTGATCGTCCACTGCATGTTGGATTGCCCAGAGCAGATCCATACCTCGCCGACCAGAACATCGCTGACTTTTTTTTCCGAACTGCCAATAACGGTCAGCGTATGAGGACCGCCAACGGCGAGTGATGGCAGTTTCGCTTCCCAGTTTCCTGCAGCATCTGCTGTGGCTGAAAGCTTGTGGTCTCCGATCGAGATCGCGATGGCCTGGCCTGGGTTGTCGCGTCCCCAGACCTTGTTCTCTTGTCCTTGCTGCAGAACCATGCCATCGGAAAAGATGTTCGGGAGCTTGGTTTCCGCCGTTGCTAAGGATGCAACAGCACCGGCCCACAAATTCAAAATTAGAACAATGCGATGCGTCCAAGCCGATTTACAAATCGTCATGAGAGGACCTCTCTAGCTTTCAGATCGGAACGGGAGGAAGGGGAGTAAGGCAAGCTGCCGCCAAAGCAGATGATGCAGGAATAGGGTAATAGTCAAGATTGCCAGTGCAAGAACCTGGGGACGCAAAACCGGATCCTTTGAAAACCCTGTCCATTTTTCGAAAGATAAGAAACTCAATATCAACGGGGTGAGCAACGATGCAGCGAGTCCAACATTGAAAACCACCTGCCAACCCAAAAGCGCGCCGGTCAGCAAAAAGATGACAATACTGTGAACGAACCAAGGGAACGCATAGGATTGCTCATGGGTTGGCGAGTCATCCAAGAGAGCACCCTCGATCGAGGAATCCACGGAATCCTTCGGTCGCAAAAGTGTAAACCAAAGAAGTGCTGCGAAACCGAGCCCGATCAAAGTGCCTGCGGCAAGTCCTATCATTGAGGTCTGCAGTCGTTCCCAAGGCACTGGAGTCATTCGAGGATAATTTGGTCCCCACGGCTCGATCCATCGGACAGGTGCTACCAGTGGTTGGAAGGTAGCGCAAGCGATGTAGATCACCCCGATGACGATCAGCGGCAACGAAGGAAACCGAAGTCGATCCATGTGGGAACCGATCAGCATGACTGCGACGGCGAACAAACTGGCATGAATGGCGCAGGTCCCGATGAGATTCCATTTTGGGTAAAAGACCGTATTGACGATACCCGAACCAAATTTCCATTCTCGATAGGGTAGGTTCATACCATTACCCATAAGTTCGACGACCGCCAGACTCATAAATATCGCACCAACTACAATTTCCATGATCAAGTAACGGGGGGCGATCGGGAGGTGGCATGACCTGCATCGCCCCCGGAGCGCGACCCAACCAAAAACCGGGGTGTTGTCGAGCAGACTCAGTCGCCTATCGCAATACGGACAATGCGAACCTCGCGATACGATCGTCATTCCTCGAGGGACTCGACTCGCGACGACGTTGATGAAACTGCCGATACTGGCACCGAGGTAAAAAAACCAAAAGCAGTAGAGATATTCGCAGGTCCGCATCATGATCCGAATCGACACGGAGATCTCTGGGTCGTCGGGATAAATTTTCCACTTTGTCGTGGCGATCTTGTGCCGGATTTCTAAGAGGGGCCAAACCAGTCCGTAAAGAACCCAGCCCAGGATGAGCAATCCTATCAAGATCAAAATCGGAGCATGTCTTCCCCATCGATGACGCCTTCTCTTGCGTTTGCGAACCCGGGATAACTTCGGCGCATCGACTTGTTCAGAAATTTCCTCTCCGTTTGGCGAGGCTGGAGAGAGCGAGGTGATATCATCGCTCAAAATTTGCCTCGCTTGCTCTGGATCTGATCGAGGAGATCTTTGAGCGGATCGCGGGGCGGTTGTTGCGAGGAGGAGTTGGGGAGATCCTTTTTGGGTATTCGTCGAACAGCCCCAGGGTTGTTGGCCTCTACGGCTGCCCCATAGGCATCGATTGCGCCGCTCTCGGGAAGGGCATCGCCGGCGGGAAGGAGGAAGAAGCCGACGCTGCGCGGTTGGTAGTTGATATCTTCAATCACGTTCGGACTCTTGCCGGTGCGGTCGATAGCGATCGATTGAAGGAACTCCTCATAGACACTCATGTCGTAAAGGATACTTGGGGGAACGGGGATTTGATATTCATAGCGATCCCAATTCCCCAAGGCATCGGCCATTTCGATGGTTTGCACGATCGTTCCGCCAGCATCTCGCTGGAGGGTTACGGTCTGCGAGCCTGCAGCGGGAATTCGCAACTTGGTCAGTTGGTTAGCGGTACGGCGATCCGATAGCAGGATGAACAGCGTGTCGGTGTGCGTGTTATTGACTCTCAAATTGGCGGGGGGCAGGGGAGGATTGGGAACATATTGCTCGGCGACATTGCGATATTGTGGAATAGGGAGCGGGAAAGATGGCTGTTGCGGCCACCAAACTTGATAGGGGGAGTTGACCAGAGGTTGCAACCACAGGCCACCATTTTGCCCGCAGGTTAACCAGACTCCCGGCATCCCGACGCTTTCGATCCAATAGCCGCCAACATTGAGCGACTGAATACGCCACAATTGCTGAGCCGAATTGCCGATAGGAAAGAATCCGACCTGTGGTCCCATAGGTCCTGGGTTGTTCAAAGCGACGGAATCGAGTCCGAGAGCGAACCATCGGCCGCCGATCGATTGTTGAATGCGCACCATGTCTTGGGCTACAGGGGTGATGTACCAGGCAGATTCAACACCGATCGGTTGACGAGAGAAGAAAAGCTGGCCACTGGAATTCGACTGCAGGAAAACCCGCCGGCCTTGATCACCTGCAGCCAGATGCATGGCGTTCATTACTGCAGGTGTTTGAGCGATGGCATCGCGAGAGCCAGCGATGGCAAGTCCGGCGGTCGCGATGATCAATCCGATCCAAGCATTGCTAACAGGCGAGACGCACAGGTTCATGATGCGATCCTCGGGGAGGGTTGTGGGTGATCTATGAGTTTGAGTAGAAAGGTCTCCAGAGCTAGACGTCCGCGTTCTTCGTTGCTGTGGCTCCCTTTGAGTTGCAGTTCTAATTCCAGCAGCCATGATAGCAGTTCACGGGCGCGAGGTCGTCCAAGGCGTCGAATACTGGATTCTGCTTTGCTCAGCTCATGACCACGAAATCCAGCCGTTGCCAAAGCATTCTGGAGCGAGGTTTTTTGACCCTTCCGTTCCAATTGCTCGATGTATCGAGTTGCGATGCCGTAGCGTCTCAGCGACCAGGACAATTGGGCGGCGATACCAAAAACAGACTGCCCAGCCATGATGAGCTTATCGATTTGCCTGAGCGCATGATTGATTTTTCCATCGGCAATGGACTCGGCCAAGTTCCAAACCGTCTGTGTGCGCCAGCCGCCGACCAGTTCATCGACGCGAGCATCGCTCACGGTCCCTTTCGATTCAGCGAACAACGCAAGCTTTGCCAACTCGCAGTCGATCAAACCGCAAATTGGGCCGATCCGATCGACGAGAACGTTGGCTTGAGGGCGAGTAAGGGAAATACCATGTTCCTTTTTCCCCCATCGAACAATCCATCCCGAGAGTTCTGCGTCTTTGACGTCACCGGCGGATACGAGCCAACCGATCTTCTTGATCTTCTTGTAAAGGTTGGTGTTTGCTGCGAGTGTTTGAAGGTCCAAAAGGAGCGTTGCCCCGGGCGATGGTTTTTCAACCCAACGCTCCAGAGATTCTCGATGTTTGGTGACGAACGAGTCAGCATTTCGGAGTCGAGCAACGCGTCGGCCAGCGAGATCGAACAGGCTGCGTGTTGCCAATTCGTCGTGGACATCACACCAAGGACTTTCGTCCCCTTCGAAGGTACGAACCGTCGATGCGTCGACTTGACCGATCTCCATCGCATGCTGAAACGACTTGTGCCGCAAAAAGTCATCCGTGCCAAAACAGGCGACAACGGGTGGCAGTTCTCCTGTGTCGTTCCGTTCGAGAAAGTCGAATGCACTGAAAGATTGGTCGTTGGCAGCCATGTAGGTTCCGACAAAAAAATTCCACCCTGCCCCGGCTCACGCCACTTGCCGCAAGACTACACTCTCGCGGCTGAAAATGTGTGTATGAACCCGCATTCGCCAACTCGGGGTAGCTGACAAATCGCTTGTAGATTGTAGGCAGAGTTCCTCAAGTTTCCAGAAGCTTGAGTAGCGTGTGGGGGGCTCCAGGGCGTTTGTCTTCGGGCCCTTTTTTCGTATCCTATCTTTTGATCGCGCCCTCAACCTGCGGGGCCCTCCGATATTTCTCCGTCTAGGCGAAGGAATTCGCAAGGATTTTCTCGATCAACTACTTTCAACCTATCAAGCATGCAATCACCCGTCATCCCGCCAGACCAATGGCTGAATTCCCTTCATTGGCGTTATGCCACCAAACGCTTTGATCCATCGCGGCGTATCGATGCAGAAACATGGGGCAAGATCGAGCAGAGCTTGGTGCTGACACCGAGCAGTTTCGGACTTCAACCGTGGAAGTTCATCGTCATCTCGTCGCAGGAAATCAAAGATCAGCTTCCAGCAATCTCCTGGGGACAGTCGCAGCCCAAGGATTGCTCGCACATGGTCGTGTTCGCTTCGTTGCAAGAGTTAACGGTGGATCACGTGGATCATTTCCTAGAGAACATTTCACGCGTCCGCAGCGTGCCGCTCTCGAGCCTGGAGGGATATCGCAAGGTAATCATGGGATTCATGGATGCCACGCGAGGACAGCATGCCGTATGGTCGGCGCATCAAGCGTACATCGCGCTCGGCCAACTGATGGCGACGGCTGCAGCATTAAGAATCGATGCTTGTCCGATGGAAGGCATCGTTCCTGCAAAATATGACGAGCTTCTCGGGTTGGCCGGTGGCCCCTATGCAACGCGCGTCGGTTGCGCTCTCGGATATCGCCACACCGATGACGGGTATGCAATGAATGCGAAAGTCCGTTTCGCAAGCGACGAAGTGATCGTGCGTTTGTGAATCGTTCCTGCGAGGATAACTCGCCTCAATGCAGGGGAACGCCCTGCCATCACGGTAAAGTTTCTACGGTGAGATTTTTACGGTGAGATTTTTACGGTGCGAATCTGTCGCAGAAATGTTTCCATATCCTGGGTGCGTTGATCGGGATTAGCGATCATCGCATGCATGATTGCGGCACCGAGATTTCGATCCAGATGGGGGCACAATTCCATGATGTCCCGTGGAGGGGATGTGTCGTGATGCAGTGCGGCTCGTCCTGTTGTATCGGACATTTGCCACGGCAATTCAAAGGTGATCAGGTGGTAACAGGTGACGGCGAATGAGAAGATGTCGACACGATGGTCGGTCGCTCGTCTGCGCACGATTTCGGGTGACATGTACAGCGGTGTCCCGGTTCGATTGCCGGGGGCCATGAAAGCTCGCGTGGCTGGGAGTGTCAAACCAAAGTCAATCATCTTGATCGTTTCTAGATCTGCGCTTGCCATGTAATTTCGAGGGCAGATATCTCGGTGGATAAACTCCTTTCGATGAACGTAAAGAAGTGCTTCGGCCATCTGTACGATCATGCTGAGACGTCTGCCTCGGAGTTTCTCCTCCTCCCGTTCCATGATCAGTTGTTGTAGACCTGGACCATCGATGAACTCCATGACCAGGAACTGTTGACCTTTATTGGATGTGCCGTATTCGAAAGTTTTGACGATATTCGGATGATTGAGTTGAATCGCAATCTCACCTTCTGAGGGCTTTTTAAGTCCCTTAAAGCGACTCTCGAAGAATTCGACCTTCTCCATATCGCATAGCTTGACTCCGACGATTCGGTCGCCGTGAACCCGATCTTTGGCGACGTAGAAATTGCTCATGGTGCCGCTGATGGCGGACCGGAGTCGCTCGAATCGGGCCTCGATATCTACCCCTTTGCTTCCGGCGACTTTGCTCCCTGACGTGCTACCACCGGTCTTGCTATCGGATCGCTTGAATAGGTTGTCGAAAATTCCCATGAGACCTCACGATTTTTTTGATTGCTGGGAGAATCCTGTGCGGAGTTTTTGGGCTCCCATGTGTGGAACTCTTGAGCATTATAACCTCAATCGGCACTTGTTTCCGAATGCGTTGACTGCGAATCATGGGGGTAATCACCTTAGATGTGGTCGACAAAAGGGGCTCAGGTCGCACGGTTGCGGAATCAAGCGGCATTGTGGGAAAAACCCATTGTGGGCTAACATTGGAACCGCCATGAAAGACCTTCAAAGCTCTCTTAACCCCCTTGAGCATTTTCCCGCGAGGAGCAACTACTCCGTCGCTCCGCCGGAAGTCGCACTGGCGGTAGACAATATTTTTAAGTCGTTCGGGGAGAGAAAAGCGCTCCAGGGAGTTTCGTTTCGTGTCCGGCCTGGGGAGCGAGTAGCTCTCTTGGGTCCAAACGGAGCAGGAAAGACCACCTTAATTCGTTGCGTGAGCGGTAGAGTTCGGCCAGATACAGGCACGGTGGAGGTATTTGGAAAGTCGATTTGGAAGGCGGGTGCTAATCATCTGTTGGGGGTCGTGCCGCAGGATTTGGCGATCTACAACGACCTGACCGCCCGCGAGAACCTTGTTTGTTTTGGAAGATATCATGGCTTGCGAGGCCGCTCGCTACGCGATCGGGTTGATTGGGCTCTTCGCTGGATCGCTCTCGAGGATCGAGCCAATGAACTTGCAAACCGCTTTTCCGGAGGGATGAAGCGTAGAGTCAATATCGCCTGCGGTGTCCTGCATCGTCCCAGAGTACTATTGCTGGATGAACCGACCGTTGGCGTCGATCCGCAGAGTCGGCAACGGATCTTCGATATGCTCGACGAGTTGAGCGATCTGGGAACTTCGATTGTCTTGACCACACACCACCTCGACGAGGCCCAGCAGCGAAGCGACCGAATCGTGATCGTGGACCACGGGCAGGTGATCGCGGACGGAACGCTTCCGGAGTTGGTTGAGCGTACCGTCGGCCCCCAAAGGCGAGTTTCCTTTCAAGTCCTCGGCCAGTTGTCTTCTCTTCCCTCGGGGCTAACCTGGGATACCTCTCAGAAACGTTATGCTTGCTCGGTCGAGAGTTTAGCGGAGGAACTACCCGATTGGATTTCGCGGGTCGAGCAATCTGGGGGGGCCATCGAGGATTTGGAAGTGCACACCCCCAATCTGCACGATGTTTTTCTCCATTTGACCGGTCGCGAGCTTCGGGATTGACTGGGCAAGTGTCGGGGTAGTTGGCAAGAATCTTTGCCGGTCGAGGGAAAAAGTGAGTATCTCCGGTAGGAAAACCGAGCTATTCCAGTTGAAGCATCCGCGTCAACCCGAGACAATAAAACAGGACTGTGTCTCGTCCAGTCGAATCCACTACTAGTGCAAGGGTCCGTAGCATTGCGGACCTACCGGTGAGTTATGCTCAAACGATTGCGCCAACATTTTTCTTCGTCCAGCGACTCCCAGGCTTCGCCAGCCTCTGGTCAGGAGAAAGCCAGCCTTCCTTCCCGAGGTAGCCGCCGTGGCCAAAGTGCCATGGGGGAAGACGATGGCGATGAAGACGATGGCGATGAAGACGATGGCGATGAAGACGAGGAGGAGTATGAGGAGGAAGAGGATGGCGAGTATGAAGACGGCGAATACGACGAAGAGGATGTCGACAGTGAAGAGCTAGACGACGAACAGGAAGGCATCATGGCCTGGTTCGATCGAGATACCGCTGCATTCATCGCGAGTATGGTCGCGCATGTTTCCGTCATTCTTGCGCTGGCTTCTGTAACTATCGTCACGCAACCCGATCTTCTGTCGGTCTTTATCGATTCCAAGCCGATCGAGGAGAATGTTCCCGCATTGGATATTGTCACTGAAATCGCCTACTCCGACGATGTGAGCGAAGAGTTCGGAGCCGATTCGGTGGGATCGATCGACATGGCACTCTCTACCGCTCCGGTGTTGTCGGACATTTCGCAAGTAGAAACCGTCGACTTCAACATGGAGGTTCCAGATGGCAATGTGGCGGTATCTCAAACCGTTCAACAAGCACTTGGATTGACCCAAGCTCCCAAGACAGTGCGGGGCAGCACTGGGGTTGGAACTACCGGCACGGATGGCGCGGTTGACCGAATCACTTACGAGATACTCGCTTCTATCGAGAATCAACCCACCGCCGTGGTTTGGATCTTCGACAGCTCGATCTCAATGGTAAAACGACGCAAAGAGATTCGCGATCGTTTCGATCGGATCTACGAGCAGCTTGGAATTGTTCAGAAGATCAAGAACGAGCGAGAGGGGGAGCCCGAGGTCGCTCCTTTGCTGACATCGGTCATGTCCTTCGGCAGCGAAGTTCAACTCTTGACCAAGCAACCGACCGATAACTTGGATGAGATTCGTGAGGCCATCGATTCGATCGGCAATGAGGGTGGCGATGAAATGGTTTTCCATGCGATTCGCAACGCGATCGATCGTCACAAGAATCTCCGACAAAATCGCGGTTCAGGTTCTCCAGCACGGAACGTGATGCTGATCGTCGTTACGGACGAAAGAGGCGATGACTTGCAGGTTGCCGAAGAAACCATCAATGTATGCCGTTTCCATGCGATGCCCTGCTATGTCATGGGGGTTCCTTCACCGTTTGGCCGAGACAAGGCATACATCAAGTTCGTCGAGTTCGACCCCAAGTACGCGCAGGGTGAAGATTGGGCGGAGGTCGATCAGGGGCCAGAGTCTTTATTTCCTGAACGCGTGAAAATCGGTTACGCCGACGACTACATGGAGGAACCTGTAATCGATTCCGGCTTCGGACCCTATGCGCTCTCCAAGCTCTGCTATGAAACCGGTGGTATCTATTTCACGATCCATCCGAACCGGCGTTTGAATTCGCGGGTCGATCGGCATGAAGTCGAAGCATTTGCATCGCAGATGAGTTACTTCTTCGACCCGGAAATCATGGAACGCTATCGGCCCGATTATTTGACCGAGAGCGAGTACATGAACCGAGCCAAGAAAAGCCAACTTCGAATGACTCTCTTGAACGCTTCTCAGCTATCTCGGGTTGGTACCCTTGCTCGACCCAAGATGATATTTATCAAACGGGATGAAGCCCTTTTCAATCGAGAATTGACCGAAGCGCAATTGGAGTCAGCGCGACTGTATCCCGAATTGGCGCAGATGTGTGAGGTACTTGCCGAGGGTGAAAAGTTCCGCAGCAAGGAAACCTCGCCACGATGGCTTGCAAGTTACGAACTCTCCTACGGCACATCCCTAGCGGCCAAAGTTCGCGCTGAGTCCTACAACGCGATGCTCGCAAAAGCGAAGCGGGGAATGAACTTCGAAAATACCGATAGCAACACTTGGAATCTCAAACCGAGCAACAAGGTCACGGTCGACAGCAAACTGGAAAAAGAGGCCAAGCTTGCAACGAGCCTTCTGGAAAGTGTCGCCGAAAAACATCGCGGGACTCCTTGGGGGTTCCTCGCCCAGAGAGAATTGAACCATCCGATCGGGTGGGAATGGGTCGAGTCGGTGACCGATTTGAATCCTCCCGCCCGTCAAAACAATCGAACCCCGCCAAACAACAACAATCCAGCTCTACCGCAGGACGACAAGGCCCGAATGCTAACGCCTCCGCCTCCCAAGAGACCCATCACCAAGATCTAATCTCCCAATCGTTTCGGCACTCGCCAAAATCGTCGCTATGGAAATCTTGCACAAACAACTCGCGAAGGTCTGGCGGCGACTGTGGCTTCAGTCCTGGCTCAATCACTTGGGATGGTTTTGGATAGCCGCCTTCACGGTCTGCTTCATCGCCATGCTCGTCCCGAAACTCTGGTTTATTCCGTACACGTTCGACTCTTGGAGTCGCGTTTGGATGATTGGGGCTGCGATCGCGGCAGTCCTGCTGTCCCTCCTGCGATCGTGGTGGACTAGCCCATCCCGACTGGCGGCAGCCGTGGAACTCGATCGCAGATTCTCACTGCGTGAACGATGTTCCAGTGCTTTGGTACTCGAGTCCCAGGATCGAGATTCTGCCGTTGGTAAGGCGCTGATTCAAGATACCCAACATCAGCTGGAAAGGATCGATATACGCGATCAGTTCCCCATTCGTCCAGCTCCGCAAATCGGATGGACAGCACTACCCATGGCAGCATGCATCGCATTGTTCTGGGTGCCAGATGCCCAAGTCGCATCCGACCCGTTGACAGGCAACTCGCCATCGCAACCGATGGTCAACGTCAAGAACAGTACACAACCCATCCTCAAGGCGGTTCAGAAGAAACGCCAGGAAGCCGAGGAGGCTGGAGATCTTGAAGCAGCAGAAGATTTCAAACGGATAGAAGAAAAAATAAACAGCTTGCGAAACACCCAAGACGTGGATCGCAAGAAAGTACTCGCTGACTTGAACTCCATCAAGCAGGAACTGCAACAAAAGCGAGACGCTCTCGGTGGCGGCGAACGCATGAAAAAGTCCCTTGAGAACCTGAAGGATCTCGATAAAGGGCCCGCCGAAAAGCTCGCCAAGGCTCTTAAGGATGGAGATCTCGATCAAGCTGAAAAGGAACTTGAACAAGTCATCGACGGGCTGAAATCGGGATCGCTCGACGAACAGCAATCCAAACAGCTCGAAAACCAACTCGAGCAAATGAAAAAGGCGATGCAGGAAGCCCAGGCAAAGCGAGAGCAGGCGAAAGAGGACGCCAAGCGCGAACTAGAAAAGGCCGAACAGGAAGGGAACACCGAGAAGGCGGCCGCGCTCCGAAAGCAACTCGAAAAACTCGGCGATGGCGAACAAGAATCCCAAGCTATGGAAAAGCTCCAATCGCAGCTAGCCAAAGCCCAGCAAGCCATGAAGGAAGGGGACAAACAATCCGCTGCCAAAGCTCTCGAAGAAATGAAGGAGCAGATCGGTGAGTTGAGCGAGAATCAAGCTAATGCCGACGAGCTTGAGGAAATGCTCGAGCAATTCGAAGAAGCCAAGAACGCATCCAGATGCGACCAATGCCAGGGGGAAGGATGTTCAGAATGCCAAAAGGGATCCAAGGGATCCAAGGGCAACCAAGGCAAGAAGGGCCAGCGGGGGGAGAAAGGAAAAGGAAAAGAAAAGGGGAACGGGGACGGTATGGGAGAGGGGCAAGGCGAAGGGGATCGAGATGAGGAGGAATCCGAGTTCAACGAATACGACGCCCAAGTCCGAGATCAGATTCGCAAAG
The DNA here is from genome assembly GCA_018970165.1 of Planctomycetota bacterium. GTDB lineage: Bacteria > Planctomycetota > Planctomycetia > Pirellulales > Pirellulaceae > JBKCUI01. The sequence goes on along the minus strand of JAGWWZ010000016.1, from coordinate 24,768 downwards.
GGGAAACGGTCAACGGCGGCAAAGTTGGTGGCAAAAACCGCAAGGGAGTAACCCGCGAAGAAGCTCGCGATGCGGTACTCTCATCCCAGCCCGATGAACCCGACGCGATTGAGAATATTCAATTGCCAAAGGCCCAGCGCGATCAACTCAAGGAATACTTCAACTCCTTGCGCGGTAGTGAAAAGAAGAAGTAGATCTTCTCCTCGCAATCAACCCGTGAATTCCTCTCGCTGGATGGAATACGTATCGAGTTTTCTATAAAGTGTTGCGCGAGAGATTCCTAACAGTTCCGAGGATTCCGGAATGTTTCCCCGAGTACGTCGAAGCGCTTCGCGGATTAGTCGCTGTTCCCAATGCTCGATATTGAGCGTGTCAAACGAATCAGATCGGGCTTCATGAAGCGTCAAATCGCATGGGCGTATCTCATTGCCCACCGCCAAAACAACTGCGCTGTCGATCACATTTCTCAGTTGCCGAACGTTTCCCGGCCAAGTGTATTCGAGCAACATGCTGCGGGCCGATGCACTCAGCTTCAATCCCGAGCGACCGTGTTGGCGCGAGAAGTGATCAAAGAAATGATCGATCAATAGTCTGATGTCTTCGCCTCGCTGACGCAGAGGCGGCACCAGGATTTCGAAAACACTCAGCCGGTAAAACAGATCCTCACGAAATCGTTTCTCCGCAACAAACTCGCGCAGATCCCGATTCGTCGCTGCAAGCACTCGAACATCCACACGAATCTCCTTTCGCCCTCCGACCGGCAGGAAAGGATGGCCTTCGAGGATTCTCAACAACTTCGCTTGGCCATCGAGAGTCATCTCGCCGATCTCATCGAGGAACAGGGTCCCGTTGTTGGCTTGTTGGAACCAACCGATATGGTCTTTGTCAGCGCCCGTGAACGCTCCTCGCATATGGCCGAACAATTGACTCTCCATCAGCTCCGATGGGATCGCTGCGCAGTTCACGCTGAGCATCGGTACGTTCGCCCGGGGACTAGCGCGATGGATAGCCCTGGCCACAAGTTCCTTGCCCGAGCCGCTTTCGCCTCGAATCAAGATACATCCCGATGCCCGGGCTACACGCGTCAATCGCTCTTTGAGTTCGAGCATGACATTGCTCTCACCGAGCAACTCATCGAACGCCGCGTTTTTGTCAGCGATCCGATCATGATGAATTCTGAGAGACTCGGCCGAACGGGCTCGGACGAGCGCTGCGGATAAAATATTCGATGCAGCAATCGCGAAATCAAACGCATGACTTTCAAAAACCTGTTTCTCACGATATAGGTGGACTGCGCCGATCGTCTTCTGACCGTCGATTAGCGGGACACAAATCGCATCGACATAATGGCGTTTCGAACTCTCGCTCGTACCCTTGGATTCTTTTTTCAACCAAACAGCCTGGGAATGTTTGCAGACCATATCGGTCAATTGATCGCTCAATGGGAAATGCTTTTCCGATGAAGACGGGATCTGAGAATGCACATCCAAGCCCCCATATTCGTTGGCGATGAGGAAGGCGGCGACCGTCGCGCGGGTCCGTGCACGCATGACCTCCAGTGCCATACGAGCCAACTCGTCGGATCGGGAGATCGAAATGCATCGGAGCGACAATTGATGTAGATCCGATAGATCCTCGGCGCGACCCTCCTTGCGAAGGGATTCAAAGGCGCTCATGCCGGTTACGTAGCCCGCAGATCCTTTTGTCCCTTCCCCAGCAACAAGGTCGTGGGACAAGTTGATCCGCTCCAGGGTCAAGTCCTCGGTGATCGTGTCGTCGACGAATTGAAACTCGGTGTTTCCAATTCGGATCTTGTGGCAGTTGGCGAGAGTCGCCGAGTCGATCCGCGAACCGTTCAGGAGCGTTCCGTTTCGCGATCCCGCATCCACAACGACCCACTGACCCTCTTGGTGCAAAATGGTTGCATGGACCCGGGATGCAAGCGGATCGCTGATCTGGACTTGGCATTCCATCCCGCGACCGATCCGATTTTCCAGCGTGCGGTTAAGCGGGAACCGAGCATTGAGATCATTGCCGCGCGTTACGGCCAAATAAGTCGACATGCCAAGGGTGAGATTCCTGGAGGGTGAAACAGCGCTAGTATAGAGCAGGCTGTCTCATTTTGCTACAAGTAGTCCCTAGGAAGTGGCATCAATGATCCGATGTTTTCCTTTGGTACGGAGCGCAATCTCCTGGACGATGATGTCCCAAGGTGCACGACTTGCTGTGAGGCGGACTGCATATCAATGCAATCGGGAGAGTGGTTATATCGGTGACGAATGCAACGGCCGACGATGCCGAAGTGAATGGGCGACCAACCCCCTGTCCATAGCGTTCCAAATTCGGCTGTTCGAAATACAGAGGAGAGAAACAGAAAGATGGACTCTCCCAACAATATCCGTGGGCACTCCAAGGATAAGGACCGATTTCCGGGCTTTGCAACCTCGTTGGTTCCGCGACCAAAGCAGATTCGAAATACCTTCGATCCAATGGCAAACCCTGCATGGGCAAATCCTTCATGAGTTTATTTGGATCGGTCGGATTCTCTGTGAGTCGGACCACATCGAAAGCGAACAGTCTGTTGAGAAGAGCATCTCCCTGCTCTTTACCTTGGTCTTTCTCCTGCGTTGTTGGGAGAGGTTGTAGGGAAACGACACTGATCACTGGGTGCGGTGAGGGAAGGTTCTCCGCGATGATCGGGAGTGGTTGCAAGGCAATATTCGCAGTAATCACTCCGGGTGAAACTGTATCGACTTGGGACCGAGCGGGTTCTGTTTGCGAATTGTCTGCAGACAATTCGCTAGACTCAGGTGATGGGAGAGAGACAAGCACCGGGGTATTTGAAATAGGCTGTAAAGCTTTCAGCGAAACTTGCGTTTGTCCATTGGCTGACAATATGGGGCCTGAAAAAATGCCGATGGCGGAATATAGGCACAGATGGAACCACCTAATCGGGTGTGTCTTGATTTGCATAACTTACCTCTAATCAACACGAGACAGAGCCATTTTTTGGGTATCGGTTGATTTCTCGGTTCAACCGTTACGTTTTTCCTGTAAATTCGATGATCCCTTGGAAAGCCTTGATATGCTCGCCCGCACAGATTTCCTAATCCCAAAAGTTTAAGAAGTCACAAAAGCTTGCGAGCTAGCTCAGTAAACAACTTGGCGCATCGATTCGCGTTAAACTACCATGGAATAATCCACTTCTTTACCTTTCCCATAAGAGTGTTTCAAGCCATTGAGCCCGCCGCCAAAGAATCTGATTGTTGAAGTGATTTCAGGTCCCGAAGGGGTGGAATTGAAGTCATATGTTGTGGAGAACGGCATCACTCGTACGTTCGGTGGAGTCCGCGGAACTTCCCAGTTGGTGACCGCAATCAACGACCCCGCCATGTCACGATTCCACTTCCAAGTGATCAACGAAAAGGGGAAGGTCAAGCTCAAGGATTGCAACAGCAAGAATGGAACAAAGCTCGACGGTCGGAAGGTGACAGAGGAGACGATCTCCGCAGGGGCGATTTTCAAGGCGGGGCGAACTCGATTTCAAGTCCGATGGGAGAAGATTGTCGAGGAGTCAGACGAGGATCCGTCACCGTCTGATCAACCAGTGGCGCAATCAAACCAGGGGCAACCCCTCAAAGCCAAGGAAGACTTGAACATCATCAGCCCTGAATCCGAGGTCTCGAATCATGATTCTTCGTTGGAATCGAGTCTTGTCGTGGGCCCTTCGAGTTATTTTCGGAAGTCTGGAACCAACTTGAGCGAGGTCGTGAAGCGGCTCGATGCGGCCCCGGAAGATGTGTCGGATGAGACGGATCATTCGATTCCTGACATAAGCTCGGTGGAATCCGTCGTTCGAATGATGAAGGTCACGGGCAAGCCGATCGTTGAGTTCAAGGAAACGATACAAGCTTTGGCAAACCATCTGGACTTTTTCGTGATCGTTCATCTCGCGAAAATCGATCTGAACCTCATGCCATCCATCAAGAGAATCCCTTTGTATCCGCATCTCGACCCGAAGGGTTCTGCCTTCCCTGTAGCCATACAAAAAACCGAATGGTTCTCGCATCTGCATAGTCGTTTCGCAGAACGACTCATCGCACTCGACGGCTTGATTCTCGTCACGTATCGACCAAAAAGCGAAGGACTCGAAGAGTGCCTTACCGATCTGGGTGTCGCGGCTGTCCCAGGTTTCAGCGAACGAGGGGGGTTTGTTCCTTGGTGCTGGCCCAGCGGCGTTGCGAATGTGCTGGAATCCATGCCCGACGCAACGATTGCGAAATGGTTGGGAGTATCCCTGTCAGGCTTAATTTTTTTGCGGGAATCTCGGATCGTTGCTCACACTATCCGAGACCAAGTTGAAGTATTGGACTCCCTGGACTTCCGCTAGACAACCCGTCCTCGATCAGCGGTAAGAGGGGCGTCCGATAATCAAATCCCGATAACCGGGAACCTTATTATAATCCTGAGCTTCTACGCGATCACGCGATTTAGCAACCGCAACTCCGTCGGTAGCTGATTCGCTCAGGAAGACGTTGCAGTATCGTAACAACGTACCTTTCTCCAGATTGACATTCCGCAGAGACAATCCGTATTCCACTTCGGCCTGGAAGTATCGAAGCCTAGCATCCAGCAGTCGGCGATGTGTCTCCAGAACGACGTCCAATTCCCGGAATCCATCCTTTGTAAAGATTTCTCGCGTTGCCTCTAACTGGTCGGTGATGGCGACCAGACGTTCTCGTTGAAGATTTACGATATCGAACGATCGCTTCGCGTCATTAATCGCATTGCTCAATCCAAAGTGAACCGCTCGTTCCTGTTCTCGGAGCAATTCCGTAGCACGAACGAGTTGCAATTGCGAGAACCGAACTGCTGAATTCCCGCGACGGAAACCGACCGGCATTTGGTAATCAAGGCCGAGCGCCCATTCGGAGAAATCGGAGTTCCAAGGAGATCGCCAATCCTCTCCGAATCCGCGAATCCGGTAAGTCGAAATCGCATCCAACTGAGGCTTGAGAAAGTTCCTATTCGCGATCAGTTCCAACTCATGTTGCTTGATGACCCATCTCTGGCGACGCAATTCCTCCCGGAATTGGAGAGCTTCATCGATGCAAGTACTCCAGTCAAATAACACGTTCGCAGTCGTAGGATGATCGAGCGTATGGATTAACATCCCATCATTAATGGGTGCGCCGATGAGAAGCCTTAGTTTTCTTTCACAAACGCGTACTCCACCCGCACCACGGAACGTGCCTCCGGAACTTCCATTGTTGGTTCTGGTTCCGTCCAATGGTCTTCCGTTCAATGCATCGACAACGTCGGCTTGAAACCGAATGCTTTGCTCTTTGGCCTGCGCAAGATCTTGGGCGGGAGTGTCGTTCTTCGCGAGAATGTATTTTTCGGTTTCCTGCGCGATATTTCTAGCATCGATGCGGGCGTCCAAATCGCGGTATGCGTAGTAGAGGTCCCAGTAGGCATTTTCCACGTCGGCTACGAAGTCGCGGACCGAAGTCTCAAACTCAACGAGACTGATGTCGGTGCGAACGCGTGCGAGCAATACACCGTTAAGTTGCCCAGGTGTCGCGCCGGGACCAGCGATTCTGTTGAATTCGGTTCCAGACCCGAGGAGCAAAGGCTGCCTTGCTTGAGCTTCAATGAAATTGTCCCAACTGTAGGGGCCGAAGCGGTTGCCAGCTTGGTTGTTTCGGTCGAAAACCGAGACTTCTCTAACCGTAAAGATCGCACCGGTCGCCGATCGCTTGTTGATACCCACCTGAGTGGTGCTAAGATCCTGACTGAATATACCGTTTTGACCGTAGAAACTGTTATTGAATCCTTTGTTGTTGTTCTCGAAGAAGCTCGATGCGAACAGGTTCGCGTCGAAAGCACTCAATGCTGCTTCTTCCCCTTGCCGCGGATCGCTGTAGACAATCGCAGGATCCAAGTTCGTGCGCGCCAGAGCGCTGGAACGCAGAACGGTCACACCCAGATCACGCATCAAACGCGAGTTGCTCAGCGCTTCGGCAATACAATTCTCCAGTGACATTCCGCGAAAACGGTCCGGCGTCAGGTCCGTCTCCTGTATGTCAAACGGAGAAAGCGGCTCCGCATAAGCTGGCATATTCGCGGAGTCCAGTGGATCGGAAGGCCGCAGTTGCGGAATTGGCCCATTGCCAAAATGACTGGCGTGGAACTTTGGGCGGCTTTCCGAAAGATTGCACCCAGTGCACGAAATCGCTAGCACCGCTATGAAGCGAAATGCTCGGTAGGACTCTTCATACGATTTTTTCAGGGTCATGTGTCGGGCTCTCATGGCTAGCCACACTCTGCGAAGTCGCGAATTACGGAGCTTGCGGCGCTCCCCTTACGTTGTCGGATAGCAAAGACCCTATACTTGATACATATGTAACTACCCCACCGAATTCTTGGCCACTTCCGGACGGAATCGCTTGACCTCCCCGCGAAAGGGTAGTTTGAATGGTGGTTATTGCTCCAGCAGAATGATACGATTGCTCGAGTAAAGAGAACCTCGTGTGAACTGAGAATGACGTGCCTCCATCACTTGTTGGCTCTATTGCTAGCGTTGCTGAAGCAGATCAACTGCTTGAGGGTTTGGAGCAACTTGCTCTAACAGCCAACTCGGATGGAGACTTCTATCGCCATTTTTTCATGGTGGCTCAGGGACTGACCCACGCCCAAAGCGTCAGCATTCTCTGTCCAGCCAATGGTGAATGGTTGATCGTCGCGTCGTCCGGTGAAGTCTCCAGCAACCACCTGGTTGAATTCGCGGAGTTGAAAAGGCGAAGTCCTACAAGCTTCGTGCTGGAGGGGGGGAAATCCTCCGGAAAATGGGTAGCCGCCACCATCGATACCCGTCAGTCCGAAAGCGGAATACTACTGTTTGAGTACTCCTCCGATTCCCCTTCTTCATTGGTCGAGAGTGGTCGGCTCTTGTTGGATCCCTTCTGTGAAATCATCCAAACGAGGCTGGAGTTTTCGCGATCGGCACTGGATCGTTCCTGGTTTAGTCGGCTGGAGTCGGCGGTTCGTAGCCTGACGTCGGCCTCTTCGCCCCAACAGGTCGGTCAAAGTTTGGTAGACCAACTGGTGCTAGCTCTCGAGGGTGCCCGTGCTTCGATGGTGAATCGCATAGAGTTGGGAAGCAACTCCTTTCGACTCTCGTGCTCGAGTGGAGCGCATGGGGTAGACCGAACCAGCCCGACAGTAAAACGGCTCGAGCAAATCGCTGAAATAGCCTCGAGGTCTACGGGCGTCTTGCAATGGAGCGATCGATCGCCGGTTCGTGATCCCGACGAGCCGGCAATACCTGTGGATTCAGGAGTCTCGAATCGGGACAGTTTCGGCGTCTTCGCCAATGGAATCGCGCTGACTTGGGATCGAAACACCGATCGAACCCCTGTCTCTTGGCTGATCATCGAATGGTCGGATACGGTCTCGATGAATAAGGCGATCCCGTTTCTTTCTTCTTGGTGCAATTCGCTACACGGTGTTTGGTTGCAACAAGATCGTTGGACTCGCCTCCCAATGAGGTTGCGGGAACGTTTCACCCAATCCCACGCATCGATGATCCCGAGGGTCGTCAGAAAGTGGATTCGCAGGTTGCTGTGGATATCATTGATAGCAGGACTTTTATGGGGGCTGACCCTACCCTTTCCAATGAGCATTGAATCCAAGGCGATCCTCGAGCCGGTATCCCGTCGCTTGATTCACGCATCTGCAGACGGATATGTTGCCGAGCTGTTGGTGGATGATGGAGACCGAGTAGTCGCCCAGCAGGAACTTGCTCGTCTGCGATCCCCAAGCTTGGATTTGCAGATTGAAGAAGCGATGGGGCGACTTCGTGCAATTGCGGAAAAACGCAATGGACTCAAGGTGGCCATAAATCAGCTGTCCCCTAACGCTCAGGATTCCCTCGCTAATCAGACGCGTTTATCGACCGAATTGCTGATGTTGGATTCCAACGAGACACAAGCTCGCGAGATGTTGTCCTTCTACCAAGCAGAGCAAGCTCGCTTGGTCCTGCGATCCCCGATCGACGGTATCATCGTTGCCAAGCAACTGAAACAGGAACTGGAAAATCGACCGATTCGACGCGGCGATCCGATTCTGCAAGTGGTAGATCTATCCGGTGATTGGCAGTTGAGAATTCAAGTTGCGGACAGAGACTCTGATTACGTTGGCAGATACTACGGCGAACGGGGTGGGAAACCGCTGGAAAAGGAGATTCAATACAGTTTCGATAGTCTACCCAGCCAGCAGTTCGTCGCCGCGGTTAAGGATATTTCTCGCGTCATCGAGAACCGCGACGGTACAGGGGGATTTCAGGAAGTACTGGCAAATGTCATCCGCGAGGATGCCTCAAAAGTACATATGGGTGCGACCGCTCGGGTTCGCTTTGCATGCGGGAAAGAACCATTCGGCTACGTTTGGAGTCGGCCGTTGATTGAATTCCTGCAGAAGAGATTTCGTCTATTCAGTTGGCAACAACATTCTACCGCCGCACCTACTACGGATTTCCGATGATGTCAGCGATTAACAGGGTTACCGACCAACACCGTCCCTTGGTACGTTCTGTTTTGCGTATAGCGATTAGTGCAGGAGCAGTCTTTATCGCACAAACATCCCTTTTCGGCCAGGATTTGGATCAGCCAGCACCGAATCGATCCGATTCCCAGCCGGCGGCCGTAGTCGTCGAGGGAGCGATACTGAAAACGATTGAATCTACTGCGGTGGCTTCTCAAGTTGCGGGTATCTTACAGAACCTGCATATCAAAGAAGGCTCGAGGGTTAATCAGGGAGAAGAGATTGCTCGGATCCGAGATGTAACCATTCGTCTTCAATTGGAACGATCTCAAACGGCGGTGGAGGTTGCGAAAAAGAAGCAAGACAACGACATTGATCTGCAAATCGCACAGAAGGGTTCGGCTGTTGCCACGAATGAATATCAAAGAGCAATGGATGCCAACTCGCGTGTGAACAATGTCTACACCCCCAACGAGATCGATCGGCTGAAGTTGATACTCGATCGCTCCGTGCTCGAGATGCAACGTGCTGAGTACCTGCGTGAGGTGGCGAGGCTTGAGACAACGCTTGCTGAGGCCGAAGTGAGGCAAAACCAAGAATTACTTCTTCGACACCGTGTGATCGCACCCTGTGCAGGGATGGTGGTGGCTGTCGAGAAACGTGTTGGTGAGTGGGTGGAACCAGGAACGGTCGTCGTCCGAATTGTGGAGATCGATCGCCTGAGAGTCGAAGGTTTTCTGAATGCTGCCGATGCCGATCCGAGATGGATAGGTACCAAGGCGATGGTACGCGTTGACTTTGCTGGCTCCACTTTAGAAACGGAAGGGGAATTGGTCTTCATTAGTCCTGATGCCAATCCTGTGAGTGGGCAGGTTCGCGTCTTTATCGAAGTGGAAAACCAAGAGCAAAAACTCCGACCGGGTCTCCGTCCAACCGTCCATCTCAAAGGGCAACCATGAGCGTTGAGGAGGATCTTCCATGCCGAATCCCTGAGTCGTTCCATCCTGTGTTGCGAAAGGATCTGAATTGGATCCCCTACTCCAAGAACCACAGGTGGGTCCTGCATGATCCGGTCTCCAACGCGTTCTTCTACTTCAACGAGATCGAGCACCGCACCGCCCAACTATTTGATGGCTCGAAAAGTCTTAGCCAGATCGTCGAAATCTGCAGCCGATGGCAAAGTGCGGTTGCATCCCAGTTGTCGTGGATCGAGTCGCTGACCAAGCGACTGCATATGGCTGGTTTGCTAATGCCCACGGGAGGCCCCGCACGTTATCCGACGTACAACAGCACCTGGAAAAGGCTTGTCCTACAAATCGCGGCGAACCCTCTATCCATTAGGATCCCCCTGATTCGGCCATCTGGATATTCGCGGATGGCTAGTGGGATCAGTGCAATGCTGTACCATCCGTGGACCATTATTCTTGGCTGTATCAGCATGGCCATTGTCAGTTTCCTGCTCCTCTCACAATGGCTTACCCAGCCGGAAAGAATTTTTTTTGATATCTCGCGACTTCAGGGAGATAGATGGCTAGCTCTCTTGCTGATGTTGGTGGGTATCAAGACTCTGCATGAATTGGGGCACTACCTCGCGTGTGCCCGCTGGAAAGTTGACTGCCAGGAATTGGGGTTCATGCTTCTTTGTTTTTCCCCATGTCTGTACTGCGATACGACGAATGCTTGGAAGTTAAGGTCTCGTTGGCAAAGATCCGCTATCTCAGCTGGCGGGATCTATGTGGAACTCTGGTTAGCAATCTTTGGCGGGCTCCTTTTCCTGAACTCAGATCATGAATTTTGGCAGACGATCGGAGCGGGGGCCTGGATTACATGTACGGTTGGAACTCTGTTGCTCAACGGTAACCCCTGCTTCCGTTACGATGGTTATTACATTCTTTCCGATCTATGGGGAGTACCTAATTTAGGACCTCAGAGCCAGACCGCTTTGTGGCAGACCATGGTACACTTCCTCGGCGGCAGAGAGCCGCAACGTCACGTTTTCGATAAACCCGTTTGGCAGTTGGCCCTGTTCGCGTTGGTATCGGGTTTATATCGATTTGCGATGCTCATTTTGATCGTGCTGGTTGTTTGGACGCTGTTAGTGCCTAACGGCTTTGGCATTCTCGCTTTGCTGATCATCGGTTCCTTAGGACTCGGTCTGGTGATAGTAAACATCCGTTTTGCCCAAGGGCTGATCCTCGAGTCCTTCAGTCCTCGACCGATTCATCTATCTCGAGTCGCGGTCTTAGTTGCAGCGATTGCTGCTGTGGTATGGTTTATCTTCTATATTCCGATTCCTGGTTATGTGCATTCGCGAGCTTACCTTGAACAAGAAAACCGACAGCCCATCTTCATGCATGATACCGCCGATTTAGTGTCCGTTGCCGCTCGAGTGGGCCCAATGGAGTCTGGGCAAATTGTCCTCGACACCGAATCGTTCGAGCGGCGAAAAGAGTGGTTGGAGTTAAAGCATCAACGCGAAGAAGTTACTACCCGGATACGATTGCTGGAAAAAGCCAAAGTCAATGCCGATGAGGCGGAGTTTGAATTGCCTACATTGAGGGAACTGCAGGAGGAGCTAGATGCAAGATTCACCATCAAGCAACAGGAAGTCGATGCTCTCCGCATGGTAGCATCGGAACCAAAGATTCTTACACCCGTATCGATCCCTCTGATGATGCCTTTCGAACTGGGCGAGCCAACCTGGGTGCGCCGGCCAATTTTCGATAATCCTCCAACAGGCGCTTCTATCCAGCGAGGAACAGTGGTCGGTTGGCTATCCTCCGATGAGCGATACGTTTTTCAGGTAGCTGTTCCCGAGTCAGAGGCTCGCGCCCTGACGATCGGCAGTCGCGCAGAAGCAATCTTGGATTCGCAACCCAATCGCCGTTGGCCATGTACAGTGAAAAAAATCTCGCCAGAACCTCTGCGCGAACTACCACAACCATTGATGGGGGATCCTAGCATCGTCGGAATACGTGACGAACGCGGGAAAATGCAGTTTGATTCGCCCCACTATCAAGTGGTTCTCGAACCGAGTCTGCCACTGAATGGCTACCTAGCAATTTATGCCATCGCCACGATCCACTTTGAACTCCCGCGGAAGACCATCGCCGAGAAAGTTCAGAATGCTTTCCGCCGAAGCATGCAATTGCCATAGCAAACGCATACGGGCCTTCGGCAGTTTGAAATTCCTTCAGACAATTGCGAACCGCAAGACCTCGAGATTATTGTGACCGCGGTTTCGTCTCCCCTGTATACCAGAAGATCGGGGATTTTTCTGAAACGGAATCCTCGGCAATGTATGAGACATCCTCTTCAGAGAAGATGTACATGTCCACTTCCTTCGTTGCATTCGCGAGGGGCAATTCAAAAGTATGAACCTCACTCCAGCGATTTTCTTTGCCTGCACGAATTCGATACTCGCGGCTCACCATCGCAGCGTCCGGGCAAAGTATCCACTGATAGGCGTTCTCCCGTACTTGCAACTCTCGTTCGACTTGAATCGATCCATCTTTCCGCGCGATCGAGCAATTTCGGAATTTTTTCGAGGATAAATCGCTTTTCACCTTGGTCCGAATATCTTCGCGATTTCCAAAAAGCTCCTGGGCACTGGAAAAAGACCACCATAAGTCCAAAGTTCCTGCCGTCAAATCCCACGAGTCGTCTTTCAACTTCTCGACACGAAATTTCAACGTAGGGTAATGCTTCTTTTCAAAATCCAAGTCGGTAAACAAGATGGCATCTGCAATTGAGGTCGCATTTCCACTCGGATGCTTGCGAAGGAGTTTTCCGACAGCGAACTTTGGCCAAGGCATATAGCTAGGTGGATCCCACTCTTGCTCTCTCCGTAGTTCCACAAGCAAATCGAACTTGCCATTCCTCCGTTCGGCTTTTTGAAACTCCCAAGTCATCTTGTAGTTCGATGCGTTATTGACTTTACCCATGTCCAACTTGGAAACCAGATTTGCACTCAACGGATTATTTTCCCGAAGCGTTTGCGGCGACTTGAAATTCAATCCGTTTCCTCGGATATCGGATTCGACCCGAATAACTTGTCCAGGGAAGGCTTCAATTACTTCGGGTCGTTTCTTTGGGGACTCGAAACTCGAATTTCCAAAAACTTTTAGGGATATCGGAGCAGGTCGGATCGAAGTAGGAGACTCTTCCAGAAATGACACGGCGGTTTCCTGCTCGCTGGATGAATCCACATAGGAGACCTTGATCTGCGGCAACGCGAAATCCTTGAGCATCCCTTGTTTCATTCCATCGAAGGTTATGTTTGCCTTTACAGTTGACTTCGGAAGCAAATCTCTTGCTAGGAGCTCTTCTTCAAAACTTCGCGATTCCTGTTTTCCTTTCCCATCGCCGATCCTACCGCAGTCATACAGATAGATGCGAGGGTTCTTCTTGTCTAACTGACTGATCACATCCGGTAATTCGCGACTCGGACCCTCATAAGATAGCTTCGTTTTCCGAAGCTTCTCCGGAATTTGCTGTAGGACATTGAGATAGTACGGCTTTTCAACTTTCGCCACTTTTGCCCCCTCGCTCCCTTTTGTTGCATTCATGATCGAATCGTAGGAGATCGCAGGTACCAAATTATTTGCCCCATCCCCGAAGATCACCAACTCCCTTACGTCCATGGACGTTTCTGGCGGCAGATGGGAATACGCAAAGTCGATAGCATCATACAATGGCGCATGGATCGCAGGAGCGACAAATGGGGTGCTTAGGTAGTTGGCCCATTGAGTGCGAGTTTGCTCATCTGCCTTGATCGGATAGAACTCGGTATGCGCGACGCTGCAAAATCTAGAACCGTTTTCCGCAAGCAGAAATCCAAGGTTTTTGTTTGCGATCTTGCTGGGGGCAAATTGATATCGCTTAAGTTCCTCTTCCGTCGACAAGATCCCAAAAACCACAAGTGAGACTTCGATTTCCAGGCCCGTGAGGACTTGTTCTTGCAACGTGTTGATCAGATCGGTCACCAGCTCTTTAGATTGCTTCATGCGTTCGCTATCCATCGAGTCCGAGCAATCCAAGAGAATGACAACCGATCGCTTCGCCTTTTTCATCGATGCGATAATCTCCGATTGTGGCTGCGGTTGAAAGTTGCTCGCATAGAGCACCTGTTTTGACATCGCTTGGGATTTGATACGGTGTCCGCGAAAGGCAACCATTACATCGATGTCTGCAGAGTTCATATCTTGATCGGCCGGATATCTGATATGTTCGCTTGCTTTTTGACTCAATGATACGAGAGATGCATTACCGGAGAGAGTATTCATGGCGATCTTCACCGTGGGCCTGATGCTCTCCCAGGCTTCTAGAAGGTTGCGCTCTATGCTAGGTGTCCAGTTTACTTGTAGCTTGGCGTCCTCGCCGATTTCGGTCTTGAGCCAACGGCTCATCTCTTTCAATAGATTCGCATCAGACAGAAAGCGATTATCGAGGTCTTCTTGCATCTGTTCTTGAAAGTCCCAGGCAGGCAGGATTCTCTTGCGCACTTCCTCGAAACCGGATGAGTACTTTCGTGCGAAGTCCAAGAACGGGAAATCACCCTCAAATTGTGCGAGATCCATTTCTTGAGAACCCCACCCAGCGACCAGTAATCGCTCTTGTTGCATGTAGCGATACTTAAGTTCGTTTAACGCTCCATAGGAATCGAGGATCCTACCCGCGCACGTTGAGGTGAGCATGTCACCGTGCGAAACGGAATGCATTCCGATAGATCCAAGAACCCGTCGGACTTTTCGCACATTTTCGTAAAGCTCTCGATATTTGCTGGGTTGTGCGAGTTCGATCTTCCAAAACCTCGAGCTTCGAAGGTCCTCTTGGAGGACGGTCTTCCAATACGCTTGAAGCTCTTGGGAAGCCCCGGTTGCGGCCAATTGATCGAGGAAGGCATCTGTTACAATGCTGCTTGATCGGTTTGATTCAGTCCTGGATTGGTCACTAGCCCGGGCTTCCTGCGAAGGTATACATTCTTCCTCGAAACGCTGAGCAAGTTTATGGTAGGCTCGCTTCCTCATATCGTTCGGTAGAAATGGATAGCGAACGGCGATTCGCAATCTGCGAATCGCCTCTGCATCTACTTTCTCGTCTTCCAGCCAAGACTTTATGATTCCTAGAAGGACCCACTCCTTGAAAGCTTTGAGTCGCGAACGTGGGGCTTCCTCAACTTCGAGCTTTAGCAGTTTTTGCTGATCTGCGGTGGGCTCACTGAGAAGGTTCTCAATGCGTTCCACTTCCAGAGCGATAATGGCTAAATGCTTGGCTTGTTCCACCAATTCTTGGGGTGTCTTATTTTGAACGGTTGGTGGAAGGGAAGCTTCCATCCGCAACAGAAAGGCCATGGCGTGGGGAAGTAGGGAAGTTGCATCGTCCCGAAAATCCATGCATTCCCGAAGCTTCACTTGATACTTTTTGGCTTTGTCAATCGAAGTCTTTGCTTTGACTAAAAGATCTCCGCATTTTTCGAAATGGTTCGCCGTGAACTCGTCCACTGCCCACAGAAATTCGTTATCAAGGGCCATTACATGATCATGCATCCACCAGGCAAGTTCCCGCCGAGGATGGCATGCCAATCGCTGCAGTTCAGCCCATCGCTCCATGAGCAATTCGAGTTTCTCTTCCGCACGGTTGTTCTTGCTCTCATCGTTGCGAGAATCCGGGTCGATTTCCGCTCTCAGGATCTCGAAGATATGGTTTTCTAAATCCTTGTTTCCAACGCGTGGGTCGTCCTCTGTTTTTTGGTCTTCGAAGCGGCTGACCTGGTACTCGCGTCTCACGGGCTTCAACTGTTTCAGCAAATTCTCAGTTGCCATGAGCATTTGCTCACAGTTTGCTGATTGGAGTTCAACCATCTCCTCTAAGAACAGTAGATGCGACTCCAGGCTTGCTAGCGCGGGAAATTTATCGGGATCCATCCGATCCTTTGTGACTTCCTCATATTGCTTCCAGAGGCTGTTCAATTCCTTGTAGCGAGTGCTGAACCTCCTGGTATCGAGTACATCTTTCTTTTGCTCACCCCTAGCATGCTCATAGAAAAAACCAACAAATTTTTCGGACTGGATTCTTTTCCAAGTCTCTTCATCGCCTATCCGCACTGGTTCCTGGTGAGAGTTGCGGTTTCGCGATACCCAGTGGAAAACTTTCCGTCGCAGTACCTCATCGAAGTCCCCGACCGAGCAGAAATCATTCCCCTCAAGTTGATCCGAAAGCGCCTCGAGAAAATAGAAGCCAAATACCGACATACTGTGGCTCGGCATCACCCAACTCTCCTGTCCCTGGCCACAGGGAAGAAACAGTACGAGCTTTTGCTTTTCCTCCTTGGTAAGGCTATCGAACGCGGCTTGAAAGATGTCGGCGGGAAAACCGATATCCCCAAGGTTGTGAATTGGGGTGGGTGTACGTACGTCGAACCCGACCATTGCGAAGCAGTCTTCAGGGATTAGCTGCGCAAAATATTTGAGAGACTCTTTTAACGATAACTGCTTCTTAGAGGTGTTGCTCGACTCGCATGGAGAGGGGAATTCCATTTCGCTTGAATCGCAAACCAAGGTGAGTTCCTGGTCTCGACGAACTATGTGGCAGTTCACATAGAATGCAATAAGATTGTTCGAAGCTCCGCCACCCCGCAGGAGAGTTTGGGAGGAGTTGGAAGCTTTGAAAAAGCTCCTTGCATCCAAATCATCGGACAATTTTTGTAGCCAGTTCTGAGGATCCTCGCGCATGTTTGAGAGGATACTGCTCTTTGGTCTCAGCACCTTGGCAACCGAATTCAGCGTCCCCTTCGAGTCAGGATCACCTAATGCTCCTAACTCGGAAGGCTGGTTTTCGCTGGCGAGCACCATCAGTAGCGGAATCGCACTTCGCTCCACTTCACCATTGCCGACGGAAGCTACGTATATCAGCAATGCTGAAACAAAAACGGCTCCCGGCGCCAGAACCCAAAGGGATAGCCCTCTCAAGATTTTTTTGTGGTCCAGCGAGCCAGATGTTGCACCTTGTGCCCAGGTCTTCTTACGCTCCTTGATTTTCTTGCGCGTCACCACCGGTTTGCCCGGCAACGCTTCTGGCTTACCCTGTGGTTGAGTAGTTTTTTCGCGCTGGGGTGAAACCGGCGGGAATTCGCGCTTGGGTTTCTCTTTTTTGCGCGAAAACTCCCCTCCTCTCCAGTCAGGCATGGTGAACTCCCGAGGTGTGTAGTGCAAGAGATGATCTGCCCAGACGCTCTCGTCGATTAGGCGATTTTCTTTATTTCGCCCTATGATAACAAGCGATTTCGGGCTGAGTAAGACAATTGCACCCGCATTTATACAGGTGTTCTCGGGCCGCTACGAAAAAAGAGAAAAGCCGATCTTGCCATGGAAAACAAGTGGCCTCAAAGCAAACACCGGGACTTCAGCGTGTTCAAGAAGGATGGCTACAGGTTCAGCAAGCCAACCCGCACGGAATCCCCTTTTGAAGATCCAAGAATGATCGCGTCGTCAAATTTGACGCTGATCCGCTTGCCTTGGACTGCGGAGATCGAACCGACCTGAATATTGCCTGCGCGATCCACCAAAATCAGCTGCTGGTTTTCTGAAAGGTCGTAAGCCTGCGGCATGTCAAATTCTATCGCGCTACGAGTGCCACTGACTTTGACAACTTTGGCTTGAACGAGTTGTTCAGCGTTCGCAATCCCGGAAATAAAGTCCCCGGCTTTGCTCTTCCTTTGCGCGAATCGGACCGGTTCCGTTCCATCTCCAAACGGTTCGCCCAAGGATTTGGCTTTTTGCGAAACTTGCCACAACGGATCCTGGGCAGGTCGAATATGAGTCTCGACCTTGGGATCACCTCCGCCAGCGAACGAGACCTTGGTAACTACAACGTCGGTCGGGTCCTCCCGATCCACAGCGACTTTGGAAGTCTTGTCCGAGCAGAGTATCACATCATGAGGAGCCCCGTTTGATGCACTGTTCGAATCAACGGCTATGTCTCCGGCTATATCACCGCTGCGAACAGTCTTCGTCGGTACAGGACGACTCGAAACTGGTGCACCTTGGTACGGGTCCGAAACGCATCCCGGCAAAGGGCCAAACGCACATACCAAAAAAAGGTACTTTTGCTTCTTCGAAATCGATGAGCGATCCATCGCCTGATTCCTGAAAAAAGGGTGGCTCGGGCCTTGGGGGGCATGGGTTCAAAACATCTGACACCCCAGAGAGGGTATCGTCACGTAAAAATGGAAATAGTTCGTATATTCGCCATCCTCGTCAAAGATTACGCATCTTCACATCGGTTCCTTCGTGCTAAGTGTTCAGACAGAAACATGTGTGAAGATGAACGGAAAGAAATGTACGGCAGCTTCGACTTGCCGAGTTCCGCACACCTGAGCCTGGCTGCAAGGGCAGGGCCTCGCAAATTCCGCTTGCAACAATCATTGGTTAGGAAAAATAGGGAGCGGATTGTATCCTGCAAGTCCACGATTATCATTACGCGGTGCGAGAATCAGGAAATTCGTCGTAACTTTGAGTACCCTCGCAGGAAAGCTCGATGAAAAATGCCCCACCCCTCTGTTTTGCAGAGATGTTTCCGCGGTTGGATCAGTTTCCGACCCGGCAATGGCATGAACGCGCCGCATGCCAGCAACGAAGCGATCCGCGGTAGCACGCGGTTGTCCGCTGATATTCATGGCGGTTCCATTGCGGTTGAGTCCATGGAATTCGTCCCCTTCGAAAAACGTTCAACCCCATGAACAAGCGAGGAACGTAGATGACCCCTCAATTTGCCAAAGCAGTCGACCCTATTTTTGAAACGGCGTTGCAGTTCTTTTCGAAAATTGAGGCCTCGCAGAGCAACAGTTCCTTCAACACTTCCGATGAAAGAGCCAAATTGACGAGCGGAATCGATGCTGCGGACAAGGCGCTGGGAAGGAGCAACAAGAAGGCATGGGAACTGGCAAAATACGCGATCTGTTGCTGGATCGATTCTCGACTGATCAACAGTCCATGGAAAGAGAGCAATTGGTGGAAGAGCCACTCCCTCGAATCGCATTACTTCAAAACGCAGGTAGCGAGGGAACAGTTTTTTGTTAAAGCATCAATCGCAGACAATCTGGCGGAAAGAGACGCATTGGAGGTTTTTTATCTTGCTGTCGTCTTAGGGTTTCGCGGGTTCTACGATGAACCATCAGTAGCCGTTCGGGAAAAAGCCCGCGAATTAGACTTGCCTGAGAGTCTGGAACGGTGGTTTCAAAAATTCACCAAATCTTTGGACCTACGGCAAGGACGCCCTGAGATTCCCGGCGAAGCAATCGTGGGTGGAAAAAATACCCCTCTCAACGGAAAAAAGCAGATACTCCAATATTCTTTGATCAGTCTCTTTCTGCTTGCTCTCGCGATCTTGCTGTGGTCAGGTTATCTGAATCAGTGGTTGCTCGCCCTGATCGGGCTCCCGATCGTCTGTGTCCTTGCGGGCTTTGCATATTGGTTCCTGGTCCTCAAGAAGAAGAAAGAGTCGTCCAAGTACCCTGATATCGATCGAGTGATGACAGAAGGATTCCAACAGCTAGTTGCCAATGGCATCTCCATCAATTCCACTCCGATCTTCATCGTGCTCGGAACACAGGATTTCGCCGTAAACCGTCGACTGCTCGAAGCTGCAAACTTGAAGATACCCATCGTCTCACCAAAGTCAGGTGAGGGGCCGTTGTCGATCCATGCCTCGAAGGAAGCTGTTTGGATCATGCCTCACCTCTGCAATGCGATTTCGCGGTTGAGTAATTCCTCCGATGCCCCAACCGCTAAAGCCAAGCAAGCAAGCCGGAATGCAAAGGACATAGATGAAGATGACATCCAAGGCACCATGGTTGTAGAGGAAAGCATCCCCGATCTGGATGATGAGGACGACGATGGCCAATGGGGGGCTGGCGATGGGGAAAAGGATGATGACTCAGGTGCCCCCGGTGGAACGATTCAACTGACCGATGACTTCAAAATTCGCGACAAGAAGGGCCCGATATCAACTCCTGCAGTTCAAAAAAGAGTTCAGGTCCAAGACCTAGCAGATACCGAAGATCGACTCCGATACCTATGCACTATCCTCAGGAACGCACGAAAAAATGTCTGCCCTATTAATGGATTGGTCACAACCATTCCCTTCGAGTTGATCGAAAGCAACGATGAACAACTTTCAATCGCCCTCCAAGCCGACTTCAAAGTCTTGAGAAAGGAATTGCAAGTTCGCGTGGCGAATACCCTGCTGGTCACCGGAATGGAAAACGAACCTGGATTCATCGCAATGACGACGCGATTAGGATCCCAACGGACGAAGAAGGCGAGAATTGGGAAAGGCTCCGAGGTTTGGGTTAGCCCTGAAAATAAACGCTTGGCCTCCCTAGCAAAACATGCGACAGCAGTTTTTGAAGATCTTTGCTTCGAACTCTTCCAAGAAGAGGACAGGTTTCAAGATAAACAAAATGCCAAACTCTTCAGTCTGCTCGGCCGAATGCGAGGTACTTTCGCACAGAATCTATCCAAGATTATGGAAACCAGCTTTGGATATAACCCTCTGAGGCAACCCGAACTGTCCGATACACAGTTCCTGTTTAGCGGTTGCTACTTTATCGCTTGTGGTACGAAGAAGGAACGGCAGGCATTCGTTCCAAGCGCGATCAACAAAGTTATGGAGGTAAGCGACGATGTCGAATGGGTGGAGGAAGCCAGCAAAAAGAATACTCACTATCGACGCATCGCCAATGCGATCGCTCTGGTGGGAGGACTAGGGTCGCTGATAGCAATCGTTGCGGTGCTGGCCCTGTGGATCAAAAGTCTGCTTTAAACGGGCCTAGCAGTTAGCAGGTTCTGCTACACAAAAAGGCCAAGCGGTCCCTCGAGAGACCATTCAAATAGAACCCAAGCTCTTTTGCAGAGCAGGAAGTGCCGTGCGGGTGAACGGAGATCCTTCATGTGCTCTCCGAACAAGGACGGATAGCTGAAAGAGTTGGCAAACGGTTTGAGTTCCTCGGAATCGATTCGTTCGGGAGAACCAACACAAATCAAACCATCGCAACCAGCACAGGCTTCCAGCAAGCCCAGACTCGAATCCGAAACCGATAGTCTTCCAGCAAGAATGGTCCGTGAAAGATAGGCCAGTTGACGATCTCGATGTCGACGATCCAAAAGGCTCGCTTCGCGTGTTTGCACTTGAGTCAGATTGAAAATCGATAGTATCTGATCAGTATGAGAACCAAGAAGCAACAAACCCACAAAACTTCCCCAGGGGGAGTCGGGTTTCTTGGTAAGCTTGTAAAGATTCGGTTCCTCGCACGGAGCAAAGTAATCGGAAAAAGGATGCCGAAGTGCAAAGGGTAACTGGGTATTACTCGATCCTTCACTCCTTGTTTCGTCGGGAAAAGCCGCTATGCGAACGGGAGTCTGTGAGTCCTTGAGCGCATGCCAATCCTTAGTTTTCTGGATGGAATCGGTAGCTTGTTGCAATGGGTCTCGAAAAGTTTCCACACGCGCCACAGGTTGTGGAACGCATCGGGAGGTCTGGTCGTCAAGTACTGCATTCGGAAATGAGACAGACCGCTCGCGTCCATCGTTGCTTCCCCATTTGGGTTCCATGTCTTGTGTCATCGCAGAAGAGAACAAAACGCCGTCTTCCGCATGAGGATTCGCATCGTCCTCAAGCATCGTGACTCGAAATTGTGTCGTGCCAATTCGAATCACATCCCCGTTTTTCAACTCAACTCGACGAATGACACGCTCTTCATTGAGGTAGGTGCCGTTGACACTCCCTAAATCACAAATAGAGAACCCACGACCAAACGAGTCGACGAGGACATGCCTGCGAGACAAATGCGAGTCTGAGGGCAAAGAAATGTCAGCACTCGTCGACCTCCCAATCTCCACATGTTGGTTCTCCCTGAGAACATACCGAGAGGACCGATTCGTCGGACCACGTAGTACTTTGAGCACGCAAATCATGATGTCGTCGATGTCATTCTCACGCTGTCAGTAAAATGCATGCTGGAGGCGAGACCAAATGGATTTCCCTAGCGACCCAACGTATCAATCTAATAGGTTATCGGAAGAAAACAGGAAAAGTTGCGGGAAATTCAAAATTCTAGATGATCCTTCCTGATTTTACGGGCCAGCTCTACCACCCAGCATGACGCCAGGAAGGCCCAGGAGTCCATCCCATCGGGGGGGGAGGCGGGTCGACGATCCGGCTTCCGAGCCACTCAGAAAAAAACTACGCAAATTATCGCAACGCAATTACATTGGAGTCACCTCCGCGCAGAGCGGTCGTCAGCCACCCTTGCCCCCAACCCGCTGCACAATCTACCGTCTCCACGAATGCACCCCTTATGAAAAAGCTTGTTCAGAACGCCGCTCGGTTGTTGCGTCGTGCGATTTCCAATGAGCTCAAACGACTTCGTAGAAAAGCCCTCGAAGCAGACATCGCTGCCAGCTTCCGGCGCCTCGAACCGCGCCGTGTTCTGACGGTCAACGGTACGTTTGCAGCAGGCGTTCTCGCGGTCGATATCACTGCCGACGGTCTAGGAACTAACACGGCGAGTCTGCTTGATGATCCCGCGGACCCGTCTGGAAACCAATTCTTTCTGGACGAGAACGGCGATGGCAGTTTTGACTCCACCAACGAGGCGGGTGGTTTTAAAAATCTCCTGACGGAGATTATCGTGAACGGCTCTGGATCAAACGGCGGTCCGCGTCGCTTCGAATGGATTGATCCGCAGCCAGCTGCATCCCTCGCCTTGTTCAACCTGAATTCTATTCAATTCAACAGCGTACAAGAAGCTTTCTTCCAAACCGGTGCGACCGTCGCACAGAATACTTCCCTGTCCGTTGAAAACACTCTGGAGTTCGGAAACACGAACCGGCTTCAGTTCCAGCAGAATGTAGACTTCAACGCTGGGTCCATTGTCATGCAGAATGATTCTGAGATTCAAGCCGTAGGCACGATCGATATTCAGGGGACCGCTGGTGACGTGGTCATAGCTTTCTTGCAGGCGGGAGGAAACATTACAGTCAACACGACTGGCAACATCCTCGATGGCGATGGAGCGATTGATGATCCCGACATCTCTTCCGCTGGGGATGTCTCTCTCACAACGACTGCAGGAAACATCGGCTCGAATGTATCGGATATCTTCCTCGCCGATGTATTTCCCAACAAACCCAACCCTTTGGAGGTAGTCAGTATCGGCAATTTCACGGCAACGGCGGCCGGAATGATCGCTATTGATGTTGGTGATGCATCAACAATCACCGCAAACACGAACACGCTTTGGATCCAATCTGTCGGGGATCTCGACGCCAGCACACTTCCGCCGGCTCTTTTGGTCGGCAAAACGAACCTCGCTCTCATCGCCGATGTGGATGGCGACAGCGTTGGGAACCTTACTGTCACGGATCCCATCACGGCAACCGGCGATCTGCGGCTCAGCGGATTTGACGTGATCAGTTCAGGCCCAACTATCGTGGCCCAAGCTCAACGCTTGATGTTTTATTCAGAGAACTCCGAGATCCTTGAAACCACCGTCGATGACTTGGATGCTCGCTCTTTGGCTGACCTGACCGTGATCGAAACAGGTGATCTACGCCTGGTGGATCTCAACAACGACACCATTGCTCTAAGTGCGAACGGCAGTCTCGTTGTCCACCTCCCTAACGGCAACTTGATGGTCGATAGCGTCGTGCAGAACGACGGTAGTAATCTATTGCTCCAAGCCGATGGCCCCACAGGCAACATTACTCTGAATGCACTTGTCAGTGCAGCAGACGGACCAATGACATTGCTGGCCCAGCAAAACATTAATCAGAATGCTGACGTTTCTATCACGAACGTTTCCGCAAACGGTATCACCGTAAACACGATCTACGCCCTTGCGGTGACCGGATCGATCACGATGGGTGCCAACGCATCTTCGACCACCCAGGGTGGAAACATTTATTACCGCGCAGCCAACAACGTCACCGTAGGAGTCCTCAATGCCGGCAACGGAGGCATCTGGATCGAAGCAGCAGGGAACATCGTCGATGCACAGAACGATACGGTGGGCGTCGATACCGATGGCTTCGCTCAAGAAACCAATCCCGGCACGCGGGTCGTGAACTTGATCGGGAACACTGCGGTGTTGCGAACCCTCGGCGATATTGGGGTGGCGACCAATCCGCTGGACACATCCATCGAGACTCTAGCGACCGAAGTTAACCTGAACACGTACATTTACGAGTCCGACGAGCTCACCATCGGCGATATCTTGGCCAGTAGCGTAGAGGGGGTTAATATCGACTCGAGCGTGACCCCGATAGCGACATCCGGACTGTCAGGTGCCTCGGGCGTACAACATGTCAAGGTAGAGACGATAGACGGGGACCTGACCATCAATAATCCCGTTAACGCAGGATTGAATATCCTCTTGGTAGCCGGAGGGGCTACTCGCAATCTGACAATCGATGCTCCGGTGAACTCAAGCGATGGGGCAATCACCTTACTGGCACGGGGTTCCATCAATCAGAACGAAGACGTCAATGTCACGTCTGGTGCCAATGTCACCGCTAACACGATCTATGCCACGGCAATGACCGGTTCGATCACCATGTCGACAAACGCAACGTCGTCGACTCAGGGTGGAAACATTTATTACCGCGCAGCCAACAACGTCACCGTAGGAGTCCTCAACGCAGGCGACGGAGGTATCTGGGTCGAAGCAGCAGGGAACATCTTCGATGCACAGAACGATACGGTGGGCGTCGATACCGATGGCTTCGCTCAAGAGACCAATCCCGGCACGCGAGTGGTCAACCTGATTGCCAGCACTGCGGTGCTGCGAACCCTCGGCGATATTGGGGTGGCGACCAATCCGCTGGACACATCCATCGAGACTCTGGCGACCGAAGTTGGCTTGAACACTTACATTTACGAGACCGATGCTCTGGTGATCGGCAACGTATCCGGGAGTAGCGTTACCCGCGTGAACCTCGATTCAACGGTAACTGCGGTGGGGACACCGACCCTAGCGGGATCGGAGGGTGGGGAACATGTCAAGGTAGAGACGATAGATGGGAACCTGGCCATCAATAATCCCGTTAACGCAGGATTGAATATCCTCTTGGTAGCCGGAGGGGCTACTCGCAATCTGACAATCGATGCTCCGGTGAACTCAAGCGATGGGGCAATCACCTTACTGGCACGGGGTTCCATCAATCA
>JAGWWZ010000185.1 GCA_018970165.1 Planctomycetota bacterium | reverse complement strand
TCGGTTGCCCTTCTCCTTGAAGACGAACGCGCATTCCATCATCGACACCAGGCGGGATCCTGACTTCGAGTTCGACTGGGAAGGGCTTCAAGCCCACGCCATCGCACTCGCGGCATGGGTTACTGATGGTCTTGCCACTCCCACGGCAAATGGGGCAGGTGGTTTGCACGCGGAGTACACCTGTTGCCTGAACGACCTGACCTCTTCCTTGGCATCGTTTGCATGTTTCGGGTTGTGACCCGGCAGCCGCTCCGGTCCCTGAGCATGGTTCGCATTTGCCATGCCGGGTGAGAGAGACCGTCTTGGCAACACCCCGTGCAGCTTCCTCAAGTTCGAGCGTCACATCGCATCGGAGGTCAGCCCCTTTACGGACACGCGATCGACCCCGTCCGCCACCGAAGAAATCCTCGAAGATGGTACCGCCGAAGACATCTCCGAAGGCTTCGAAAATGTCTCCGACATCTCGGAATCCTCCCTGACCTTCTACGCCTGAATGGCCATAGCGATCGTACCTGGCACGCTTCTGATCATCGCTCAAGACTTCGTACGCTTCGGCCGCTTCTTTGAATTTGAGCGTCGCGTCCGGATCCCCTTGATTGGAGTCGGGATGGTACTTCACCGCCAGTTTTCGGTAAGCCTTGGCGATATCCGACGAGGTGGCGGACCGTTCCACCCCTAGGATTTCGTAGTAGTCCCGCTTGGCATTCGCATTCACTTGCTTTGGCCTTGTTAGTACGTATTCAATACCGACTAGAAAAAAGGGCCATTCGCTTATCCGAATGACCCTTTCGAAAGTCGACTTTCTGTGGTGCTACGGTTCAATGAAACCGCAACTTATGCATAGGCTCTGAGGTAACGCTTTTGGTGGACGCGATTGCTCGAAGCGAGTGGTACGCTCGAGATTATCATAACCCGACGCGTGAGCGAGGGACGCAGGAGGGAAGACCTCAAAAGCGTCGCAACTCTATCCCTCACTCACGTTTCGGGTTGGGATCGACCCAAAAAGCGCAACTTCAAAACGCATAGGAATCCTTAGCGAACCGCACCTTCGACGGAACGCTTCTTCTTGTCTTCCTTGTCGTAGGTGGTGACCAGGGCTTCGGTGGTGAGAAGCAGTCCGGAGATGCTGGCAGCATTGGCCAGCGCAGTGCGGACGACCTTCACCGGATCGATGATCCCTGCCTTGAGCATATCGACGTAGGCACCCTTGTTCGCATCGTAGCCGAAGTTGTGCGGCTTTTGGCCCACTTCGTCAGCGACGACACTGCCATCGATTCCCGCGTTGTCAGCGATCTGACGGAGGGGAGCTTCGAGGGCACGAAGGATGATCTCAGCACCGGTTCGCTCATCGCCGCTGAGATCCTTAGCAGCTTTGGCGACAACATCACGGCATCGCAGAAGAGCAACGCCACCGCCGGGAAGAATGCCTTCTTCGACGGCTGCTCGGGTTGCATGCAACGCATCTTCGACTCGAGCCTTCTTTTGTTTCATGTCCGCTTCGGTCTCAGCGCCAACGCTGATCACAGCGACACCGCCAGCGAGCTTCGCAAGACGTTCTTGGAACTTCTCCTTGTCGTACTCGCTATCGGTTTGTTCGATTTGAGCACGGATCTGAGCCACTCGCTGTTCGACTGCCTTGCGGTCTCCGCCACCTTCGACGATCGTGGTGTTGTTCTTGTCAACAACGACCTTCTTGGCTCGTCCGAGGTGCTCGAGCGAGATTTTTTCAAGCTGGATGCCGAGGTCTTCGCTGATGAAGGTTCCACCGGTGAGGGTAGCGATATCGCCGAGCATCGCCTTGCGACGATCGCCGAAACCAGGAGCCTTCACAGCACATACGTTCAGCGTTCCACGCAGCTTGTTCACCACCAGCAACGTCAATGCTTCCGCATCGACATCTTCAGCGATGATCAACAGCGGTTGACCAGCAGTGCTTGCTTTTTCGAGCAAGGGAACCAGGTCCCGCAGATTGCTGATCTTCTTATCGTACAGCAGGATGAGTGCATTCTCGAATGTGCAGCTCATATCCGATGGAGTATTGATGAAGTACGGGGAGACGTATCCCTTATCGAACTGCATACCATCGACGTACTCGACGTTGGTTTCTGCCGTCTTACCTTCTTCAACGGTGATCACGCCATCTTTGCCGACGCGCTCGAGCGACTCAGCCAACAAACTGCCGATCGACATGTCGTTGTTCGCGGAGATGGCGCCGACGTTCGCAACTTCATCCTTGCTGCTCACTGGTTTGGCCAGCTCTTGCAACTTGGCGACAGCGACTTCGACAGCGCGATCGATCCCTCGGCGGATAGCCGACGGGTTGCTTCCTGCGGCGATGTTGCGAAGACCTTCCTTGAAGATGGAACGAGCGAGAACGGTTGCGGTGGTGGTACCGTCACCGGCCAAGTCGCTTGTCTTTTGAGCTACCTCAACGACGAGTTTAGCGCCCATGTTCTCGAATCGATCTTCGAGTTCGATTTCTTTAGCAACGGTCACGCCGTCCTTGGTAACGGTCGGGCCGCCGAAGCTCTTGTCGATGATGACGTTGCGTCCGGTCGGACCCATGGTCACCGCAACTGCATCGGCCAACTTTTCGACCCCTTGCAGCATTCGAGCACGAGCTTGATCATCAAATAGCAATTGCTTAGCCACGCTTAGCAGTTCCTTATACTGAAGTTCTGGAGATTTGCGAAATTAAGCGAGCTTGGCGAGAACATCGCTCTCGCGCAGGATCTTGTACTCGACGCCGTCGACTTCGACTTCGCTTCCGCCGTATTTGCCGAAGATGACTTCATCGCCAACGCTTACGCTCAGCGCTGCGCGAACGCCGCTGTCGAGTAACTTGCCCGGTCCGACAGCGACGACCTTGCCTCGCTGCGGCTTTTCCTTGGCGCTGTCTGGTAGAACGATCCCGCCTGCCGTGGTTTCTTCTGCTTCCACTGGCTGAACAACGACGCGATCATCGAGAGGACGAATATTTACCTTGGCCATGTGATGCACCTAAACACTTTCTGAAATGGATTTGAATGAATTGTTTTGAAGTAAGTGAATGCTGAGTCGGTTGCGATGAACCGGGAGCGATTTACATCATCCCGCCCATGCCGCCCATGCCACCCATACCACCCATACCGCCCATGCCGCCCATTCCTCCCATACCACCGTCGTGGTCATGGTGACCGCCGGCTGCAGGTTCTTCTTCCTTGGGGATTTCGGTGACGAGAGACTCGGTGGTCAAGAGCAACGCAGCGACCGATGCGGCGTTCGACAGAGCGGTCTTCACCACCTTGGCCGGATCGATGATCCCTGCCTTGATCATGTCGACATACTTGTCCGCGTTGGCATCGTAACCTTCGTTTTTGTCTTTCAGTTGACGAACGCGATTGACGACGACTGCACCGTCGAGACCCGCGTTGTCAGCGATCGATCGGAGCGGGTAATCGAGGATATTAGCAACGATTCGAGCACCGAAGGCTTCATCACCCTGCAGCTTCAGTTTCGCCAGAGCGGCTTCGCATCGGAGCAGAGCAACACCGCCGCCGGGGACGATCCCTTCTTCGAGAGCAGCTTGGGTCGCCGCCTTGGCATCGTCGATGAGGGCTTTGCGTTCCTTCATTTCGGTTTCGGTCGCAGCACCGACGTTGATTTGAGCAACGCCGCCTGCGAGCTTGGCCAATCGCTCTTGGAGTTTCTCGCGATCGTAATCGCTATCGGTCGCTTCGATTTCGCGACGGATTTGAACAACACGGCCTTCGATTGCATCCTTCTTGCCAGCGCCGCCGATGATCACGGTTTCTTCGCTGGTAATATTGATGCGTTTGGCTCGGCCCAGGTCGCTCAGCTTGACCGACTCCAGATCGATCCCCAAATCCTTGAAGATCGCCTTGGCATTGGTGAGAGAGGCGATATCGCCGAGCATTGCCTTGCGGCGGTCGCCGTAACCGGGAGCCTTCACGGCAGCTACGCTCAGGATGCCTCGCATCTTGTTGATCACGAGGGTTGCCAAAGCATCGCCGTCGATGTCTTCTGCGATGATGAGCAACGGCTTCTTGGCCTTGCTTATCGCTTCGAGGATCGGGATCAACTTCTTGTTGTTGCTGATCTTGTCCTCATGAATAAGGATGTAGCAATCTTCCAATTCCACGGTCACTTCGTCTTGATTGGTGACAAAGTGTGGGGAGAGGAAACCGCGGTCGAACTGCATTCCTTCGACGACTTCGACGGTGGTTTCACTGCCGCGTCCTTCTTCGACGGCGATGACCCCATCCTTCCCGACTTTGAGGAATGCTTCGGCCAGAACATCGCCGATGGCGGGATCGTTATTTCCAGCGATGGTGGCGACTTGCTTGATTTCCTTGCGGCTCTTGGCATCGATGCTCGTTGCCATTTTGCTGATTTCCGCGTTGACCGTTTCGACGGCCTTGGCGATTCCGCGGGAGAGAGCCATCGGATCGGCTCCGGCGGCAATCATTTTGAGCCCTTCGCGGAAGATAGCTTCTGCCAAAACGGTCGCTGTGGTGGTTCCGTCACCTGCGACGTCGTTGGTCTTGCTGGCCGCTTCCTTGACCAATTGAGCTCCCAGGTTTTCGTATGGGTCATCCAATTCGATGTCTTCAGCTACCGTCACGCCGTCCTTGGTGATTTTTGGAGAACCCCAACCTTTATCCAGAACTGCGTTGCGACCTCGCGGTCCGAGGGTGCTGCGAACCGCTCGCGCCAGCTTCGAAACGCCAGCCAGAAGGGGCTGCCGCGCTTCGTCATCAAATACCATTTGCTTTGCCACGTTGAACTCCTTGAAAGTTGATATCAGCCCGATTTGGCAGTCGAACTTGACTGGTCGTGGGAGCAAGCAACCCGCGTGCCAACCGGCGAGGAATTTCGACTTGGGCTGTGATTCCCTGGGGTTTACCCATGTTCAATCGCCACGTAGCCCTTCGATAACTGCCAAAAAAGGGAAGGTTAGACACCCGGAAAATGGTGATTGGCAAGAGTGTGCCAAACGGTTTTTTGCTGGAAATAGTCGAAAAAATAAGAGGAAACCATCATCGGTTTCGTAGGTTGGGGATGCTTTGTTGTGTAGATTCGTTGGACTTCCGAATTCATCTGACTTACGCTCCTGTCGAGAAATGACGAATCAATCTGACCCCGGGAAAGATTCCGATACCGACCACTCCAACTTGGTTGATGCAGAGACGTTGCCACCTTCCAAGACCCCTTCGGTCCACTTCGATGCCGATGCGGAAACGTTGCCCCCGTCTCAAGTTTCGAAGGGAAGTTTTAAGTTCGATGATGCAACCCTCCCGCAGTCCTCAACGGGCCAGGAATTTCAAGAAGCAACGAACGCGAAATCGCTCAAACGATTCGGCGACTACGAACTGCTCAAGGAGATTGCTCGCGGCGGCATGGGAGTCGTCTACAAGGCGAGGCAGGTTCGCCTGAATCGTCTGGTTGCCATCAAGATGATCTTGGCGGGCCAGTTTGCTTCTAAGGAGGACGTTAAACGCTTCTACATCGAGGCTGAAGCGGCGGCGGCACTTGACCATCCGGGCATCGTACCAATTTTTGAAATCGGTCAGCTCCAAGATCAGCATTTTTTCTCGATGGGGTTTGTTGATGGTGGAAGCTTGGCCGACAAGGTCAAGCAAGGGCCACTCCCAGCAAAGCAAGCGGCCTTGTACACGAAGAAAGTGGCCGAAGCGATAGCGTATGCTCATAGCCAAGGGGTGATTCACCGCGATCTCAAGCCTGCGAACGTCTTGTTGGACCGAAACGACGAGCCCAAAGTGACAGACTTTGGTTTGGCGAGAAAAACAGAGAGCAACAGTGACTTAACACGGACCGGAGCGGTGATGGGAACTCCGAGCTACATGCCACCGGAGCAGGCCGCAGGTCGAACCGATCAGGTCGGCCCTCTGGCGGATGTCTATTCGCTGGGCGCAATCCTCTATTGCTTGCTGACCGGTCGCCCACCCTTTCAAGCTTCCAATCCGCTTGACACGTTGATGCAAGTTATAGAACAGGAACCGGTATCGGTGAGGTCAATGAATCCGGCTGTGCAAACGGATTTGGAAACAATCTGCCACAAGTGTTTGCAGAAAGATCCCGCGAAGCGTTACGCATCGGCCCAGGACTTTGCGGACGATCTGGGCCGTTGGCTTGTTGGCGAGCCCATCCGAGCAAGGGCGATAACACGCAGCGAACGAGCGTGGCGATGGGCGAAAAGAAATCCCTATATTGCAACCTCGTCCGCAACTGTGCTATTCGCCATCGTTTTTTCGACGGTGGCCTTGGCGGTAGGACTCTTTCTCGTAAACCGGTCTCGTTTGTCCGAACGCAAGGCGAAAGAATCGGAAGCGATCGCTAAAACGCACGAGCTCGCGAGCAAAGAAGAGGCATTGCAGCGCAATGCGATTGCTCGCGATGCGATCGATACCCTGCTGACGGAAAGTACGGTTGCATTAGCGGATTTTCCCGCCACACGCGACCTGCAAAAACGATTGCTGGCCGCCGCAGCGGCCGACTACGAACGTCTTAGTCAAGGGAGTTCGCAGGACGAAGGATTGCAATTGGAACGGGTGCGAGCTCTGGTTCGCGTCGCTGATATCGAGGCGCTGCAAGGCAATGCTACGGGATCTAATGAGTTGTACGAACAGTCGATCCGATCACTGGAAAGTAAAATCTCAGAAATGGCGAATCGTGACGAGGCGCGAACTCGCTGGGAGTTGGAACTGGCGAAGACGATTGCTCGACGCGGATTAGCCTGGGATACCCAAGATCGGATCGATGAATCACGAGTCGAATACGAGCATGCGCAAAAGATCTTTGATCGGCTATTACTGGCCAATCCTTCGGATGTCTCCATCCAGTTCTTTACCTCCCGCACGCAAGCACAGCATGCCGATTTGATTGGGCGAACCGAATCTCCTACTACTGCTATCCGCATGCTGCAAACAGCATTGGCAGGATACGAACGAGTGAGCCCGGAGACGGAACCAAGAGTTACCCGAGAACTTGCAAAAGCCAAGGAATCGTTGGCAAGGTTTATGGGGCAACTGGGACGCTTCGATGATGCCATCGCCGAGTTGGAGTCTCTTTTGCAAGCCTCTCCATCCTCGAGCGAATCGGCCAACGATGATCGACATCTTCATGAAAGAACTGCCAGTGTTCATGTTTCCCTGGCCAACCTGCATCGGCAGACGGGGAACTTGGCCCGCGCCCTAAGTTCACTGGAGCAATCGCGGCAGGTTTATTCTCAGCTGCGTCAGTCGTGGCCAGACAGCCTGGAATACATCGAAAACGAAGCGTCGGTGCGAGCGGATATTGGCTTCTTGTGGATCGATCGACGCAACCCGAACCGTAGTCAGGGTGAGCTCGAACAAGCGAAGTCAACCTTCGAAGAACTGTCCC
This sequence comes from Planctomycetota bacterium, assembly GCA_018970165.1. Lineage (GTDB taxonomy): Bacteria > Planctomycetota > Planctomycetia > Pirellulales > Pirellulaceae > JBKCUI01. Next base: position 1,428 of record JAGWWZ010000185.1, on the reverse strand, counting down.
AAAACTATCCGAGTGTGTATCGATACGCGACGGGATGGGGAACGTCGGTGAGCGGTCTGGGCCAGATTGCTCTGGTGTCCGAAGCCGATGCTGCGATTGCCGTCGATCTATTGAACCGATGCAGATCACTACTGCAAAATTTAGCAGTTCGCGAATCTGATCCTCGGTCGATCGAGTTGCTCGCGGCGGTCTTAGGTCAATTGGCGCGTGCCCGAGAGCGAGCCGGTGAACTCGATCAAGCACGCGAATCATTCACGCTGTCGCGAGATTATTTCACCCAGATGATTGAACAGCGACCCGGTGAACCACGCTACGAATATGGCTTGGCCGACGTCGAATGGCATGCCGCGAACTTCGAGCGGCGTGCTGGTAACAAAGACCAAGCCGCTGCGCTTTTCGAGTCCGCTTGCACTCGCATGCGGAATCTGTGGGATCGTTATCCGAAAAACCGACAGTACCTGGCTCGGGTTGCACTCTTCGACGTTCGCCTTGCACTGTGGTCAGGTAATGTGCCCGAGCAAACCGTCGCTATCGCTCAACAATCTATAGAAAATCCGATCGATGAGGAATTCGAGACACCGGAAGCGATTGGGTTGCGAGCATGGGTCGCATGGCAACAAGGCAACACCGACCAGGTCCGCGAACAGTTGCGGGAACTTCGCGATCTAGCCAAAGCACAACTACCATACGATATCGACCTGAACGACTGGATCCAGGAATTGGAAAACCGGTTCGCGTCCGCTGCGCGTTGAGTTCAGTAGTTTAGGCTCGTGCTAACGTAAAAGTTCGTCCCTGGCTGCAGGATGCCCAAACCCCCCTGGTTTCGAAAGTCAAAGTGTTCGCGATACATTCGGTCGAACATGTTTTCCACGCCGAGAGCGACCACCATCCCTCGCGTATTCGGGACCAGAAAAACAGATCGCATGTCCCACACTGAAAAACCAGGTGTTGCGGTTTCCAGCAGGCTCTTTGCGATCCGAGTCTGACCATTGACCAGTCGACCGCTCACTTCGATATTCCATCGCTGTTGCGGGGATGTGTCGTGAATGCGCCAGCCGATCCGACCTTCCAAAGGCGGAATGCCGGGAAGCGGTTCCTCTTCACTACCAGCCACTCCGCTAAAAGCGCCTCGCGAAAGGCCGATCACTTTTTCGCTCGATTGAAATGCATTGCCGTTGCTCGTCGCAAATCGACCGTTGCGGGTGCGATCTCTGCCGTCCACCACACGCAGGCTTGCGAACGGTGTCAATGGGCTGTCGGGATTGAGCTCGCCAAACCATTCCGTACCCAGGAAGGTGGCTAGGTCTGTATTGACGTATCGCAAACTGACCTGTCCAACGTCGCCGTTCGGAGGGATCAGCAGCACGCGAGTGTTCTCGTACGTGATGTAGTCGAACGCCCAGCTATGAAACCCTCGCCAACCGGTTC
>JAGWWZ010000184.1 GCA_018970165.1 Planctomycetota bacterium | reverse complement strand
TATCGAACATGATCCAGCAGGGGCAGATGATTTATCAACAGGCTGGCACTCTGGCTGGCGACATTGCTCGCAGTGCTCAAGCCGTTCCGCAAAACGTAGCGACGCCGATGGCAGGGACCGCATTTCCTGCGAATACAGCATTTCCTGCGAATACAGCCTTTCCAGCCAATTCCGCACCAGGAACTGGGATGTTGCCCAGCGTTCAGAACTCGGTCATTCAACCTGAGTAACGAGAACGGATGAATGCGACTGCGGTTTATTCGGTGGCGGTGGCAAACATCGCCCGCTTTTTGGCGATGAACTGCAAGTGATGGTCGAGGTGGTGGATATAGGTTTCCAGCAACTCGCCGAGGGTTACTTTACCTCGTTCGTTGTGAATGCCGAAACGATCCCAGGCATTGGAAGGTAGTTTTCGAAGAATTGTCCCTGTCATCTGTCGATTCTTTTGGAACAGTTCGCAAGCGGTGAAGGCGCTCAGTTCGTCGGCTCCAGGCAAGTTCACAAAGGCGTTCTCGTCGTATCCGGTCAATAGAGGCTTGTCCATACAAGCGATTCGCTTCATGCGATCCGTTGCGATCAAGTCGCTGTCGAGCATGTGAATGACAATTTGGTGGATAGTCCAGGATCCGTCGGCTGGTTTCGCGTGAAGCTGGTCGAGTGTCAGCCCCCAGATCGACTGAGCGAGTTTCGCTCCGCCTGCGATATACATATCGATGCGTTCCGATTTCATGATATCCCCCAGAGAAAGAAACTCGCTGCGAATTCACTCGCCGAGATAAAGAACCGTCAAATCCGGAAAGCCGATGAGCATAAACGCTACGTCGACCGTGTCAATTTAGATTTTGCTCTTACGTGCGAGCGACTTTGACTTTGTCGTACCAACCGAGCAAGCAAACTTCTTGGATATCGGCCCAGTGGCAGGCTTCGTCCCAAAGCGACAGCCCGCACTCGGGGCAACTGGCTGTGTAGGTATCGTCTTTCTCGATCGATCGAGTCTCCATGTCGGGATCGGTCCATACCGACTCGCATTCATCGCAAATGACGCATCCGACTAAATGGTGCGATGCGGTGCAGACTCGGACTCGGCATAAACCTTCCTTGCAAATCGGACAGGCCCGCACATAGATCAAATAAGGTAACGCCATGTTCCGCAGTCTACGTTAGGGGATAGGAAATGCGGTGATCAGGTTCTTCCCTCGAACGACGACGCGCATCCGCTTGAGTGGAGGATTCTTTTGTCCGCTACCCGAGGAGCCACCGAGGTAGCCGATCGATTCGTCGAATGGGGCTTCATAGATCGTTTCTGCTTCTTCGTTGCGGGTGCGCGTTCCCTTGGCATGTCCTCGAGCGCGTCGATAGGTATCATCGATCGCGATGAGGAATTGTTCCATCGTTCCTTGAAACACACCGTGCGAACCTGGGCGCGTGGGATCGTCTTGGAGGTGCCGTTCAATGTGCTGCAGTCGATGTCCTTCTTCGCTGCCGGGTCCATAGACCAAACCGGCTGGGGATTCGTACCGATCCCTGCCGAGCGATTTCAGGATTCCAAACTTGAACGAACCCGAACTCGACTTGGGTTTCTCGGTCGTGGAGGATTGTGTTTGGCTGGTCTTTGCGTCTGCCTGCTTCTTCGCGTCGGCCTGCTTCGAGGCGGGAGTGTTTTTGGTCTTGGGAGTTTCTTGGCCGAGCATGGCAGGAATGCTGGGCAATTGCCATCCAAACCATGTATTCAAGCGAGGTTGCAATAAAACATACGCAATCAGAACCGCGATAATCGTGATCGCCCATCGCGCTGGCAGAACCCTGAGAACATTGGCCATCGACTCGGTGGATGGTCGTTGGGAACGAGGCATAGGCAAACGGTTCCGTGAAAGTTGGCTTGCGTGATGGTTTTGGGGAAACTACGTTCTAAACTCAGGGTTCAGCAAATATACGTCGATATCCCGATGGAATCTATGAGTATTGAAGCGATGGACTTAGACAATCTTCCGGACCAACTCCGGAGAAAACTGGAGCCGCGGAAACCGGAATACACCGCGCATCGGGAATTCGCGCCCCAATACGCATTCGGTCGCCATCGCGGACCGGCTCCACGTTACGCCCATAAAGCTTCAGTGATGATTGCCTTGATCCCCGGCAAAGGGGGACAATGGTTCATCCCTTTGACCCTGCGTCCCTCGCAGATGTCCGATCACGGAGGGCAGATCTCGTTGCCCGGAGGTCGAGCCGAAGCGAGTGAATCACCATGGCGCACGGCATGCCGCGAATTCGGTGAAGAGCTCGGCTGCACGACCGAGTATCTTCAACCGTTGGGGACATTAACACCCCTGTATGTCTTCGCGAGCAACCACTTCGTGACCCCCAACGTCAGCGTCAGCTCGCTGCGCCCGACCATGAACCCGAATCCGAAAGAAGTCGCCCAGGTGATTCAAGTGGCGGTCTCCGAACTCCTCTCGGATACAATTAGCAGCTTGGGAACGATGCGCCGTGGGACTGCCGATTTCGACGCGCCCGGTTTTCGGATCGCAGACCATTTTGTGTGGGGTGCCACGGCCATGATCCTGGCCGAGCTTCGACAAGTGATCTTGGAAATCCAAAAAGACAACCAGTTTGAACCTTGGTTACAATAAAGACTATATCGAAGGACAAGGATGAAACCATCATGATACGCGTGGCTATCGTTGGAGCGTCGGGCTACACCGCAGTGGAAGCAATCGAGTGGTTGCTCAAACATCCGCAGGCTCAAATCGTGGCTGCGACGAGTCGGCAAGCAGACGGCAGTATGATCGCCGATATGCATCCGTCGCTCGTTCGCCGTTTGCGTCTGCCAGTCGAAGACCTCTCTCCCGCCCAAATTGCGGAACGCTGCGATGTCGCGATGACATGCTTGCCACACGGCGCCTCGGCGGCTATTTGCCAGGAATTGTTAGCTGCAGGTTGCCGAGTCATCGACCTGTCCGCCGACTATCGACTCGGTACGCCAGCTTTGTACGAAAAATGGTACGGTGAAAAACACCCGGACCCATCGCGCCTCGGGTCCACCCCATACGGTTTGCCCGAACTCTTTGCCGATCAACTCCCCAAAGCATCGCTCGTCGCTAATCCAGGTTGCTATCCCACATCGGCTATTCTGCCACTAGCTCCGCTTTTGAAAGAAGGACTCATCAGCCCCAAAGATATTGTCGTCGATAGCAAGTCGGGGGTCAGCGGCGCGGGGCGAACTCCGAAGCTTGGGAATCTCTACTGTGAAGTCAACGAGAGCATCTCCGCCTACTCGGTCGGCAACCATCGCCATCAACCGGAGATCGTCGATATCTGCAAACGATTCTCGGGCATCGAACCGGAAATTGTCTTCACACCCCACTTGGTCCCGATGGAGCGGGGAATCCTATCCACCATTTATGTGCATTCCAACTCGGGCGCGACGCCGAACCAAATCCGCGAATGCCTCAACAGCTACTATCCGCTTCACGGCTTTGTACGCGTCGTCTCGCATCTGCCGGCGACTCGCTTTGTAGCCCGTTCCAACTTCGTCGACATCACGGTGCGCGAAAATGGACCACGCATCATCTTGGTCAGCGCGATCGATAACTTGGTCAAAGGTGCCAGCGGTGCTGCGGTTCAAAACATGAACTACATGTTCGGCCTCGATCCGCACTTGGGACTCCACTCGGCATGATTAAGTTGCATACGAAAATCACTTGAGGTTAGCGAGGAGAATCGGAAATGAGCGAGAGTGAATCAGCCATTGATGATCCACTCTCAAAACCCGTTTCTGAGAGTCCAACGGAAGCGGTTTCAAGTCGCTGGTTGCCGCAGTGGTTCCGAATCCTAATCGCGGGTGTGTTGATCGCAGCCCCCGCTCTCCTTCTCATCTTCGAGGATGTCGGCGATCGATTGGCCTTCAGTATCGTCGCTTGGAGCGGCTGGAGCGCAATCGCGTTCATCGCTGTGCAAGGGCCGGGGCAGTGGCGAAACACCATCGGAGGAATTCTTTATTGCGTGCTCTTGGCATGCATCACCCTGTGCCTGTATCGATGGTTTCGTCCGATTACCTTCGCCAACTGGGGAACATTTTGGGATATTGATTTCCCGCTGCTTGCGTCAGATATGATCATCGGATGGTGTGTACTCCGCATCCTCAGCATGATCAGCGGTATCGAGATCATCGACCCGAGTGTCCGAGCGCGTCCTCGTTGGACTCTCGCCCGCTGGATGGTTCTGATGACGGTACTCGCGGTTTTGATTCAAGTGTTCTTGTTCAGGATGAACTGGGGAGCAAATCTTTCGTCCGGATCTCTCGACCAATCGGTATTCGAAGATTCCTTTTCCGAAAGCCCCATCGTTGCCTCTCGACGCGTCTGGCTAGGGATTCAATTGGCCGAGACATTGTTTATTCCCTTCGTACCGATCCTGGCCACAGGTTGGATGCTGGCGGGAAGGCCATGGCGCTGGCTCATGTTTCCGGTTCTTGCGGCGATCACCATCGCAGAGTATGCGCTGGCTGAAATCCTGGTTCTCGAAGCTACGAAGAGCCTGTACAGCTCCGTCATCGAAAAAGAATGGGCCTTATGGGGTACCTTCTATTGGTTCGCTTACGGTTTCGCGGCGATCCTGGTACCATTTATGGGCTTCCGATGGACCGATTACTGGACACGTTTCCCTCGTTCCCCAAGCTCCAATGCCTCAGTATCCAATCACTCTGAATCTATAACCAACGCATGAACGCACAATTCCTCGAATGCATCGCCGCAGCGAATCAAGCGATGCGCGAAGCGGGCACTTTCAAGACCGAACGGGTGATCGATTCGCCCCAAGGGACGATGGTCACGTTGGCTGATGGTCGACAATATCTCAATCTTTGCGCGAATAACTACCTCGGACTCGCGCAACATCCGAGCGTTCGACAAGCGGCCGCCGATGCGCTCAACCGCTGGGGATATGGACTGGCTTCAGTCCGCTTCATCTGCGGCACTCAAACGATCCATAAAGATCTCGAAGCTAAGGTCAGCCAGTTCGTCGGTAAGGAGGATACGATCCTCTACAACTCATGCTGGGACGCAAACGGCGGTTTGTTTGAAACGATTCTGACCGCCGAGGATGCAATCATCTCCGATGAACTCAACCACGCCAGCATCATCGATGGCATTCGATTGTGCAAAGCTCAGCGACTGCGCTACAAGAACAACTCCATGGACGATCTCCGCAGTAAACTCGAAGAGGCCAAAGGATCGCGATTCCGATTGATCGCAACCGACGGAGTTTTCTCCATGGATGGGACGATTGCCGACTTAGCGACCGTTTGCCAATTGGCCGACGAATACGATGCGATGGTCATGGTCGATGACTCGCATGCCGTTGGATTTATCGGTCCGCATGGGCGAGGCACTCACGAATTGTGCGGTGTACTCGACCGCGTTGATATCATGACCGGCACCCTGGGCAAGGCTCTTGGCGGTGCAAGTGGCGGATACACATCGGGGCCTAAGGAGATGATCGAACTGCTGCGGCAGCGATCCCGAACCTATCTCTTCTCCAATACGATTGCACCCCCGGTGGTTGCCGGTGCGATTCGCGCGCTGGAACTCGTCATGTCTTCCACCGAGCTTCGCGATCGACTCGAATCGAATACCCATTTCTTCCGTGAAGCGATGACGCAGCGGGGATTGAATATCTTGCCCGGTACGCACCCGATTGTTCCGGTGATGGTGGGAGATGCCGCTCTCGCGGGCCGTGTTGCCAAAGCTATGCTCGAGGAGGGGGTGTACGTCATCGGCTTCTCCTATCCTGTCGTCCCCCAAGGCAAGGCGAGGATCCGAACCCAGGTATCTGCTGCTCATTCGCAAGAGCAATTGCTCCACGCGGCGAATGCCTTTGAGCGGGCCATCAAGGTAGCGGGCTAATAGGGCAGCGGGCTAATAGGGCAGCAGGCTAATAGGGCAGCAGGCTAATCATGAGTCGTGAAACGGAAGGGATTGACTGGACAACCATCGCCGAGCAATTGCTCGGCCATTGGAAACGATCCGGCATCACGCATCTCCCCATCGCACGTCATCCGTTGCCTGACGAGATCGCACAGTGGCCCGTAGCAGATCGCAATAGCGCAGACGCGACCGGATCGTCGAAGGGACCGTCAACATTGCAGCCTGCTCCGACCAAGCAAGCATCACCGCCACCCAAGCCATCGTCGCCACCCGTGCCATCGTCGCCGGAGAATCCTCTACCGACGAAACCGATAGCTCCGTTGCCACCGATGGAAGGTCCGATCACTCTCACGCCATGGGTGAACACCTCCCTCGATGATAACGGTCGTGCCGTCGCTCTTCAGGGACTGCATGAGGAAGTCAAAGCTTGCCGCAAGTGCGCCGATATCGTTTGTCGTCGGATGCAAACCGTCTTCGGTATCGGACCGCTACGTCCAAAGCTAGTGATGATGGGTGAAGCCCCGGGAGCGGACGAGGATCGAGCGGGCGAACCTTTTGTGGGAGCCGCAGGCCAACTGCTCGATAAGATCCTGGTCGCATCGGGTTTGGCACGCAATCAGGTCTACATCATGAACACCCTCAAGTGTCGACCGCCAGGAAACCGAACTCCGGTGGATGCCGAGATCGAAAACTGCCGCCCGTTCTTTGAAAGCCAGCTCGAGATCCTGCAGCCCGAGTACATCATCTGTTGGGGATCGATCGCCGCCCGGGCAGTTCTGCGACGCAATGACAGTGTGGGTCGACTTCGAGGACGGTTCCATGCGTATAAGAACGCTAAGGTTCTGGTCACCTACCACCCGTCGTACTTGCTACGCACCCCCGAAGCCAAGCATCAGACCTGGGACGACATGAAGATGCTGATGCGCGAGCTGGGCATCACACCGCCAACGCGATGATCAGTCCGATCAGTCCGATCGGTCGGATCAGTCCTATCAGTCCGATCAGACCGATCAGACCGATCTACGACGCCTGCTGAGCGCTGGGTCGGTCGTAGCGGGCCGATAGCCGGTTGAAAAAAACCGCTGCAAGCGCCGATCCGCCTGCGTAAACGAGCGGCAGATAGGAATACCCTTCCTCCTTGGGATTGATGTAAACCAGGAAGAACAGTGCCGTCGCCATGATAGCGGTCAACGACAGACCCAGGTATGCGACTTGCTTGGCTTGGTTCGCGGTGCAGGGACGAGCAGATGGATTGGAATCGGATGATTCGTTCATGGAAAACTCCTTCAAAGGAAATAGTGTACGATCCATGACGCTACGCAGAGTCATGGTGATATTGTTTCTCATCGATGACAACAAGGCTCTGGCTGCAACCCAGGCTAGGCGCCCCTTGCTGATGGTTGTCCTGCCGTGCATCACAGAGCAACCCTTGCGCTGAATCTCGCGACCGATCTCGCGGTAGACTTCGAGAGCGACACGGATTGCAATGCGGCATCGCCATGGCAAGTAGTGAAGCCCTTCGATCGCGAGGTTGTAGCGTTCCTCGGCGAGAGCAAGGATCTTGGCAACACTTTGGGAGATTTGATCCGAGTTCGCGTCCAACACATGGGTGATTCCCGGCAAGTAGGATCGACCTCGCTCCGCATCCTCTCGGACATCGCGAGCAATGTTGGTCATTTGCATGGCGACTCCCAAGGCGATCGCATGTCGATTGGCGGCGGGATGAGTGACCCCCATCAAGGATGTCATCATCAGACCGACCGTACCGGCTGCATGGTAGCAGTAACGTTCCAAGTCTTCGTTGTTGCGAACGGAATACCCGTCCAAATCCATGCGCATGCCTTCGATCAACTCCCTTGCATGGCGAGGTTCAATGTGACCAGCGACGATCAGGGGTCGGATCCACTCGGAGGCCGGATGCGCAGGGGATTCACCCCGTTGGCACCGCGAGAGATCCTCTTCCAATGTACGCAAAGCCTCAGCCGCCTCGATCGGACTTTCTGCGTGGTCGACGGCATCATCCACGCTGCGGCACCATGCATACAGAGCCCAAACCTTGGTTCGGATCGCATAAGGGAGGAACGAGGAGGCCACCGAAAACGATCGGCTTGATCGCGCGATCACGGCGTTCGCATCCTGGATGGGGTCGATCAATTTGTCGGCATCGTTGCGATTCTCGAATCGCTCGCTCATTTCAGCACCTTTGCAAAATCGCGAGCGATGATGCCAAGAGTGGCCTTGGCTGTATTCACAACGCCAGGGACACCCGCTCCTGGATGCGTGCCACCACCGACAATGTAGAGATTCGGAATGTGCTCCGATTTGTTGTGAGGTCGAAAGTACGCGCTCTGCGTCAGTTTGGGTGCCACCGAAAAAGCAGATCCCTGATAGGCGTTCAACTGGTCGCGAAAATCGTTGGGGGTAAAGTGCCTGCGCGTGACGATCGATTCTCGTAAGCCGGGCAAATGCTTTTCGAGGGACTCCAGGATCGCATCGCCGTAACGAGTCGCGGTCTCTTCCCAATCGACATTCGCGCGTCCCAAATGAGGTACGGGGCTCAGGACATAAAAAGCTTCTCCGCCGGGCGGTGCCATCCCTGGATCGGATACGGTCGGAGCGTGCAGATAGAGGCTGAAATCTTCAGGCAGCTTTCTACCGTGGAAGATGTCCTTCAGCAAACCTTGATAACGCTGGCCGAACAGGATCGTGTGATGAGCCAAGTCTGGATACCGCCGCTTGGTTCCAAAATACATCACGAACAGTGACATCGACCAATCCATCCGCTCGAGCTTGCGCTGCATGGTGTTCCCACCTGCGTTTTCTCGGTACAGCTTTGCATAGGTGTGATGAATATCGGCATTGGATACCACCAGATCGAAATGTTCCGTATCCCCCTTTGCATCATGTACTCTATGAACGGTTCGGCCA
>JAGWWZ010000183.1 GCA_018970165.1 Planctomycetota bacterium | reverse complement strand
CCCGTGTTGTTGTTTGACAACTTGGCTGAGCCTGTCACATCCAGTCCGATGATGTTCCCAGCGACAAGATTGTTGGCGGTAGAACTCAAATGAATTCCATAAATATTGTTCCCGCTAAGCAAATTGCCGGCGCCAGGTGCGGAGCCACCAATCGTATTGGTTGAACCTCCCGCAACCCAAACGCCTCGTCCGAAATTCCCCAACGCGACCAATCCTGTCGTGTCTGTCCCGATGTAATTACCTTGGACTAGATTCCCGCTACCGGTGATTTGGATACCTTCTCCTGCATTGCCAGAAATCACATTTCTGGCGAGCACAGTCGTTCCGCCGATGACATTGTCATTTCCACCACCATTCTGCGCCGTGACCAAGATACCTTTGGCACCGTTTCCCGCAGCCGAGTTTCCTGACGCAACCAGGCCAATGATATTCCCTGCCACTTGGTTATTTGACGAATCAAGCCGAATTCCAAAGGAAGTGTTACCAGAAATCACATTTCCAGCTCCAGCAATCGCGCCACCGATACTGTTGCTGTTTGAGCCGCTGAAGACAAAGATACCCACCCCGCTGTTTCCGAGAGCCGTGGTCCCATTCGCTCCCAAGCCGATGTAGTTACCTTGAATGAAATTACCGGTAGCCGAAGCGCCGCCGATGAAAACACCATCGTTGGTGTTACCCGAGATGATATTGCGAGCCAGCGTGGTTGTGCCGCCGATCGTGTTGTTGCCAGCGTTGTTGATGTACACCCCGTAGCTGTTAGCTAGTTTGGTATCACCAGCCGCGTTCAGGCCGATCGTGTTGCCCGCCACTGTATTGGACGAAGATGCAAGCTCGATACCGTAAGAAGAGTTCCCTGAGATCACATTGCCCGCACCGCTCACCGATCCACCGACGGTATTGCCCGTTGCGTTATTAGTAATCCAAATGCCTCGCCAATTTCCTAGACCCGCTGTTCCATCCAGGTTTGTCCCGATGTAATTTCCCTGGATCGAATTGTTGTTTGCGGATGCTCCGTTGATCTCGATCCCAGTCGTATTTCCCGAGATGACGTTACGCGCAGCCGAGGTGGTGCCTCCAATCAGATTATCAGCCCCGCTGACATAGATTCCACGGCTGTTGAATAGCGTTCCTGTACCGGTCGCATTGAGTCCGATGATGTTTCCGGCAACGGTGTTTGCATCTCCGCCGATATTTATTCCAAACTGTGATCCGCCGATTACGTTACCACTCCCAGCGGTTAAGCCTCCGATGAAATTGTTGGTGGCTCCCGCATTGACGAGCACCCCATAGCGACCGTTCGCAACGATGCTTGAGCCGGATGCATTGGTACTGATGTAATTGCCAACGATCGCATTGTTGGCACCGTCAATCGATATCCCATCATTCGCATTGCCGGAGATGGTATTTCGACCAGCAGGGTTGGCGGATCCGATGATGTTGTTGTTGGAACCGATGACGATTCCCCAGGTATTGCTGAAACTGGTCACGCCGTCAGCACGCAGCCCGATATTATTACCTGCGATGGTATGGCCGCCCGATGCAAGCTCGATCCCCCAGTTGTTAAAGCCCCCGATCGACAAGCCTTGCAGCGTGCTCCCCCCAGAACCGGCGATAAAATTGAAGCCGATTCCCCCTGCTCCTAAAGCCGACCCATTGATTTCAACGTTTATCACAGCGTTGCTACCGACAGCCAACGTATTAGCACTAGCTCCATTTTGAGTGAAGCCGTTAATGACAATTGGGCTGGTGATTCCAGGCAACGTACTCGCCAGATTGATTCGCTGGACACCCGAACCAGCAATATTGAAATTAACCGTATCTAGTCCGCTGGTATTGTTGGCTGCGAGGATCGCTTCGCGGAGAGAGATCAGGCCGTCGGTGCCACGATTAGCGTTGAGCCACTCGACGTTGTGCGCGACATTACCCGCAGTAAGCAAAGCGTCGTTGTTATCCGCTGTGGTGGTTACGACCAAAATGTTCGAAACATCGGTGATGGTCACGGCGAGTGCCTGAGTGGTTGCCAGCGAACCATCACTGACCTGAACAATCACATCGTAGACATTGTTGCCCCCAACGTCTGTTGGATTCTCAAAGTCAGGCGCGGTCACAAAGACCAATGAACCGGTCGAGCTGCCGATCGAAAATTTACCAGCATCCGCTCCGCCGACGATCGAGTAAGTAAGCGTAGATCCGGCATCGACGTCGTTACCAATCACGGTCGTCACTGCGGTGAGATTCTCTGCCATCGAGATGGCAGCAGTCGCTCCTCCACCATTGCTGACAATGGTAGGTGCATCGTTGGCACCTTGGATGGTGACTGTGATCTGCGTCGTGCTCGTCAGGCCAGCCGTGTCACGCATGGTGTACGTAAACACCTCTTGCAGCGTGTTACCGCTTGTCCGCAGAGCTTGCACAGTCGCGTTGTTGTTGTCAACCGTATAGTTGTACGATCCGTTCGCTGCGATGTTGATTGAGCCGTAGGTACCGGTCACATTGGAGCCGACGTTGGTCGAGGCCGATCCAACTACACCGGCGGCAACTCCGCTGACTGCCTTGGTATCGCCAGCATCGACATCGGTATCATTGGTCAGCACATTACCCGTCGGATTGGTACCCGCTGTTCCATTCGCCGTTCCACCTGCTTCAACAGCGGTAGCTGTATCGACCACAGCAGTTGGTGCATCGTTGGCACTAGTTACCCCAATATCGATTGTTGTGGAGTCGGTATTACCATTACCGTCATTCACCACATAAGTGATTCGTGGGACGTTACCATAATAATCGGTTGCGGGAACAAAAATCAGGCTTCCATTGGCACTGAGCGTTAAGACTCCAATCGATTGACCATTGGAGATAACGGGCGTTGCGATGCCAAGGCTTAGCACATCCTGAGTACCGTCGCCATTCAAATCTATTGTTGCCGACTGAATGGTTAACGTATCGCCGTTCGGGTCACGATCGATGCCATTGGCAGTGATCACGTTGGTGGAAAGCGTTGTATCTTCGGCCGTGGTCAGGATATCGGGTGCTGCGGTGGGCAGCGTGGGGCGAAAGCCAGTAGGGTCATCCGGATTTCCGTCCGCGTTTGCGTCAGCGTTGATTGCGTTTGCAGGATTGTCCGACTGGTCGGTAATCGTTGCTCCATAGCGTGTTTCTATGGCTGTCGCGTAAGACTGCGTCTCGAAATCTCCATTTCCGTCGCTAGTGATTCCATCGCGTATCGCACCAACCGCATAGGGGTTGATTTCCACGACGACGCGAAGCGTGAGCGATTGCGTCAATCCCAACTGGCTTGGCGAACCATCGAATAAATTGGCATTGGTTGTGCCGCCATCGTAGTTGACATTCAATCCTGGATTGTCTGCCGCGTTGGATGACAGAATCGTAGCCGGTGATCCTCCCTGCGGAACGATTCGCACAAAGGCGCCACCGAGTTGACTTGCGAAGTTTTGTGCGAGCGTCAGGTTTTTAAGAGCGTTGAGACCTGCATTGCTAACAGTGATATCGAAGGTGACATCGAAATTGCCAGGAACGCCGCTTGTTGCGCGGATCGGTGTTGCAGCGGATTGCTGAACCTCGATCATCGGAATCGAAATACGCGTTGCATCACTTCGTCCGCCGCTATCGCCAAGTGTGCCTGGGTTCGATGATTCGTGTGTGTTGCCTGTATCCGCACGCTCTGTGATGGTAATACCATTGACGGTGTTGTTTGAACGAGCCTGTGTGGAGAGTTCGACTGTGCCGTCAGACGGAGCGGCCAGAAACAAGGAGTAACCGGTGCTGTTGACGACGTCGAGGTGAGGAGCTTGAATCGAAAGAGACGTCAAATTTTGAGTTGTGACAAATCCCTGTAGAAGTCCATTATTGGCAGCGACGGCATCGAGCGAGTACACTCCGGTGGTGCTATTGTAAGAAAACGCAGCTGGAGTCCCTGTTCCCGACTGTGCCAGCGACGTCAGGAACGGTAATTGTCCTGTCCCCCCTGCAATCGAACCCGAGATGCGCACAAATTCGTTACCAGTATTGTCAACATCACTGAACCAAATACTCGTACCGGCTGGTAGATAACCGTTGACCAATCCCGAGAAGTCGTAGTTGAACGTGTAATCATTTGGATTGCCAGCCGTCATGCTGCCAGTAATAGAGGCTGAGGAAGACTCACCAAAGACGAGGTTGTTACCTGAATCATCGGTGTAGGTCCACGGGCGACTCATAGAGATCGAGCTCGGACGAGTGACCGTGCCGCTACCGACGCGAGTGATATTCAAAGAGAATGTTCCATCCCATGCGGCTGGGGCGGTGTCGTTAAATGTTCCTGTAAAGCTTTGGCTTCCCGCAAGTGTGTCAAGGCTGTACGGCAGAGGCATCCCATTCAGAGTTGTACCCGTGAAAAAGCTCGGATTGATCAGGTTCGGCATCACCGACGCCGCATTCTTTACCACCACATCCATCGTGACTACGACCGTGTCGTTGGGAGCTAGGTTGCCTCCTAGAAGCATGGATGTGGTTGTGGATCCATTGAATGCAGCATCCAAAGTCGGTGCGGTACCCTGGAGGACGCCCGAGGTATTCAGGGATATGTTTGAAACACTATGGAAATAGGAGCCGAAATCACTCGAAAGAAGCTTCCTGATTTGGGGAGATGCAACACTGATCGCACCACTATTGGTTAAAGAGACTCTGATTGGAACAACAAAGTTCCCATCCCCATTACGAAGGATCGGCCCGTTGACTCGCTCCACCATATCGAGGTCCAGAACGGAAAGGGAAACTGTCGCTGTCGCGTTGAGTCCGTTTCCATCGGAAATTGTGTAATCGAAGGTCGACGCGTCTGGACCTCCGGTTGGATTGGTGACCAGGAAAGTACCATTGGCCTGGAGTTGAACCACAACCCCCGAGGCTAGTGTGACCGGCGTGCCTACAGTGATCGCGATTGGAACTCCAGGAGCGAAGGGGTCAATGAGATGGGTGATCGTAAGCGTCTGTCCATCGACATCGCTATCATTGGAGAGCGGATTGATCGTTTGCGCCGATCCCCGCAGAATCGTGAATGAATCGTTCGAGGCGGTTGGTGCATCATTGACGTTAGTCACGGCAACCGTCATCACCTTGTCAAACGTCGCACCGGCTGCATCCGTCACGCGAACCGTAATGGTATGCGACGCATTGGTCTCGAAGTCGATCAAGCTACCGTTGGCAACCGTCACTTGACCGGTCGAACTGTTAATCGCAAAGCGGCCACCGGCGGTATCGGTCAAGCTGTACGTGAACGAGTCACCGGCGTCGACATCCTGGCCGGAAGCCGTACCAACCACTGCCCCATTGGCCGAGTTCTCGGCGATGGTTAAGGTGCCAGTAATATCATTCGGCGCGTCGTTGGCACCTTGGATGGTGATCGTGACTTGTGTGGTGGAGGTGAGTCCACCCGTATCGGTGACGGTGTAGGTAAATACATCCGTCAACGTATTGCCCGATGTGCGGAGTGCTTGTACGGCGGCGTTGCTGTTGTTGACGGTGTAGGTATACGCGCCCGTCGACGAGATGTTGATCGAACCGTACGTTCCAGTCACTGCGGAGCCGACGTTTGTCGACGCTGATCCTACCACACCGGCGGCTACGCCACTGACTGTCTTGGTATCACCCGCGTCAATATCGGTGTCATTGGTGAGGACGTTACCCGTGGGATTCGTACCTGCGGTGCCGTTGGCCGTGCCGCCAGCTTCGACAGCCGTCGCGGTATCCACTACTGCGGTGGGTGTATCGTTGGCACCTTGGATCGTGACGGTGATTTGAGTTGTGCTAGTCACCCCTGCTGCATCGCGCATGGTATACGTGAACACATCGGTCAGTGTTTGGCTCGATAGTCGCAGAGCTTGCACGGCCGCGTTGGTGTTATCGACCGTATAGGTATAGGCCCCAGTCGAAGAGATATTGATCGAACCGTACGTGCCCGTTACCGCCGATCCGACATTGGTCGAAGCCGATCCTACAACACCCGCTGCGACGCCTGTAACCGTCTTTGTATCACCTGTATCAGGATCGGTATCGTTGGTTAGGACATTGCCGGTCGGATTTGTTCCAGCCGTACCGTTTGCCACACCACCGGCTTCCACTGCAGTCCCTGTATCAGCCACTGCGACGGGCGCTTCGTTGACGTTGTTAAGATTGATCGTGATGGTTCGGTCGGCAGTCAAATTCCCCAGGTCGGTTGCTCGTAGGACTACGGTATGAGAAGTGGAAGCTTCAAAATCCAGAAGGCTTCCATTGGCGACTGTGATCTGGCCAGTAGCGCTATCGACTGCGAAACGACCACCGGCATCGTTGACCAACGAATAAGTGAGCATATCGGCGGCATCCGCATCGCTCGCGGCAAAGGTTCCAACAACCGTACCGTTGGTTGCATTCTCGTTTACCTGCGCCAAAGCTTGGAACCCGTATCGAGACATAATCTCGGACTGAGTCAACGCTCGGCTATAGATGGTTGGCGTATCGATACTGCCTTGGAAGAAGTCTTTATTCCCATAGCCAGACCCAATTCTATTGACGGCTGTTGTTGAGTATTCGCTATAGGCGAGCGTTGCAGTTGCTTCGATTTGTCCGTCGATATACAGTCGAACTTGTCCGTTCGTATCGTGAGTTACGGCGACATGTCGCCACTGACCATTCGCAACGGAGTTCGCACTAGTCACTGAATTCCATTGATTGGTATAGAACGTGTAGTTCAACTTGCCCCCAGTTACGCCGAAACCAATCCAAACCGAACCCGACGTATCGCCGAAGATTGGGTTTGTTGAAATGGCAACGTGTTGGCTGCCTGAGTTTGTATTGGATGTATTGATCCAGGCTTCGAAGGTGAGGCCGGAAGCGAGCCGAATATTTGGCAGCGAAAGCGAGTCGTTCACGCCATCAAATACAAACGCTTGACCGGATACACCCGGGCCGAAGCCGACGCCGCCAAATTGGGTGGCATGTAGAGTTCCGATAGCATCTTGGTAGTTTCCATCACCGAGCCATGAAGCCATACTTGCGGCCTGGATCGAAAAAGCTGGTGCATCGTTGGCACCTTGAATGGTGACGGTGATTTGTGTTGTACTCGTAAGTCCCGCTGTATCCGTCATTGTGTACGTAAACACATCATTGAGTGTATTCGCACTAGTTCGAAGCGCTTGGACTGCGGCATTCGAGTTATCGACCGTGTACGTATAAGCCCCATTCGCCGCAATGTTGATCGAACCGTACGTCCCCGTCACTGCACTACCGATATTCGTCGAGGCGCTTCCGACGACTCCGGCGGCAACTCCGCTGACAGTCTTCGTATCGCCCGCGTCAACATCGGTGTCATTGGTGAGGACGTTACCCGTGGGATTCGTACCTGCGGTGCCGTTGGCCGTGCCGCCTGCTTCGATGGCCGTCGCTGTATCCACTACCGCGGTCGGTGTATCGTTGGCACCTTGGATCGTGATCGTGATCTGTGTGGTACTGCTCAGCCCAGCCGTGTCACGCATCGTGTAGGTGAATACATCTTGCAGCGTATTAGCACTCGTCCGCAGAGCTTGAACAGTCGCGTTGGTATTATCGACCGTGTATGTGTACGAACCATTAGCAGCGATATTGATCGAGCCATACGTGCCAGTGACTGTACTTCCAACATTGGTCGATGCGCTGCCTACAACGCCTGCTGCCACGCCACTCACCGTCTTGGTATCGCCCGCATCGACGTCGGTATCATTGGTCAGCACATTACCGGTTGGATTCGTTCCAGCCGTTCCATTCGCCGTTCCAACCGCTTCCACAGCCGTGGCCGTGTCGTTCACTCCTACTGGTGCATCGTTCGCACCTTGAATGGTAACTGTGAGTGTGGCTGTGCTGGCTGCGCCCGATGCGTCTTGCATCGTATAGGTAAACACGTCTTGTAGCGTCTGAGCACTGGTGCGAAGAGCTTGCACGGCGGCGTTCGTATTGTCGACCGTGTAGGTGTACGAACCATCTGCTGCGATACTGATTGAACCGAATGAACCAGTCACACTTGTGCCAACATTGGTAGATGCGCTTCCAACCGTCCCTGCCGCGACACCTACTACCGTCTTGGTTTCACCGTTTCCAGCCGAATCCACGTCGGTGTCATTCGTCAGAACATTACCGGTAGGATTCGTTCCGGCTGTTCCATTGCTCACCCCGCCAGCTTCCCCAGCTGTCGCCGTGTCGCTGACCGCTGTCGGAGCGTCATTGGCTCCTTGAATCGTTACCGTGATCTGCGTTGTGCTAGTCAAGCCCGCCGCATCGCGCATCGTGTACGTAAACACATCACTCAGCGTCTGTGCACTCGTGCGCAGTGCTTGCACCGCTGCGTTGCTGTTGTCAACCGTGTACGTGTATGAGCCATTGGCCGCAATGTTGATCGAGCCGTACGTCCCCGTCACCGCACTACCAACATTCGTCGATGCGCTGCCGACGACACCGGCAGCAACACCGCTGACAGTCTTCGTATCACCAGCATCGACATCGGTATCGTTGGTCAAAACATTGCCGGTTGGATTCGTACCGGCCGTACCATTGCTGATTCCACCCGCCTCAATGGCTGTTGCTGTATCTGCCACCGCGATCGGTGCGTCGTTGACCGCGCTGACCGTGATCAGTGCTGTGCCGGTTTCGGTGCTGTAGGGTGTCGATCCGCCGGTACTGCTGATCGTGACGTAAGAGCCCGCAGTGGTTCCGCCTGTCTTGTCCCAAGCGATGTAGGTGAATGTGGCATCGCCGCTCCAGTCCGCATTGGGGACAAAACGGACACTATCGGTGCTGTCGAGCAGCAGAGCTTGTGTAGCAAGTAGCGTCGAATTGATATTGGACCACGAACCGCTACCGAGCTTGAACTGCCAAGTCCCATTCGTATTGTTGATCGCCGTGATCGCAATCGCTTCGGGAGCCGAAGTACTGGGTGTATAATCGC
>JAGWWZ010000182.1 GCA_018970165.1 Planctomycetota bacterium | reverse complement strand
TCCAGGAGATTCGGTCACAGAAGCCCTTGGATTGCGGGAACCCTAGGGTCAAGTACAATTCAAGGCGACAGCGCTGCTCCGGGTAAGACTCCCGTGTCTCTGGGTGGCACGCCCCCAACAGCCGGACGGCACGCCCCCAACGACCGGGTGGCACGCCCTGAGGCTTTGCGAAGGGCGTGGTGACCCTTCAAGATCCCCGTGGTATGAGTAACGAAACAATGCAATTCCCGCTTGTGTGCCCAGCCAGAAATGGGCAAACCCAGAAAGGTTCCCGGGGCTGATGCCGATCGATCCCGCTCGAACGCAATACTATCGGCGAGCTAGGTTCACAACCCGCTTGCCGACCTACTACACATACTCCAGAAGCCACTTCTGGCTCATCGAAATCGAGCCTGGTTTGTGGCGCGTTGGCTTGACACACTTTGCAACCAGGATGCTCGGCGATTTCGTCGAGTGTGAATTTCAGGTTGCCACCGATGAACAGGTGCAACTCGGTCAAACTATCGGATGGGTCGAAGGTTTCAAAGCAGTAGCCGATATCTTTTGTGTGGTCGAGGGAAACTTCGTCACCTTCAACAGTGAACTGAACACCAAGCCTGAGTTGGTCGACAAAGACGCTTACGACCGGGGTTGGTTGTTCCAGGTCCGGGGCAAACCCGATCCGACCTGCGTTGATTGCGCGGGCTATGTATCTCTCTTGGACCGCGCGGTGGATCGGATCCTGAGTCAGCAAGGCGAAGGGGACGTCAAGCCACACAACGACTCCGAACATGATGGCCCCGATCATGACGACTCAGACAGTCTACCGGACGAAGCTTGGGAAAAGAAAAACGGAAAACGTACATGTTAAAAACGAATTACATTCTGGTCGGCGGATTCCTCGGCGCAGGCAAGACGACCACCATTCTGAAAATAGCAGAGATTTTGAATGGTAGAGGATTGCGTGTGGGGTTGATCACCAACGATCAGAGCCAGGGGCTGGTCGATACCGTGATGCTTGCCTCGCATGGGTTTCCAACCGAGGAGGTGACCGGTGGTTGCTTCTGTTGCCGGTTCAACAGTCTCGTCGAGGCGAGCGATCGGCTGGAGAGCGACATCTGCCCGGATGTGTTTCTGGCCGAGCCGGTCGGGAGTTGCACGGATCTGTTTGCAACGGTAGTTCTCCCGCTTCGCAAAATGTACGGAGAGCGATTCAGTGTTTCGCCCCTGAGCGTGTTGGTCGATCCGATACGAGTTCAGCGAGTGCTGGGCTTGCGGTCCGGAAAGTCGTTTTCCCCCAAGGTGACTTACATCTACGAAAAGCAGCTTGAGGAAGCGGACATCATCGTCGTCAACAAGAAGGAGTTACTCGAAGCCGATGAACTCGAAACGCTTTTGCAAGAGATCACCTCGCGGTATCCGAAGGCTAGGGTACTTGCGATGTCGGCTCGATCGGGAGAGGGGGTCGAAGCTTGGCTTGATACGATTCAAAACTTGACGCAGGAGATTGCGAGCAACCGAGTTAGGGGAGCGATGGAGGTCGATTACGATCTCTACGCAGATGGGGAGGCGCTGCTGGGGTGGTTGAACATCACCATGAGAGTGCATGGCGAAGAGTTCGATGGCAATGAATTCCTGATGGGTTTGCTTAGCGATCTGCAGAGCCGCGCCGCGGCGATCAACGAGGAGGGTGTGCGAATCGCGCACTTGAAGGCCACGTTGACCCCGTCTCAAGGAAACGACGTCGGGGTGGTGAATCTCGTCCGAGACGATTACTCCGTCGAGCAATCGCATCGACTGGTCAGTCCGTTGGAAGATGGAACGTTGGTTTTGAATTTCCGTGCCGAAGCGGCTCCTGAAGTGTTGCTAAACATCGCAGAGAACAGCTTGCGTGAGCTTGTCAGCCAACTTAGACTGACCGGGGAGTTGATTGTCCGCGAAGCGTTTCGGCCTTCGCCCCCGAAACCCACCCACCGACTTGCGGAACAAGTACCCTAAGCATTTTCCGCCCACTTACCCAATAGACCGGATGACTCAACAACGTTGCGTTCTTTTTTGCCGATGTGCGTTCGCACGCGTGGTTCCTGACGAAGTCAAGAACGATGTGCTCACGCATCTGGTGGACCGTGCGGAACCCTTTGATGCGGTGGGGGATCTGTGCGAGATGTCCGCTCGAAAGGATCCGATGCTCGCCGACCTGGCATCTCAGGGGAATTTGACCGTTGTTGCGTGCTACCCGCGCGCCGTGAAGTGGCTCTTCTCCGCTGCGGGTGCTCCCCTGGCGGCCGAAGGGGTCGAGATCCTCAACATGAGGACCGAAACCGCAGCGTCGATTTGCAACCGATTGGATGGCAAACCATCTGAACCCTTACTCTCCGGAGAGTCGTCATGATCGCGAAAAAGTCGTCGACACTGAGAGTGTTGGTCTACGAAGGGCGAGACAGCCTGCCGATTCCTGGGGAGTTGCGATTGGAATTGATTCGATCGTTGTTGGATCAAGGCTACTTTGTGAGCGCCGTAAAGTCGGAGGGGAAACTCGCGAAGTTTAGCCAATCCCACATCCTCGTGCTGGGCCGCTTTGAATCGATGCCAGACGCGTTGGCAACCGATGCGAGCGAGGGAACGCAAGTACACGTACGCAATATCGATGGAATGTCCGCCGAGTCCATTCGCGGTATCGTCGACGAAGTCTCGCAAACTGCGGATGGAATCGTTGATGACCCAGGGGCCGCTGGAGCAAGTGCGAGTGGGCCTCGATGGAAACCTTGGTTCCCGGTCATCGATTACGATCGATGCACCAACTGCATGCAGTGCCTGAGTTTCTGTTTGTTCGATGTCTATGGAGTCACCAAAGCGGGACAGATCACCGTTCAGAACCAATCGAACTGCAAGACCGACTGCCCTGCGTGTTCGCGTGTGTGTCCCGAAGTCGCGATCCTGTTTCCAAAGTACAAGGCAGGGCCGATCAACGGCGACGAGATCAGCGCCGACGACGTGCGACGCGAAGCGATGAAGGTCGATATCTCCTCGTTGCTCGGCGGCGACATCTACTCCATGCTTCGGGATCGAAGCGCGAAAGCGAAATCGCGATTCTCGAAGGAACGGGATGACGATCGGGCCCTCAAGGAACGACAACGGTGCCTGAATAAAATGCAGCAAGCGGTGGATTCGCTGGATATACCCGTCGAAGTCCTCAGCAGCCTCCCCTCCGCAGATACGATTCGGGAGCGGGCCGAACAAGCCAAGCAAAAGGCGCAGCAAGCCTTGCAGATGAACGCTCAAAAACCCATCACGTAATCCCGATCCGGTTCCCGCAAACCGCTAACCCCAAGAATAGTTTCATGGTCGCTCAACTCGCATATCGCATGTTCAACGAAGTTGACAAGCGACTTCTTTGGAAGTTCGCCTACAACTTTGGGTACAAGGGAATGCGATCGGTGCAGAAATACAAGAAACGACTCAAACAAGGGATCCACTTTCCGCCCTTCTTGTTCATCTCCATCATCAACAGTTGCCAGCTGCGATGCCAAGGTTGCTGGGTCGATGTGGCATCGCCGAGAAAGATGATCAGCAAGGAGGATCTCAACCGATTGATCTTGGATGCCAAGAATCACGGGAACAGCTACTTCGGGATTCTCGGTGGTGAACCGTTCATGCATCCAGATCTGCTTGAAGTGCTCGGGCAGCATCCCGATTGCTACTTCCAGATCTTTACCAATGGCCAACTGATCTCCGACAAGGTAGCCAAAGCTTTGCGAAGCGTGGGTAACGCCACACCGCTGATCAGTATCGAGGGGACCGACGTCGTCAGCGATGAACGTCGCGGTGCCAAGAACGTGCTCAACAAGACGCTCGCCGGTGTAAAGAACTGCGTCGACAATCGATTGATTGTTGGCGTTGCCACCAGTGTGTGCAAGACGAACATCGATCTGGTCAGCGAAGAGTGGCTCCAGCGATTGATTGACATGGGGGTCCATTATGCGTGGTTCCACACCTATCGTGTGGTCGGCCCGAAACCATCTGCGGAACTCGCCCTCTCGCCTGAAGAGATCGTGCGACTTCGGAGATTCATTGTCGAGATGCGAAAGAAGGTTCCGATCGGAATCGTTGAACCCTACTGGGATGATCGTGGCGGTGCCCTTTGTCCGATGGCAACGGGAGTCAGCCATCACATTGGTCCCTCGGGCTCGATCGAGCCATGCCCGATCATCCAATTCGCCCGCGAAAGCATTCACGATGGCCCCAGCATCTACCAAATCATGTCCAAATCGGAGTTTCTGGACGATTTCCGGCGTGTTTCCGCCCAGGCCACGCGAGGTTGCGTAGTGCTGGAACGGCCAGATTTGGTAAAACAGTTGGTCATCAAACACGGCGCGGCCGATACTACCCAACGAGGTACCGCTCTCGCCGAATTGGAAGCTCTGGAACCTCGCACCAGCCAACATCAGCCGGGCTTCGAGATTCCCGAGGAGCACTGGGTCTACCGATTTGCCAAGAAACACTGGTTCTTCGGATTTGGTGCATACACTTGAGCCCTTTGGGAGGGTAGGAATCCAACACTATGCAGTTGCCCGTATTGAGCTTGCCTCGCGCCGTTCCTGTTCAAAAGGAACGACAACCCAAAGAAAATATTCCCCAGACTCGCTCGGAACGGGAGACGTTGCGTTCCAACCTTCGAACCTTCATCGCCAAACACAAACCTGTTCCCCCGCTCTCGACGCAGGAACTGAGACGATTGTCGGAGCAGTTCGTTGCTGAGCATGACATCGATTCGAAGTACCTCGATTACTCCATCGTTCTGTTCAACAGCGAAGTTTGGCGAGATCAACTGGCGACCGTTCCTTTTGAACGTCGGTTGCTGCTGTTGCCCAAATGCCTCCGCATAGAAGACAAGTGCCCCGCCCCCTTCGATGAGTTCGGGCTACTGTGCAAGCAGTGCGGTCTGTGCACGATCCAAGAGTTGCAGGAAGAAGCCGAAAAACTCGGATATGCAGTTCTCGTTGCAGAGGGCTCCGCATTGGTGATGGCGATTATCGAAACGGGCAAGATCGACGCGATCGTCGGAGTAAGCTGCCTGTCGGTTCTCGAGAAGGCGCACCCCTACATGGAAGCCGCCGCGATTCCGGGTGTTGCCATCCCGCTTCTTCAAGATGATTGCAAGGATGTGACAGTCGACTTGGAATGGATTTGGGAGGTGATTCACCTCACCAGTGAAGACCGCACCTACCGACTGAATCTCGATGAACTGCGCGATGAAGTCAAGTCGTGGTTCGCCCCGGATCAGCTTGAGCAGATCATGGGTCCAACCCAAAACGAAACAGAACAACTTGCCCGCGCTTGGTTGGCCAAAGATGGCAAACGCTGGCGACCGTTCCTGACCGCGTGCGTGTGGAAGGCCCTCAATCCCGACTCGTCCGATGAAGCACCGGACTCGCTCAAGAAGCTTGCGGTTGCCGCAGAGTGTTTCCATAAAGCGTCACTGGTTCATGACGACATCGAAGACGGTGACGATATCCGATACGGCGAGCCAACCTTGCACGCTGAACATGGAGTTGCCGTCGCACTGAATCTGGGGGACTTGCTGCTCGGTGATGGTTATGCCCTGATCGGTCAATGCGATGTTCCCGACTCCCAGCGAGCTGCGATTCTTCGTGTAGCAACTGCAGGTCACCGCACGCTTTGCTTGGGTCAAGGTGCCGAGTTTCAATGGGCTCGCCGACCGCGGCCGCTATCGTCTCTGGAAGTACTCGATATCTTCCGCAAGAAGACTTCACCTGCGTTCGAAGTCGCTCTTCTGTTCGGAGCGAACCTTGTCGAACATGACCCCGAGACCAGTCAGATCATTTCCGAATTTAGTGAAGCGTTAGGGATTGCCTACCAGATTCGCGATGACGTCGAAGACATGAGTGAGGAATGGGTCGCAAACGATCTTGCGGCCGGCCGACCATCGTTGCCTCTCGCCCTCTTGCACGAACGGGTCAAAGCCAACCCCGAAGCCTTGGCCGTTGTCGATCGGGCGTGGCGCCGTCAAAGCAGTCGCGAAGATTTGGCGAAGATCGAATCGCTGTTCCTCGAGTACGGAATCGGCGATCGATGCCGCTCTCTTCAGGAGTCCTACAAGGAACAAGCCATCCGATGTTTAGCAAAACTGGAAAACACCAGTCTCAAAGGACTCCTGCGCCGCGTCATCAGCAAGATTTTTGTTATGGAAGTAAAGGATTGGTGCAGTGAGTTTGAGGCTCGAAATGCTGCAAGTCGCTCGACTGTCGCCGGACATGTTGGGGGACTCAACGCAGTTAGTGGCTGATTTTCTCATTAGCCAACAACACGACGATGGCGGATTCTGCGATCGCGCAGGTCAAAGCGACATCTACTACACGACCTTCGGCATCGCTGGCTTGACGGCCCTTCAATTGCCGCTCCCGGTCGAGTCGTTGACTCGTTATCTCCAAGGCTGGATGCCCCGCATCTCAAGCTTGTCGCTCGTTGAACTCTCATGCCTGGCTAGGTGCTGGGCGGGTTTGCCCGCAGAAACTCGCCCCAGCGAATTGGCCTCGCAAGTGATGAGCAGCCTGATCGAATTCCAAACTTCGGATGGTGGATATGGTACTGAGAAGGGGGATTCCATCGGCACACTGTACGGATGCTTTCTAGCATTGAGTTCAGCACAGGATGTCGGCGAATCGCTCCCAGAGGTGCATAGCATGCTACGTTGCATTCGGTCTCTCAAAGCGGCCGATGGCGGGTATGCCAACAGCCAAGATTTGCCTTTTGGTTTGGTACCCGCGACGGCAGCCGCATCTGCACTTCTGCGACATCTCGGAGAGGAACGGGACCCAGAGATTCAGCCGTGGCTCCTCTCGTGCCTGCATCCCGACGGTGGTTTTGTCGTAGGTCCCGGGATTCCGATGCCGGATCTGCTCTCTACCGCCGTTGCATTGCATGCGCTCAATGACACCCATTGCGACATCGGGCCGATGAAGGAGCATTGCCTCGACTACCTCGATACTCTTTGGACGGCTCGCGGAGGATTCTTCGGTTCCTGGGAGGACGATGCACTCGATCTGGAATACACCTACTACGGCCTGCTCTCGTTGGGACACTTGAGCTTGTGAACACCCAAACTCGGAATAACGCTCCGGTGGATACGACATTGTCTCTAGCTATGTTTGCATCGATGCGGGCGAATGCCCAGCGAACACTGCTTGACGCAAGAGGACCAGACGGTTATTGGGAAGGAGAGTTATCCAGTAGCGCTCTATCGACCGCAACGGCTAACATCGCTCTGGACGGCTATCTGCGATCGCAGCATTCACTTCCGAGCGAAAAAACTTCCCTCATTAAGAGTCTGATCGATCGGGGAAGGGAGTGGCTCAGAGATCACCAGAATGAAGATGGCGGTTGGGGAGACACGGTCAAAAGTCTCAGCAACATCAGCACCACTCTTCTGTGTTGGGGATCGTTGCACCATGCTTCCAGCGATTTTGATGAGTGCAATCGCAAGGCGACTCGTTGGATCGAAGGCTATGCAGGGGGAACGACTCCCGATGTTCTCGCACCTGCCATTCGAAAACGATATGGCAAAGATCAAACATTCTCCGTTCCGATTCTCACCGCGTTGGCGATCACGGGTCGTTTGGGTGAGGGCCCCCAGGCTTGGAAATGGGTGCCGCAGTTGCCATTTGAACTCGCGGCGTTTCCTCAGAGTATGTTTGCCGCCATGCGTTTGCCAGTGGTCAGTTATGCACTCCCAGCGTTGATTGCGATCGGGCTGGTCAGACATCGAAAGATACCCTCCTGGAATATCGCAATCCGAGGAATGCGAAACGCAGTTGCCGGTAGAACGCTGCGCGTTCTTCGCTCCATCCAACCGACCACAGGCGGATTCCTGGAGGCGACCCCGCTGACGAGTTTCGTTTCGATGAGCTTGATCGACGCGGGGCAAGCTGATCATGAAGTCGTTCAGCAAGGGGTTCGATTTCTTATCGAGTCGGTCCGTGCCGATGGCAGTTGGCCGATCGATACTCATTTGGCGACTTGGGTTTCGACGTTAGCCATCAACGCCCTATCGCATGACAATCGATTCGCAGAGCACGGCGGGGCAGCAAACCTTGACCAATTTCGAGCATGGTTGATCCACCAGCAATACTCGGTGCGTCATCCCTATACCAGTGCGGCGCCGGGTGGATGGGCCTGGACTCCGTTGTCCGGTGGCGTGCCGGATGCCGATGATACGCCGGGTGCACTTCTTGCACTCGATGCCCTAGAACGCTGTCTTCCACAACATGCGGGTGATCATGCTCCGCGGGTCGAACAAGGAATTCTTTGGTTGATCGGTCTTCAGAACAGCGATGGTGGCATCCCCACCTTCTGTCGAGGTTGGGGTACGCTCCCCTTTGATCGTAGCAACCCCGATATCACCGCTCATGCGATTCGGGCGATGATTCGTTGGCGAGATCGAATGCCTACGACACTGAAAACAAGAATTGATATTGCGGTCCTAGCGGCGAGTGTGTTTCTCGCCAACCGGCAAGAAGTCTCGGGAGCTTGGACACCCCTTTGGTTTGGAAATCAGTTTTCTCCCGACGAATCCAACCGAACGTACGGAACCAGTCGCGTGTTGCTGGCGTTGTTAAGTCTGATTGGTCATCCTGCAGAGTTGCCCAGGTCTCAACTGCATTCAGGAATGAAGTGGATGCTGCGTTCCCAGAATCCTGATGGAGGCTGGGGTGGAGAATTTGGGACTCCATCCTCGATCGAGGAAACTGCACTGGCGATGGAGACCCTCTCAGCTTGTGTTCAATCGCACGGTTCGGGAAAACTATGGACCGCATCCGATGTCGAATGCATGCTGCAAGCGATTCGTGCGGGATTGACATGGCTTCACGGTGCGACGAATGACGGACGGGATTTTCCTGCGTCGCCGATCGGTTTTTACTTTGCCAAGCTATGGTATTTCGAGCAGTTGTATCCGATGGTGTACACCGTCGCTGCATT
This sequence comes from Planctomycetota bacterium, assembly GCA_018970165.1. Classification (GTDB taxonomy): domain Bacteria; phylum Planctomycetota; class Planctomycetia; order Pirellulales; family Pirellulaceae; genus JBKCUI01. The sequence continues at coordinate 36 of JAGWWZ010000182.1, read as the reverse complement.
GAATCGTGCGAACACTATTGCTTCAGAGCTTTTTTC
>JAGWWZ010000015.1 GCA_018970165.1 Planctomycetota bacterium | reverse complement strand
GCGCTCGATGCAGCCATCGCAGGGATGGTAACCGACTTAGATCGAAGAGGACTCCTCGACACGACGATCTTCTGGGTCACCAGCGAGTTCGGGCGCACTCCGAAAGTCAACGGCGATGGAGGACGCGACCACTGGGCACGTTGTTACTCCAATCTTATCGCCGGCGGCGGGTTTGCTCGCGGAAAGATTTACGGTGCAAGCGATGCGACGGGAGCCGAACCCGCGAGAGATGCCCTTCCGCTGGAAGATCTCCTTTACACGATCTATCACCAACTCGGCATCGATGCCAACAAGGAACTGCTCGCCTTTGGAACCCGCCCGATTGAAATCATCAATGGCGGCAAGCTGGCTGGCGGATTACTGGCCTAGGTTATTGAGATTGGCCTGCGGCCGAGGAAATTATGATTCATGCAAACGTCTAACTCGCCTGTACGAACGTTAGCTCTTGTTGCTGCGATGCTCCTTTTCTGTCTCGATGGGCTATGCCATGCAGGAGGAATGACAAAGCATTTGGAGGCAGTGTCGCCTCGTATTGGGCAGCGAGGTACGACGGTCGAAGTCACATTGCAGGGAATCGAGATTCAAGATCCGCGTCAAATCATCTTCTTTCGGCCCGGCATCCGCGCGACTGAGATTCGTGTAGGGGAAAATCTAAAGTATCCCCGGGGCTTAGCTCATGGAGGTCGCATCGTTGAGCAAGTGATCTGCAAATTTGAGATTGCCCCCGACTGTGCTCTGGGAGAGCATCCCTTCCGATTATTGACCGCAACACAACTGACATGTATCGGTACATTCCACGTTTCGCCGTTTCCTGTGCTCGATGAAAACGAAGCGAATTACTACCTAAACGACACGCCAGCAACTGCCGTAAACATCCCCATGAACGTCACCGTACGCGGTGTGATCGCCAGTTGGGGGCGAGGGGATCTCGATCTTTATCGTGTTCCTGTCAAGCAAGGGCAGCATATCTCCGTCGAAGTGGAATCGGCGCGGTTAGCAGATCAACATTACGGTGATTCCGAGTATGATCTCGCACTTCGGATCCTCGATGACGAAGGAAAACTCATTGCTGGCAACGATGACAACTCCTTGCACGTCCAAGATCCGATGGCCTCCTGTCTCGCGCCCAGGGATGGCTCGGTATATATCGAGGTGTCCCGTTCGGTATTTATGGGGCGTGAAACTCAATATTGCGTCCATATCGGCGATCATCCGCGGCCTGTCGTGGCGTTTCCTCCCGGCGGCCCGATCGGTTCGTCGCAGGCGGTCGCTATGCTCGGTGATCCCTCGGGCACCATTGCTTCGCAGATTACCCTACCCAACGAAGAGGGGTGGTATCACTATTACGGAAACGCACCATCACCAATCCGAATGCGAGCTAGCACGTACTCCAATTTGCTTGAGGACACCAACGCAGCGGAAACGCGTATTGAAACGTTCCCTATCGCGATCAACGGCGTGATCGACCATCGGGATGATTTTGACACCTACCGATACAGTGCAAAGAAAGGATCGCCGTTGCATATCCGCGTATTCTCTGCGTCCCTCGGTTCCCCGCTCGATCCGCGGATTCGGATTCGAACGATCGGCCCCGATGGGATGCCAGGTCCGATCGATCTTGAATCAGACGATTCGCGATTGGAGCAGCGCGATACCTTTGGCACCTCGTACCGAGGCGGTGGTGGTCGACAGGATGCGCTGGATCCGTCGATCGTTTGGGAGCCAAAGACCGACGGCGATTATCTTTTGGAAATCGCTGACAACAGCGGCGCTGGGGGGCCTTCGGGCGTCTACCGAATCGAAATCGAAGCCCCACGTACCATTGTCCAAACCGCACTGACCAGCCGAACATTCGATTGGACCGAGAGCATGCGGGTCTCCGGCATGATTGTGCCACGCAACAATCGATGGACCGTCAATATCACCCTGCCGCAGGGCCAATGGAACGCGCCGCGTTGCGATTTCGAGCTCGTCGCAAGGGGGTTGCCGCCAGGTGTGACCATGACATCCCCCCGCATCAAACCTGGAACAGGCACGGTGCCTATCCAATTCGCAGCGGCAGCCGACGCGGAACCTGTCGGCTCTGTCATCACGCTCGAAGCCTTGCCAGTGGACCCCTCCGTGCAGATCGAGTCTCGATGCCAGCAGACCGTTCCCTTTATCAATCACTCCGGTGGCGATGCGTGGCGTGCTGTTCAAGTCGACAAATACATCGTTGCCGTTACCGAGCCATCCCCGTTTTCCATCGACATCGAGCAACCCTCGGTGGCCTTGGTGCGAGGCGGCGAGCTATCCATTCCTGTCAAGATCACTCGTCATCACGGATTTAGTGGTCCAGTCGAATTCAGCGTGGGGTTCGTCAATGGTGCGATCGATGTTCCACCACCCATGGTGATCCCTGCGGACAAAGACGAAGGAGTCGTGACCCTGGGTGCACAACTTTCGGCACCCATCGGAGTGTCGCCCCTGGTGGTTATCGGTAGCACGATCCATGAAACGATTGATCCGTTCCTCGGAGCAGGTCAGATACGGGTCTCTTCCAAGATCGTCGAACTATTGGTGAGCGAACCTTATCTCGAACTTGCTTCGCAACCGAGCAGCATTCGGAGGGGCGAACGGAAAAGCTTCGTGTGGCGAGTCAATCACAAGAACCCATTCGAAGGGGAAGCTCGCGTCAAACTGCTGGGGCTACCGAAGGGCGTTACGGTGATGGAGCCTTTTCCGACCGTCAAAGGGGACTCGCAAGAGATCGCCTTCGAAATTCAAGCAACCGATGACGCTTTGTTAGGACAAGTGTCTGGGCTCAGTTGCGAGGTGATTGTTCCGGTCCGCGATCAGAAGATCACCCAACGCACCGGACGCGGAAGTATCCGGATCGATCCGCGACTATGAGCCCTTCGACAATGAGCCCTTCGACGATGAGCCCCTCGACGATGAGCCCCTCGACGATGAACCTATCGAACACCACCATGCACAGCGATTTCTCGCTCGGGAACAAAACGATGATTCACTCAACAATCATTCGTTCATCAACGAAGTTGTTTTGGGCGATGCTTTTTGCATTGTTTGTGTCCTCATCAGGTCGCTCGGAGGATATCCCCAGCTTTCGCAAGGATGTGATGCCGGTACTGTTTCGTGCTGGTTGCAATACCGGTACCTGTCATGGTTCAGCGCGCGGCAAAGATGGCTTTATGCTTTCCCTCTTCGGTTACGACGCGAAAGGAGACTACCACCGCATCGTAAACGAAATGATCGGTCGCCGAATCAATCTCGCTGCTCCTGACGAGAGCTTGCTATTGAAAAAGGCAACGGGTGCTGTCCCGCACACGGGTGGCAAGCTTTTTGACTCTCAAAGCCCCTACTATGAGACGCTCCATCGATGGATCGCTTCGGGTGCCCCCGATGACCAAGGCAAGGTGGCCGAATGCACCGGACTTGAGTTGTCCAGGGAACGATTGGTGTTTCAGAAGGCAGGCGAGTCGGAATCGCTTCGCGTATTCGCGAATTTCGATGATGGGACGCGACGGGATGTGACCACGCTGGCCCGTTACCACAGCAACAATGCGAGTGTCTCGGCGATTGATGTGGATGGCAAAGTGACTGCGGCGCAGGCTGGAGATACGAATGTTTTCGCCCGCTACAGCCGGTTCACGATCGGAGCCGAAGTGATTGTCCTGCCGCCCGCGGATACGTTTGCTTGGACCAACCCACCTGCTGTGAACTACATCGATGAATTGGTGTTTGATCGATTGCAGAAGCTACGGATTGTTCCATCGGAACTCTGCGATGACGAAACATTTTTGAGACGGGTGACGTTGGATTTGATCGCGCGTCCTCCCACTCCGGAGGAATATCGCGAATTCATGGCCGATACTCGGAGCGACAAACGTGCGATCAAGATCGATGCATTACTAGGAACAAACGATTTCGCGGATTTCTGGACCGCATTGTGGGCTGAACAAATGCGGCTGATGGGCGGGAACTATGCCCCCGATGCGACGCATGTCAAAGCAGCATCGGCATTTTATAACTGGATACGTCAACAGATGCGCGAAGAGCGGCCGCTCAACGAGTTTGTTGCCGAGATGGTGTCGGCATCGGGAAGCAATCTCTCCAACGGCCCCGCCAATCTCTACACGATGCTGGTGCACAAGCCACGGTTCGAACCAAACGCCTTTGCCGCCGATTTTTCACAGGTCTTCCTGGGGATCCAAATCCAGTGCGCTCAGTGCCATAACCATCCGTTCGACCGCTGGACCATGGACGATTACTACGGATTCGTGAGCTTCTTCACGGGAGTAGAGCGGAAGTCCGGCGTGGAATCGAGGGAACGCCGAATTTTTTACAACACTTCTGCGCCTCCGGCGCAACATCTTGTCGATCAACGGCCAATGCCTCCCAAGCCTCTCGGAGCAGTTGCACCGGCCCAACACAACGGCGATCCGAGGCCAGCCCTCGCCACTTGGCTTACAGCGCCGGAGAACCAGATGTTCAGCCGTAACCTTGCCAATCGCATTTGGGCTCAGCTGATGGGTCGAGGAGTGATCGAACCTGTTGACGATATCCGAGTCAGTAACCCACCCGTCAATGGCCCATTGCTCGACGCACTTTCGGAGCATTTGGTCGATTATCGATTCAGTCTTCGGAAATTGGTCCGCGACATTTGCAACTCGCGTGTCTACCAATTGACTTCCCAGCCGAACGAATCCAATCGGCTCGATACTCGTCAATTCTCGCATGCGCATCTTCGAAGGCTGCGAGCGGACGTGCTATTGGACTCGATTGTTAGCACCACGCGAACACAGATGAATTTGCCCGAGTTTCCCGAGGGAACGCGGGCTATTGAGTTTTATCCCCGATTGGGTGGGGAGACAGAGAATCCATCGTACGGGCATCCTTTCTTCGAAACCTTTGGACGATCGAGCCGAGGGACGGTTTGTGCCTGCGAAACCAAGCGGGATCCAACGCTTTCCCAAACGCTCCACATGACGGTTGGGGATACGGTGCATGGTCGCTTGCGAATCAATGGCCAACTGCAGCAGATCGTCGAATCAGCGGATAGCCCCGAGTCCGCGATCGAGCAATTATTTATCTTCATCCTGAGCCGCAAGCCGACTGGACAAGAACTCTCAGGATTGCGAAATCTGATCGGCGAGCAGACCAAAGACCTCGCAATCTACGAAGACATCGTCTGGAGTTTGCTGAACTCAACCGAATTTTTGTTCAATCATTGAGGAGGGTTTTACATCCGTGAGCAATGCCAGACATGAATCGCAGATAACGCGACGGGAGTCCCTTGCACTGACCGCGTTGGGAGCATGTGCCTTGGCATCCGGGGTCGCAGGAGGGAACGACGATCAGCCTGCGATTCCAATCATCGATTGCCATACTCACTTCTATGACCCGAGTCGGCCAGAAGGTGTCCCCTGGCCGGACAAGAATGACAAAACCCTTTACAGGACCGTGCTTCCCGAAAATTTCAAGCAGCTAGCCAAGCCTTTGGGGATCGTAGGAACGGTGGTGGTCGAAGCGAGCGCTTGGGTGGAGGACAATCAGTGGTTATTGGATCTCGCGGAGCGCGATCCGTATCTGCTCGGTATCGTTGGCCGCATTGATATCTCATCTGAAAAATTTCCGGAACACTTCGCACGATTCGCTCGCAATCCCCGTTATCGCGGCATTCGGATCCTGACCAACGAATTAATCCATGCGTTAGCCGAGGGCAAGCTGATCGAACACTGCAACCTTTTGGTCGACAAGGATTTGGAACTCGATGTCAATGGCGGTCCGGATACTCCGCAACATGTAGCTGATCTCGCGGCGCGAGTGCCGAAGCTTCGCATGGTGATCAATCACGTGGGCAATCTTCCGATCGATGGCCGGGAGCCACCGCGAACATGGATTGAAGGGATGGAGAACGCAGCGAAGCATCCGAACGTTTTGTGCAAAGTATCGGCGCTCGTGGAACAGACAGGTGTGAAACCTGCGCCAAATCATGTTGGGTTTTACGAACCGGTACTCGACGCGTTGTGGAGGATCTTCGGTGAGGATCGTCTGATTTTCGGCAGTAATTGGCCGGTCTCGGACCTTGGAGCACCGCTCGAGACAGTCGTAAAGATTGTACGCGATTACTTTCTTGGCAAAGGGGAACGAGTCGCACGGAAATTCTTTTCTGAAAACGCTCTCAGCGCCTATCGATGGCCACGCTAGGTCGTGAATCCCGACTTGTCGCGGCTTGCGAATCGTACCAATGTGTAATGAGGAACTTGCGGAGTGGAGTTCTGCTTAGCCAGACGGGAATTCCGGGAGCAAGATAATTCTTGGTTTCAACGATATTTTGCCGTTGTCGCCGACGCATTGAAGCCATGATTCTTGAGGCTGACGGACAAAAACGGATATACTGAACGGACCCATCGATGTGTTGATTTCATGTTATGCATGAGTGCGTTGTGTAAAGCGACTTTGGGAATTTCACATGAAAAAATGGTTGAAGCGAATAGCGGTACTTGTTGTATGCCTGTTGGCTTTATCGGCTGGAGTGGGAGGCTATTTATGGGCGTACTACAATCCGAAGATCGATCGGTCCAACGGAGTCGTGTACGGACATCGCAATGGAACACCTTTAACGCTGGATGTGATCCGACCTGGTGATCCGAACGGCCTTGCCATTGCGTTTATGGTCAGCGGCGGTTGGAAATCCAAAAGTGCAGGGGAAGCTCCGGCATGGATGATGGCACCCTTGTTGAGGCGAGGATATACGATCTTCGCTGTGTGCCATGTATCTCAACCTGATTCTTTGATCCCCGAGATCATTGACGACATGCATCGCGCGATTCGTTACATCCGCTTTCATGCCGATGATTACAAAATCGACCCGAATAAGATCGGAGTTACCGGTGGAAGTGCTGGCGGACATCTCAGCTTGATGCTGGCTACGCGTGGAGCCCCGGGATCGCAAGATGCCGAGGATCCAATCGATCGAGCTAACAGCAATGTACAAGCTGTTGCGATCTTCTACCCTGTTACCGATCTGCTCAACCTCGGTGAATCAACCGAGAACCCAGGGGACGGTGGTCCACCCAAGAGTTTCATCAAAGGGTTTGGCGATGCGGGCACGGATATGGAACTTTGGAAAGAAGTCGGCAAGGAATGCTCGCCGATCTATTTCCTAGAGCCATCCTTGCCACCAACACTGATCTACCACGGCGATGCCGATACCCTCGTGCCGCTGGACCAAAGTCAGCGATTCCAGGCCAAGGCAAAAGAGATCGGAAAGGACGTCGAGTTGGTGGTCCATCCAGGGGGCGCTCACGGATGGCCGACAATGATTCTCGATATCGAAAGATTCGGCGAATGGTTCGACAAACACCTCCGCTAATCAGGTAGCGGTTAGGTAGCGGGTAGTAAAACATCACGGAACCGGCAGGTATCCGGGAATGAAGCATCCGGATCCTATCAACAGCCAATCCCGAATGGATAGAATTCCGCACAAATAAACGAACTCCGAAGTATTTTAGAGAATGTTTTCCCCACGGGGTTTGCTGATTTCACCTGACAGCCTTTTTTCGGATAAACTGACGGGGAAGTGTCCGGACCAACAGCATCAAGGCTGGTTGATCACGAACATACTTCGCGAGTAGCGAAGCCCCCTCATTTCCTAAATTTATACGCGACCTAGACCATGATGATCACGCTGATTGACACGTTAATGCTCGCTCAACGCAATGACTCTGGTGTTACGATGCAAGGACTCCTGCTGACGGCTGGGATCATCATCGCAGGGTTTGTCGGCTTGGTTTGTTTGATCGTGTTGTGGAGCTTCGGCAGCCTTTGGCTGCAGGCACAAATGAGCGGCGCGGATGTTTCCATGGGTAGCTTGATCGGCATGTACTTCCGACAAGTTCGCTCCTCAATCGTCGTCAACGCGAAGATTATGGCGGCGCAAGCGGGATTGGATATCGATCGCAAGGCAGGGATCAGCACGCAACGCCTTGAGGCTCACTATCTTGCCGAAGGCAACGTGATGAATGTGCTCAACGCAATCATCGCTGCCCAGCGAGCTGGAATCGACCTCGACTTTGACCGAGCCGCCGCCATCGATCTCGCAGGTCGTGATGTTCTCGATGCCGTCCGAACTTCGGTGCATCCACGTGTTATTGATTGTCCCGATCAGCGTTATAGCCCCACAGGCTTTCTCTCCGCTATCGCGAAGGACGGTATCGAGCTGAAAGTAAAGGCTCGCGTGACAGTCAGGACGAATCTCGAGCAGTTGATCGGCGGTGCGACCGAGGAGACTGTGATCGCTCGAGTCGGCGAGAGTATCATCAGTTCGATCGGGTCGTCGGAAACTCATTTGGCCGTGCTGGAGAATCCCAATATGATCTCCCGCACCGTTTTGAAGCGTGGCCTCGATAATCAAACCGCGTTTACGATCGTGTCGATCGATATCGCTCACATCGAAGTTGGACAAAATATCGGGGCTCGCCTAAGAGCTGACCAAGCGGAGGCGGATGTTCGTATGGCTCGCGCTCAAGCGGAACAGCGACGGGCTGACGCGATCGCACAGGAGCAAGTGATGAAGGCGAAGGTTGCCGAGAATCGCGCCAATCTGGTTCTTGCGGAATCCGAAGTACCCAAGGCGATGGCCAAAGCTTTTCTCGACGGCCATTTTCAAGGTGCGTAAGTTTCGATCGTTCTGAAGTAAATCTTTCCTCGCTTGGACGATTTCATGATGAGATGTTTCTTCGTTTACCTGTTTTTGTTCTCGTTCTTTTCGCTAACATCCCTGGCGTCGGCGGAGTCATGGCCTCAGTGGCGAGGTAGTCGAGGCGATGGCGTTTCGAGCGAGAAGAATCTGCCAGTAAAATGGAGCAAGACTGAGAACGTCCGGTGGCGTTGCGAACTGCCCGGGCAAGCGGGTGCGACGCCGGTTATTTGGAATGATCGCATCTTCCTAACAAGTGCAGACGGAGATGATCTGGTCGTCATCTGCATATCCGCTAGCGATGGTCGCAAACTGTGGCAGAAAAAGGTCGGCTCCGGAAATCAAGACGCTCGGGCGGGGGAAGGTAACTCGGCATCTCCCTCGCCTTCGACTGATGGCGAATATGTATGGTGTTTCTTCGGCACCGGAATCTTGGCTTGCTTTACCGTGGATGGTGAAGAAGTTTGGAAAGTCGACGTGAACCAGCGATTCGGAAAGCTTGATATTCAGTTTGGGATGACCAGCACACCGGTTCTCGATGGCGATGCGCTTTATCTGCAGTTGATTCATGGTCCCATGAAGTTTGATGATGCGACTCGGGTAGGGAAAGTCATCAAGCTAGATAAGAAATCGGGCAAGACGTTATGGGAGATCGATCGCAAGACCGAGGCTGCATTCGAGTGCAAACATTCCTACGCTTCTCCGTTCGTCTATCGCGAAGGAAATCGAGAGTTTCTGGTGATCCATGGTGCTGATTGCATCACTGGACACGATCTCAAGAACGGAAAAGAGTTGTGGCGTTTCGGACAACTCAATGGCCCCACAAAGGTCAATCCCAAGGATAACGACCCAACGTTTCGTTTTGTTGCATCACCGTTGGTAGTGCCCGGCATGATCATCGTTCCGACCGCAAAGGAGGGGCCGGTGGTGGCATTGAGGGTGAATGATTTACTTAGTGGGGATTGCTCCGCGAAACAAGAAGTGATCGCCTGGAGTTCGCCCCGAACTCCGGACGTTTCGATCCCTCTGCTGGTAGATGGACTGGTCTACATGTTGCACAAAGATGGACGCCTGCAGTGCCTCGATGCGAAGACGGGCAACGAGATTTACTTTGCTCGGACTTATACGGGCCAGCATCGAAGCAGTCCCGTGTATGCGGGTGGCCACATTTACTTCCAGTCCAGCGATGGACATTGCACTGTAGTCAAGCCAGGTTCCACTCTGGAAGTGGTTTCCACGAACGAATTGGACGAGCCAGTGACGGCATCGGCCGTGGTTGCAGATGGAGTCCTGTACATCCGGTCCTACAAAGCCTTGTACGCAATCGCCAATCCTAAATAGGCTCTAGTCATTACGGGCGATCCTTCCGTTTGTGAACCGTTGTGGTTGACATAAGGATGAAACGGTATGATGTATCGGCATGAAACCGAAACAAATGCCGTTAATCCCAACGAAAACACGCCGTGAGATTCACGGTATCTGTGCAGCGTATTTGCCATGGAAACCCGTGGCCAAGATAGATTTCGATTCCTACGCGATGATGCTGGAGTCGATCTGGCGATCAGGGTTAATCCCTGCTGTCAATATGGATACTGGCTTTGCCAATCTTCTTACCGATTCGCAGCGACGCGAGGTTCTCCAATTCGCCAAGTCGATAGCCCGGGGGCGGCCGATGGTGGCCGGAGTGTTCGTCGATGATTTGCCCGGTGATTGTTTACCGCACTATCAACGCCAACTTGAATTGACGGCTTCGTTCGGTGCGATGCCGATCCTGTTCCAGTGCCGCGATTTGGTTCAGCGTTCCGACCATGAGATTGTGTTTGTTTATGAACAGGTCGGAAAAATGGGAATCGATTATCTGGGTTTCGAATTGGGCAAGATGTTTGCGAATTTCGGCGCTATTTATTCGATCGAATGTTTTACCGACTTGGTCATGATCCCGCGTTTGTTGGGGTTGAAGCATTCGTCACTATCGCGCGAATTGGAATGGCAGCGTTTGGAGATAAGAGACGCGAGACGCCCGGAGTTTCGGGTATACACAGGTAACGACTTAGCCATCGACATGGTGCAATGGGGCAGCGATTATCTTCTAGGCTTGGCTGCGTTTTATCCAGAAGCATTTGCCATGCGCGATCGATTCTGGCAAGATGGGGATCGACGTTTTTATGAGATCAACGACGCATTGCAATTGCTCGGTGGCTTCTCGTTCCGGGCACCGGTTCCAGCGTATAAACACAACGCGGCGATGGCGCTCGCCCTGCGTGGGGTCATTGCTTGCGATGCGATGCATCCGGATGCCCCCAGTCGTCCGCCGTCGGATCGCGACTTCATCGCAATGATCATTGAGCGAATTGAAGGTTTGATGCGTGATGCGGTTTGAGCACATTCGTCACAAGCCACCCGCGACACTGGAACGGGAACGGGAGATCCTCGTGGTGTTGGCTCCCATGCGGAGCAATGTCAATCTCAGCCGAATCGTAAGGCTGTGCGGATGTGCCGGGATCAAGCAAGTGATTCAGTGTGGCGCGGGCAAGGTAGATCGGGAGATCGCTCGCGATGCAGCGGATTATGTAAACGTGCAGATTCGCCGAAGTCTGACGCCAGTGGTTGCGCAGCTAGGCAAAGAAGGCTACGCCTTGGTTGGCTTGGAGCAAACCACGAATTCCGAGTCCCTGTACGATTTCATTTTTCCACGCAAGACCGCATTGATCGTGGGAGCGGAACGAGAGGGGCTTGAGGACGAAGTTTTGGCACTACTGAACCATGTAATCGAGATTCCCGTCTATGGCCAACCTGCCAGTTATAACGTTGCAACTGCGACCACGATGGCCGTCTATGAATATTGCCGCCAATACCCAAACGGATAGTCTCCCGCAATGCCCTTACAACGATTCACTGACGTGCTAATCACATACTGGCAATCGTGGGAGGCACATTTTAAATGCATGTTGCAGATCGAGAGCCCCTACTGCATGTTGAGCAACGAGCGTAGCGGTTGGAAAACATCCGAGAGGAACTGAAGCAATCCGCTGAAACCACTTAAAGCGAATCCGTACGCAGCCCCGATTACGAAGAGATTGACGGGGATGAGAAATAGGATGGCAAACCAGCTGCCCAGGCGTCTCGATTCCTTGGTGCCGAGCTTCCATTGGATGATTACGGACGCGATATGGTAGGCGACTCCGACGCCAAGAACAAAACATCGGAGGGATGCCGGAAGAAAGAGCCCACTCAACAACCACATAACCATCGATGCGACCGGGAGAAAGTACGGGCTAGCGAGAATCACCCAATTCCCTTTTCCAAGCCATCGTTCCCGCGGTGCGAACAACAGGCGGGAAACGAGCCCCTGGGTCCATTTTCTTTCGATCGCGATAGCAGACCGCAGCCACTCTGCATGAACGAATTCAGTACGACACAAAACGACCACCAAGGCTGCGCCTGAAAGAAACATGGTCGAGTAAACCGGATAGTTTGCCAACTGGCGAATTCGCATCCCTACCGCATGCAGGACGAAAGGAAAAAGGAGCGTAGCCAATCCCGCCGCGACCCATTTCGTGGATTGGACGTATCGGTCGATCCGTTGGGGGAATGTCCTGGGAGATCGCATGGAGAGCTTAATGGACCTTGGAAAATACGGTGCGACGGGTATCCTTTAGCATTCGAATACGAACCTTATTTTGCAGGATATTCCGGCGATGAAAATAGTGGAACATGATTTAGTGGTTCTGGGAGGGGGCCCAGGGGGCTATGTAGCGGCCATTCGTGCGGCTCAGCTCGGAATGAACGTTGCTTGTATCGATGAGAATCCGAAGTTCGGCGGCACCTGCCTGCGTGTGGGCTGCATCCCAAGCAAAGCCCTGCTGGAATCGAGTCATCTTTATCACGACACTAAGTCTTCACTCAACACGCACGGCATTATGGTCGGGGATGTTCGTCTGGACCTCAGCGCGATGATGAAGCGCAAAGATCAGATCGTATCGACCTTGACCGGCGGAATCGATCTTCTCTTCAAAAAGAACAAGGTGACCTCGTACCGCAGTCGCGGAATGATCGTCGACCCGAACACGATCACCGTACAACTCGACGGCGAAACCGTGAAGCTTCGCGGCAAGCGTCTCTTGATCGCCACCGGATCTCGGCCAGCAACGATGCGTGGAGTGGAGGAGGATGGAGATCGCATCGGCAACAGCACGACGGCTCTCTCGTTCCCTGAGGTTCCACCCAAGTTAACCGTCATTGGAGGGGGCTACATCGGCTTGGAACTCGGTAGTGTTTGGAATCGTTTGGGTAGCAAGGTAACGGTCCTCGAAGCCATGGACCGGATCCTGCCAGGCATGGACGGCGAATTGAGCCAAATCGCTCAACGCATTTTTACGCGGCAGGGTATCGAGTTTCGACTCGGATCTTGGGTGGAAAGCGCCAAAGTGGAAGGTGGCCGATGCATTGTTCGGTGCAAAGACGCTGAACCACTCGAGTCGGATCGTGTCCTATTAGCAGCGGGACGAGTTCCGTTGACCTCCAATATCGGTTTGGAATCCATCGGCCTGGAAACCGACAAACGCGGCTTCATTGCCGTGAACGGAGATTACGAAACCGGCGTGCGCGGCGTGTTTGCCGTTGGCGATGTGATTGGTGGTGCGATGCTTGCCCACAAAGCGATGGAAGAGGCGATCGTTTGCGTGGAACGAATGGCGGGCATACACGGCCACTTCAACTACGATTGCATACCCGCGATTGTCTATACCCATCCTGAAATCGCGACGGTCGGCAAAACCGAGGAGCAACTCAAGGAGGCCGGTATCGATTATCGCAAAGGGGTCGGAGCGTATGGGGCGAACGGCCGTGCACGAACGCTCAATGAAGCCGAAGGGCGAGTCAAGATTCTAGCCGATGCAAAGACCGATCGAGTGTTGGGTGTCCATATCATCGGTGCCCGCGCTGGCGACTTGATTGCCGAAGCCGCTGTCGCTATCGAGTTCGGTGCTAGCAGCGAGGACATCGCACGAAGCTGCCACGCGCACCCCACACTGTCGGAAACATTGCACGAAGCTGCACTGGCAGTTGACGGCCGAGCAATCCACTCCGCTTGATCGAGTGGACCTACCGAAACAATCTTCAATCTGAATTCAAATGCCTCGCTATAACCCTGCCGTCATCGAGCCCAAGTGGCAAAACTATTGGGACGAAAAAAGGACCTTTCGCTGCCCGGATCTCCCAAATCCCAAGGGAACCGGAAAACTGTATGTGCTCGATATGTTTCCCTACCCGAGCGGCGCTGGCCTACATGTCGGTCACCCTGAGGGGTACACAGCAACCGATATCTATTGTCGCTATTGGCGCATGCGAGGCAAAACGGTGCTGCACCCAATGGGCTACGATGCATTCGGATTACCCGCCGAGGAATACGCGATCCGAACCAATACACCACCGCGCCAAAGTACCGAAGCAAACATTGCGAATTTCACGCGTCAACTCAAGATGCTCGGTTTTTCGTACGATTGGGACCGATCGTTAGCGACTACCGATGTCGAGTACTTTCGCTGGACACAATGGATTTTCCTAATCCTCTTTGATACATGGTATGACGCGGGCGCGAATCGAGGACGTCCTATCTCCGAATTGCCGATACCGGCCGATATCGCGTCACAGGGAGAGCATGCCGTCGATGCATATCGGGATGCGCAACGGCTCGCTTATCAGGATGATGCTTTGGTGAATTGGTGCCCTGCTCTTGGTACCGTACTCGCCAACGAAGAGGTCATCGACGGTCGAAGCGAACGGGGTGATCACCCAGTTCAACGTATTCCACTCCGACAATGGATGCTCAGGATCACAGCCTATGCAGACCGCTTGCTGGGTGATTTGGATCAACTCGATTGGCCCGTCGGTATCAAGAAACTTCAGGCCGACTGGATCGGACGGAGCGTCGGAGCCGAAGTCGACTTTCCAGTCATAACGCAGGATGCTTTCGAGACTTGGAAACGAAATCGCGTTCGATCAAGCTTTCCACGTGAACCCGATGCGCATGTCTTGCGGATCTATACAACTCGACCGGATACGCTCTACGGTGCAACCTACATGGTCGTCGCTCCGGAGCATCCACTTGTTCAAAAAATCACAACACATGACCAAGCCAATTCCGTCGAGGCGTATTGCAAAGCGGCTTCGTTCAAGAGCGATCGCGACCGGACTGAAGGAGAGAAAAAGAAGACTGGAGTCTTCACCGGCGCTTATGCGATTAATCCAGTCACCGGCAGACAGATTCCGATTTGGGTTGCTGACTATGTGTTGATCAGCTACGGAACTGGGGCCATCATGGCGGTTCCTGCGCACGATATTCGCGATTACGAATTCGCAAAGACCTATGGGCTCGAAATCATTCAAGTAGTCAAGCCTGAGTCGGCGACCGACGAAGAGTTGCAGGCGATCGAACGCGGTGAAGTCTGTTTTGCTGGATATGGATTGTCGATCGACAGTGGATCGTTAACCGGATTATCGTCTCAGGATGCGAAATCAAGGATTACGGCTGAACTTGCTCAAGGCGGCCTCGGTCGCGAGGCGGTGAACTACAAATTGAGGGATTGGTTGTTTAGTCGACAACGTTTCTGGGGTGAGCCGTTCCCGATTTTGCATGAACTTGGGGCAGACGGTAAACCCAATGGTCGGATACGCGCAGTTCCGGTCGCAGATCTACCGGTCGATCTGCCGCATCTCGAAGACTACAAGCCGCATGGTCGACCTGAACCACCCTTGGCAAAGGCGGACGAATCATGGCTGTATGTTTCATTGGACGGTAAACAATATCGACGAGAAACCAATACAATGCCTCAATGGGCCGGTTCGTGTTGGTACTACTTGCGATTTATCAGCCCCGGTTGCGGGACGGCATTCGTCGATCGCGAGCAAGAAGCGGCGTGGATGCCAGTCGACCTTTATATTGGAGGGGCTGAACACGCAGTCCTCCACCTGTTGTATGCCAGATTCTGGCACAAGGTCCTCTACGATCGCGGTTATGTTTCTCAGCCCGAGCCTTTCCAAAAGCTCGTCAACCAAGGGATGATACTTTCCTATGCGTATCGCGATCAACGAGGAGCACTCGTAGCGACAGATCGTGTGGAAGAAAAGGACGACAACACCTATCTCGATCGGGAAACGGGAGAATCGCTCGAACGCATCGTCGCCAAGATGTCGAAGTCTCTGAAGAACGTGATCGATCCAGAGGGAGTTGTCCGTGAATATGGTGCAGACGCCTTGCGACTCTATGAAATGTTTATGGGACCGTTGGAAGCAACGAAGCCCTGGAGTATGCAAGGGGTCAACGGCGTTCGAAATTTTCTGGATCGCGTCTGGAGACTCATCATCGATGCGCGAGCGGAAGAGAATGCACTGGTAGACACGATCACTTCGGATGCCCCCACTCCCGAGCAAAACCGCGTCATCCACTCGACCATTCAAGCCGTTTCGCGGGACGTGGAGAACCTCTCCTTCAATACCGCAATCGCTAGGATGATGGAATTCGTCAACTTCTTTACCAAAGAATCGAAGCGGCCAAAGTCTGCGATGGAGACATTGGTATTGCTGCTCGCTCCGTTCGCCCCGCACATGTCGGAGGAACTATGGCATGCGCTCGGTCATCACGATTCCTTGGCCTATCATCAATGGCCTGTCTTTGATGAAGCCATGACCAAGGCTGCAGAGATCGAGGTGCCACTTCAAGTTAATGGAAAACTGCGAGCGAAGATCATGGTCCCTGCGGGTAGTGATGAAGCTGCGCTCGAACAAGCAGCCCGCAATCACGATCGACTCCAGGAATTGCTGGATGGCAAGAGAATTGTCAAAGTTATCGTTGTCCGCGATCGGATGGTGAATTTCGTCGTTAAGTAGATTGGCAGTAGCGTAGATTGGCAGTAGCTCGGTGTTCCGAGTCTAGGGACACTCGAAACGGTGCCGGGACGGCTATAGCCGATTCGCGATTGAGGGTCATCAAGCCTCGAGAAGTCCTACTATATGAGATTCCTCGTTTCGTCGTTCCCTGGCTATTGGCAAAGCGGGTAACTTGCCAGGAGGAAGTCCGTAGCATACGATTTCCAATGGATGTTCTGTGTGGACTTTTTTGCTACACGTAGATACAGCACCGAATCTCCAGCTTCGACTGCGGTGCATGAGATGAATTCATCGAAATTGCGACGTGCGATTGCCCACGAGGCAGCGCGTCTGATGTACGAACGCTTGGAGTCCGAGTACTACCAAGCGAAACAGAAGGCTGCCCGACGCATGTGTCAGGGATGGGTGAAACCTGCTGATTTGCCGACCAACGCTGAGATCCGCGACATTGTTCAATCGTTCGCGAGACTTCATGAGGGGAGCAAGCGACTCGATACGCTTCGGCAGATGAGGCTTACATCGCTACGAGTGATGCGAATGCTTCAGAAGTTTCATCCGCGCGTTATAGGCAGTGTCTATACCGGAATGGTTCGCGAGGGGTCGGACATCGACATCCACGTATTCTCCGACAGTATCGAGGCCGTGCTGAATACTTTCGACACCGAAGGGATCCCCTACGAAGTAGAGCGCAAACAGGTCCGAAAAGAAGGGGAATCGCAAACCTTCACCCATGTGCACGTTCGCGAGGCGTTCGATGTGGAATTGACCGTCTATCGGTCCAGTCTTCGCAGTTACGGATTCCGCAGCTCCCTCACCGGCAAGCGGATCGAAGGAGCGACGTTGCCTCAATGGGAACAGTTCCTTTGCTTGACCTACCCCGACGTCGATATAGACGCTGAAATCGCCGAGATGGAAACAACGCCCGATCCGTATCAGGTCTTCTATTCGTTGCTGCTGCCGTTGGAGAATGTCAAGCAACATCCGAAGTACCACCCGGAGGGTGATGTGCTTTACCATTCGCTTCAAGTTTTCGATTTAGCTCGCGAAGCAATCTTTTACGACGAAGAGTTTCTGCTTGCGGCCCTTTTGCATGATATCGGGAAAGGAATCGAGCCGGAAAACCATGTCTTTGCAGGCCTAGAAGCACTCGAGGGTTTTATCACCGATCGGACCGCCTGGCTGATCGCGCATCACATGGACACGCATCGTATCCACGATGGAACTTTAGGCGCCCGCGCGCAACGGCGTTTGATGCAGCATGAGAGCTACGACGAGTTGGTCTTGCTCGGAGAGTGCGATCGTGCTGGCAGGATCCCCGGGGTAGAGACCACCTCGCTCGAAGATGCCTTGCAATACATACGATCGATCGAAGAAGGAACCATGAATCTGTAAGACGCACGCATGATTATCTTTTAAGAAAACATGCCAGATGCGCGCAAGTTGTGAGGGTCGCCTCCCGTTTGGGCGGCTGTGGAGTAAGATAGAGGAATCGTATCGGCTCAGTCTTTTTAGCACTTGTCTTTTCCTTCATGTCGACTTCGATCAGTCGCTGGTCTCTCGTGGCGTGGCCGTGTATCGGAGTCCTCGCGGGCTGGATCGTTTGCCAATGCATTGTCTGGCAATATGAAATCGTATGGCGGCTAAACCAAAACCAGTTGGTCGGTGAAAAAGTTGAGTTTTACAGACGCATCATCGCGTCGAGCGGAAACTCCGCAGGGCAACTAGCGCAACTGGCCAATGCGTCCTCGGATGGCCAGTGGATGCTCGTGCCCGATGACTCGAGTTCGCTCGATCGGAAATCGTTGCAGGGACCGTCGATCGAGTGGTACGTGGAGCCGGACGGATTTCGTCGTGTGAGGGCCGTCCGAAGCATTTCTACCGCAGATGGCGAACTGTCTTGGTTGGTTTTTTCTCAGCGGGTTCCGCCGGTTGCTCGATCGCTTTATTCCTGGGCGTATTCGTTCGTACCAGTGGGGTTTCTGCTCGGATTGATTGTCTGTTGGCTTCATTTCCGTCGATGGATGCAGAGGGAGAAGATCCTCAGGGCTTTGCAGAGTCTGCGAACACCCAACCGCAACGCAATGCCCCGGGAAGCGATGCTGAATGTGCTTCCCGGCAAATCGATGG
This sequence comes from Planctomycetota bacterium, assembly GCA_018970165.1. GTDB lineage: Bacteria > Planctomycetota > Planctomycetia > Pirellulales > Pirellulaceae > JBKCUI01. The sequence continues at coordinate 24,806 of JAGWWZ010000015.1, read as the reverse complement.
ACCCGGGAATCCATCGGGAGCTGATCGAACTGGTAGAGCAATTTCAAAGCACCTATTCCGACATTCAAAATGATGCAGAGCAATCGCAATCGGTACTGGCCGCGATGCCTGTTGGGATTCTTGCGTTCACATCGGATCTCCGCCTTGTATTCGCGAATCGAGCGGGGGTCGACATGCTGGACTTGAATGAGCCAACCCCGGTCAATGCGCGTTTGATCGAGTTGATTCGGCACCCGAGGGTGATCGATGTCGTCGCGGAAGCTCAGCGATCAGGCCAAACGCTTGACGGGGAGATCGATCGCAATGACGGGGGTACCGTCCTTCGCCTTCGAGCTTATCCCCTCGCGAGTGATGCTGGAGTAGACGGCAAGCCGCCGATGTTATTGGTCCTGACCGATGAAACGCGACTTCGGCAATTGGAGAATGCACGCAGGGATTTTACGGCGAATGTATCGCACGAATTGAAGACCCCCTTAGCCGCCATCAAGGCCTATACGGAGACGCTTTTGATGGGAGCCATGGACGATCCGGATGCGAAGGAGCGATTCATACAACGCATCAATGAACAGGCCTCGCGCTTGGATAACTTGATCCGAGATCTGCTTCAATTGACGAAGATCCAGTCACTACCGGAGCGGATCAGCCTGTCTCGCTTATCGATTTTCGAGACCGTGCGATCGAGCGTCGAAGAACACAATCAGATTGCGTCCAAACGCAACGTGGAGATCGTAAACCATGTGCAGGAGAACGAGTTCCATGTGATGGCCGAGTACGATGCCTTGCGAACCATCCTCAGCAATCTCCTATCGAACGCCATCCGATACTCCAAGGAGGGTGGCACAGTAGAGATCAAAGCAAAACGACTGCACGGGTTTATCGATGTCTCAGTGATCGACAATGGTATAGGTATTCCGGAATCGGACTTGGAACGGATCTTCGAAAGGTTCTATCGAGTCGACAAAGCTCGGTCTGCCGATGCGGGTGGGACCGGCCTCGGTTTGGCGATAGTGAAGTATCTCGTGCAGGCGATTGGAGGCTCCATTAGCGTCCGAAGCCGCCTGGGAGAAGGGAGTGAATTCACTCTACGATTGGATGAAGCCACCTCATCGGAGTAAGGTTTCTGGTTCGCGATTTCCCCGTTTTTCAGGGCTTCAGCGACTGTGGAGGGAGTGAAGCGTGGAAACGATCATCAAAAACGGCCTGAAAATCAAAAAAACCGATCGTTCTTGGCAAGGTAATCGAGAACGCGAACCGGAAGGAGTTAAACTTTAAGCATTCGTTTCCAGGCCCGTAATCGGTAGCGTTTTCAAGCGACTGTCCACGTCATGAGTTTGCGCATTCTGGCCCTTTTTGCCGCTTGGTTCGTTTTTGCCGCTTGTCCGGCCATTGCCCAGGATCCCTTTGGCGACACGGATGATGGTGCAGGCGTAGCCGACGAGCCAATCAACGCTCCCAAGCGCGGTGCGACCGACTCCACCCAGGTGGATACTAAGGAGCGTGATGCCGTCATCCTATCGTTGCGACGTCAGCCACCTCAGGATCCATTAGGAGTTGCAAAAGCAATCCAATGGACTGCGAGAATCCGCCGATGGGACGAAGCAGGTCGTTGGCTCGACAAACTCGCCACGATGGAAGTACCTCCGGGTGTTGCTGTGCAAATCATAGATGCTCTGGGATCGAAAATATTGCTGGACTTGGAAAGCCAGATCCAAGGACTGAGCGATGCTCAGCGTGCAACGCTGGCAAAGATCAAACAGTTGGCCGATCAATCGATCCATGATCCCAAGACACTTTTGGATCGAGTCGAACAACTTCGAAGTCCCTCTAAAGGAGAACGCTTAACGGCATACGAAGCTTTGAAGACTGCGGGGGATTCGGGCATCACTGCAATGTTGAACTCGTTGTTGGCTGAAAATGCTCAAGCACCCAACACTTCGATTTGCGAAGCCTTTTCTTTGCTTGGCGAGCATACGTCTCGGGCTTGGCAGGCCGCGATGACCACGCAGCATGCGGATGCGAGGCAGCGATTGGTTGCGTTGGTGGCTCCCCTTCCGAAGCCGAAGATGGGATGCGAATTGATGGCCGAATTATTCGATCCTGCGGTGAGCGATTCGGTTCGCGTGTCCCTCGAACGAAGCTTGTCAGGTCCGCAACCCCAACTCCCCACCGCTACCGATGTCAATCAATTCGCGCTTGAATTGGTAGAGCAGTCCCTGAACAATTACCAGCGGCGAGCACGGCTCAATGAGATCGATACCGAAATCGCGTGGACTCTGGACCCGAATGGACGAACTCTTCGAGAGATGCCAACCATACCAGCGATGCTTTCGCTGGCGCGAGCATCGCAAGCGGGCCAGATCGCGGTCCGCTTGATTCCTCAAAGTGACCTAGCAAGCGCATCAGCTATCGCTGCCCATTGGGAGTATCTATCCGTTCGAGGCACTGCCGATGCAACCCAAGATGCTACCTTTCAAATAACACTCCCAGAGTCTTTGCGAGATAGCCCCGAGTTTGCTTGTCTGGTCTGGGACGCTGCCTTGAGCCATCGCTTGGCGGGCGCTCAGTCGGTTGCGGTCGCGAATTTGAGTCGATGGGAGGGGGCAGGAATACCTGGTCCGATTCGAGATCGCTTGGTATCGGCAATACGGTCGGGGCTACCCATGGTTCGCTACCCTGCAACGGTCGCGCTGATGAAATCGCAACTCGAGTCCACCGCGAGCTTCAACGGCAGCAGTCGAGCGGAGGCTGTGGCCAACGAAATGCGACAACTGACACCAGAGCCCGTGGCGATTCTGATCGGCGGCAATGAAGGGTTGCGGGGCCATACGCACGGTCTCCTGGATCAATTCGGGTACCGAGTATTCGAAGCGGCATCTGCAGCCGAAGTTTTTCAACTCCTGCGAACCAACCTACCGATTGAGGCAGTATTTATTGTCGAACACGTCCGAGAACTGGACTTGGGCCAAGTCGTCCAACGCATCCGCGCCAATCCCACCACCTCTACCGTCCCGATCGCCTTGCTTGCTGATTCTTTAAGCAGGGGCGAGCACAGCGTGGCGGAGGAAGACCATCGCGTCATCATGGGTAGCGTGCCCCCTTCCGTGGATGCATTAGCAGACATCGTGTCTCGTATGCGAGCGGTAAGCGATCCTCCCCCAATGACCCTTGAGGCGAGAATTCTCTTCAAAGCCAGTGCGCAGAACTACTTCGAGTCCGCCAAATCCTCACCCGCCAAGCGGAATGGGTCGGTTGGTGAAGCGAGTGTTTCCGGTACGCGAGAAGAGCAGAACGAGCTTCTCCGAATCCTTGCCGATGCGACCGTGCCTGAACTGAAACGCGAGCAAGCTAGCCGAAATTTTGTGCAATCGGTACGCAGATTTGGCCTGTTGATCACTTCCGAGACGGCCCAAGACCAGTACGATGTGTACAACCTGCGTGGGGAATCGGAGCCGATCACCCGTGTAGTGTTGGGACGAGTTCTTGACGCGATCGAGGCTGTGAATGGCCAGCGTGCGTGGACGGAAGTTGGTCCCTAACCCTGTTAGATAGGATCGGCTCTTCTGTCGCACTGACGCGTCGATGGCTGGTCCTGGCTCTGAATACTCGGGAAAAATGGGGACCATGGGAGGCACGCTCCTTCCGGGCGTGATCGGTTCGTCTCCCGCAATGCAGGATATCGCTCGCATCACCCGCCGGGTTTCTATGACCGATGCGTCGGTTTTGCTGCTCGGGGAAACAGGTACCGGCAAAGAGGTTGTCGCCAACGCGATCCATCAATTGAGCAACCGAGTCGGTGGTCCGTTTGTCAAAGTCAATTGCGGTGCGTTGAGCGAAAGTTTGCTGGAAAGCGAACTGTTCGGACATGTCCGCGGTGCCTTTACCGGAGCGATCGGCAACAGGGCCGGCCGATTCGAGGCTGCCCACACCGGCACGATCTTTCTCGACGAGATCAACAGCACTTCGCTTCATCTGCAGGTCAAACTGCTGCGGGTTCTGCAGCAAAAGCAATTCGAACGCGTGGGTGACACGGAGACCGTGACTGTCGATACACGATTGATCGCGGCCAGCAACCGAGACCTTGCCGAGGAAATACGTGCTGAGCGATTCCGTGAAGACCTCTATTGGCGATTGAATGTGGTGCCGATCGAACTCCCTCCGCTTCGCAAGAGACGAGAAGACATTCCGAGCTTGGTCGCGTTCTTCCTGCAATACTACAGCGAACAGAGCGGTCGCTTCGTTGTGCATATCCAACGCGAAGCGATGCAAGCTTTGCAAGATTATCATTGGCCGGGCAATGTGCGCGAACTGCAGAACTATATTGAACGGGCGGTGGTTATGGCCGACTCCGATGAGTTAAGTTTGGACCTGCTTCCCGGTGTGGTCACTGGGGCTCAACCCGCGCAATCGTTCACTCCAAGCTCTGCGGCTCCGCCCGATTTCGAAACTCTCGCTACGCAATTGGTTGCTGAAGGACTGCGGTTAGCTCCTGGCGATGCGAATGATCTGCATGCTCGGGTTGTCGATCGAGTCGAGAAGGAACTGATTGCCCAGGTGTTGCAAGCGTGCGGAAATGTGCAAACGAAAGCCGCCACACGCATGGGGATCAACAGAAATACATTGCATAAAAAAATCAAGGACTACAATCTAGAAGGGGGCGATTCCGGAGAGTCCCTGACAGGATAGGCGTCGGAGAAGTTATTGTTATGTCGCATCGATTCAGCACCATCCAAAACGCGGTCAAAGCCATTTCGGAGGGACGAGTCGTGATCGTCGTCGATGACGAGGATCGCGAAAATGAAGGGGATTTCGTGTGCGCGGCCGAGTTGATTACTACTGAAATGGTCAACTTCATGTTGGCCGGCCATGGTCAATTGTGCTGTTCGATTTTACCAACGGTTGCCGAACGGCTCGATCTGAGGCCTCTGGTCGATCAAAACACTTCCCCGTTGACGACCGCCTTCATGACTCCGGTGGATTTCGCAGGCTGCAAAACGGGGATCACGGCCGCCGAGCGTGCCGAAACCATACGACGACTCGCCCGCGCTGAGACCCAACCGAGCGATTTCGTGAAACCAGGACACGTATATCCACTTCTGGCCAAAGAGGGTGGAGTTCTTCGCCGAGCCGGGCATACCGAAGCATCGGTCGATTTGGCTCGCATGGCTGGGTTAACCCCATCGGGCGTGGTGTGCGAGATACTCAATCGCGATGGTGACCGTGCCAACCGTGACGAATTGGTGGAACTGGCGGCAAAGCATCAACTGGAGATCATCTCCGTAGAACAGATCATCTCCCATCGCCGGATCAATGAAAAGCTCGTTTCACGCACTGCCCAGGCCAAGCTCCCAACCAAATTTGGTGAGTTTGAAATCATCGTCTACGACGTCCAATACGAACCGCAAGAACCGATCGCCTTGGTGTACGGCAAGCTGGATGAACCGGGAGATTTACCGCCATTGGTGCGAATGCACAGCAGTTGCTTCACCGGCGATTTGCTCGCCTCACTCCGTTGCGATTGCGGTGACCAATTGCATTTAGCCATCGAAGCGATCGCTCGCGAAGGACGCGGCGCCTTGGTTTATCTGCCACAAGAAGGCCGCGGCATCGGGCTGGCACAAAAGATACGAGCTTACTCACTTCAAGATGAAGGGCTCGATACCGTGGAAGCGAATCATCGACTCGGCTTCAAAGCCGATATGCGGGACTACGGTGTTGGGATCCAAATCCTCAAAGATCTCGGCCTTCGCGAGATTCGACTCCTGACCAACAACCCAAAGAAGACAGAAGCATTCAATTTGAGGGGCTTCGATTTAACGGTGGTCGACCAAGTGCCGATCATCCCGCCGATCCATGAACACAACGCCAACTACTTGGCCACGAAACGTGATAAGATGGGACATCTTCTTCCCTAGGATGGAGCATCACGATTCCTATCGAGAATGACGAATCCGATCCATCGGCGGAAATCAACCCGTTCAATCCGCCGATCGTTACCGAATCGCTCGCAAGCGGCGATTTACTAGGGTTGCTGTATTGGTTGCCCATCGTGGTCGTCTTGGTTGTGTCCGTGGGAGTCTCTTTCTCGCGCGAGTTCTTTCCGTTCGGGTGGTTCGGTTGCGCCACGGCGATTCTCGCTGCGTACCATGGTTTCATGTATCAAAACCGATTGTCGCAGCGTGTGATGGAAGGAGAACAAATCGAACGCGTTACCGACCTTGGGCTATGCGCTGGTTCACTTTTGTTGGGAGCACTCTCCACCGTTGCTGGTAGCATTGCCTTTTTCGCAACCTGCATCCCTGCAGGCGTGGCATCCATGTCTGTGATACCTGGGCAATATGGCCCGCCCCCCGGCGTGTTTACGATTATCTCGGTACTCTGCGGGGTTCTTTCCCTGTTTTGTGTCCATCGCATCATCCGCGTGTTTGTTCCCCGAAAGCCTTCCTCATGATGGACAGTGCATGAGCAACACCGCATCTACGAAACTCCCGGCAGGATATCGCTATCTGGGAGCTACACAGAGCCTTTGCCCGGAATGTTTGAAACTGATTCCGGCAAAAATCATCGATCGGCACGGACGCGTCTACTTTCGCAAGCGATGCCCGGAGCACGGCACGCGAGAGGACTTCATATGCAGCGATGTTCGTTGGTACGATCGCTATGATTTCGCTCTGCCCGCCAAAGTACCTGCCACCACGCGATCGCCTGTTGATAAAGGATGCCCGTTTGATTGCGGACTCTGCGAAGAGCATGAACAGCACACTTGCATCGGGGTCTTGGAGATCACCGACAACTGCAATCTCGAGTGCCCGCTATGCTACGCCCACAGCAAGCCCGGTCTCAAGCATCGTTCTTTCGAACAAGTCCGAACGGCGATCGATACGCTCGTGGCATCGGAAGGCCGAGTTGAGGTTTTGCAGATCTCGGGTGGTGAGCCGACCACGCATCCAGAGCTAGAGTCAGTGATCGATTATGCGTTATCGCAGCCGATCGATTACGTGATGATCAACACCAACGGGATTCGGTTGGCCCGCGATCCTAAGTTGCTACAGCGGCTAGCGCAAAACCGCGATCGCATAGAAATCTATCTGCAGTTGGATGGCCTGGAAGATCGCGTTCATGTCGCTTTGCGAGGCGAACCGTTGCAAGACACGAAAATGGCCGCTCTGCAAGCGATTGGCGACGCAGGATTGCACGTCACCATCGTGTCGGCGCTACAGGCAGGAGTCAATCTCGATCAACTCGGCCCCCTCATACAGCTGGCCGAACAGCATCCTTTCATCACCGGTTTGAGCCTTCAACCCGCGACGTTTTCGGGCCGGTTCTATCTTCCTGACGAACTCGAATCGCGGGTGACAGCTCCCGACTGCATTCGGGAATTGTGCAAGCAATCCGAGGGTTTATTTCAAGAGGATGATTTCTTTCCGCTGCCGTGCGCCCATCCGAATTGTCATGTGCTGTCCCTGGCGTTCCGACACGAAGGTCGTTTGGTTCCTTTGACTCGCTTCATCGACTCGAAAGCCAACCTGGATCTGCTCGCCAACGGATTGAGTTTCACGCGCGATGAGGGAAAGCGATTGATTCAGCAATATCTGGCGCGCAACCAATGCTGCGGTCCAGGGGGATGCGGCAACAATGATGTAAAGGAATTACCGCAGATCACGCCATTGGGAAGCGAACCGTGTATCCCCGCGATGACATCGTCGGTAGCAGATCAATTCATTTCGAAAACATTAGAACGACAAATCGGCGCAAAAGAGTTGTTCCGGATTACCATCACTTCTTTTCTCGATGTCTACAACTTCGATGTCCGCCGCGTGATGAAGTGCTGCACTCATCATGTTCTACCAACGGGGCACATCATTCCATTTTGCGCTTACAACGTGCTTTATCGCGATGGGCATGTGCCACTCCCAAAATTGCAGGAGGCGAAATCGCGAGCAACGCGGCGTACCAGCTCAAGTCGCTCGGAACCAGCGGGCCAGTAACAGTGTTGGCACCACCATCGATGCGATGATGATTCCGGGGATATCTTCAGAATATTGAAGTGCAATTGTCGCATCGAGGAACAGGATGCTGAAGATCGCTTGCCGGATTGCCATGCCGAGTTGTTGCGGACGGAGAGTGCGGATTGCGTCGACGGCTCGGCGAGCCAAGGGGAGGAGCAGGATGGCAACGAGCAAGGGAAAAACCCATTCTGGGTCGAGCCGATAGGTGCGATCCATTTCGAGGCGAGGCGAGAATGCAATGCAGGCAGCCCCGAATGCGCAAATGCCCCATCCCAGTGTTAAGCGACCTCGCGATTGAGACAGGTCCGCTTCCCGCCTCGCGGCGATCGTAAGACCTGTGACGTAAGCCACATGCCCAGCTACGACGGCTGCTGCGGACCATCCGAGCGTGACGGGTAATACGGCCGCGATCCATGCAACACCCAGCGACATATTCAGCCCTCGGCAAATCCCCATGATCAGAGGAGCAGACGGAGACTTCTTGAGCGGTCCATCGTATGCATAAACCGCGACTGCGAGCAAGCAACCGACTAGGCCAGGACTCAGCATTGCGAGTCCGAAATCTTTCGAGCCTCCAAGTGTGATCGTCAAAGGGGCTAGGAAACTCAACAGGATCCCTACCACCATCAATCCGAAACCGGCTCGCTGCGAGGCAGTCATTGTGATTTTGCCAGTGGCAATCGGATTCGGTCGCCCTTGCTCTCGGTCCTGTTCGACATCGAAGACATCGTTCAGGACCATACCCGCCCAGTAGAAACAAATCGATGCTCCGGAGGCCACAATAGCCGCGACAGGATGCTTCACGAAGTGATTGGAAACACTTCCAGCAATACACATACCGGCCAGCACATCCGCACAACTGGTCAGCGTATTGGGAACACGTACCATTTGAGCCCAGGCACGCAGATTGCTCATGGGAGAGGTCCTGGTGAGTGAAGGAGTTGCCACTGGGGATTGACCACAACCCCATCATCGCTGATTTGCGGAATGGAGAGGCTCATCGGGACGAACCGAGAATGACATCGATCATGGCAGGAACAAACCACGGCAGATCATCGGGTTTTCTGCTCGAGACAAAATGCCGATCTACAACCACGGGAGCGTCCTCCCAAAGAGCGCCAGCGTTGATTAAATCGTCTTTGATGCCGAGCGAACCCGTCACACGGACGCCTCGGTATACCTGGGCTGAAATCGCAAGCCAGCCCCCGTGGCATATCGCTGCCACGCACTTGTGATCCCGATCGAATTGGGCGATGAGTGATCTGACCGAATCCAGTCGTCGCAGGCGATCGGGCATGAATCCCCCCGGGAGCAAGATCGCATCGAAATCCGACGCCCTTACATCGTCGATTGCGATGTCTGAAGTACATGGATAGCCGTTTTTTCCGGCATAAGTCCGTTTAGCCTCCTCGGCGGCCACGATGAACTTGGCCCCAGCTTCGATCAGTCGCAGCTTGGGGTACCAAAGCTCCAAGTCCTCATAGATATCCCCGACGAAAGCCAAAACGCGTTTGTTGAGCAAGGGTGTAGTGGACATAGGACTGGGCCCTGTGAGAATCGTACTTTGAAGGAAACGTTAGGAACAGAAAACGTTCGTTGGGGTACCTATCCCCGTGAAAGGAAATCATCGATAGATTATCGTAGTAGGTATCGCATGAAGTGTTGAGCCCAAAACCGGTTGCGACCATACGGGTTGCAGCGGTTGTTCCAGGATTGAGGTTGCCATGCAGTTACGTGATTTTTTCAGTTCCGACCGCAAGGGTCTGTCGTTCGAGTTGTTCCCGCCCAAGACCGATGAGCAGGTTGAAAACCTGATGGCCACAGTGGCGGATCTCAATGAATTCGAGCCGGATTTCTATACCTGCACGTATGGTGCTGGGGGATCGACGCGCGATCGCACTTTGCAAATACTCCGCGCCGTCAAAGAGCGATTCGGTCATCGCGTGGCAACGCACTTGACCTGTGTCGGCTCGACCGTCGATCAGCTTCGCGCCTACCTGAATACCGCATTGGAACTCGGAACGGATTATGTGGTCGCCCTCCGCGGGGATCCGCCCAAGGGAGAAACGGAATTTAAGCAAGTCGCGGGTGGATTGCGTTACGCCAACGAGTTGGTCTCATTGATTCGTAGCGAATACCCACAGATTGGAGTCGCGGTCGCTGGCTATCCGGAGGTTCACCAAGAAGCTCCCTCCGCCGAGATCGATTTGGAAAACTTGAAACGCAAAGTCGATTGCGGTGCGGATATCATTGTCACGCAACTTTTTTACGAAAACGATGACTATTTCCGATTCGTTGATCAATGCCGCGCCCGCGGCATCGATATTCCGATCGTGCCGGGGATTCTGCCTGTGACCAACCTTGCACAGATCCAGAGAATCACCTCGCTGTGCAAAGCCAAACTGCCGCAATCCTTCGTGGACCGACTGGCCGAAAGGGAGTCCACCGAATGGCAATTCCAGGTCGGGGTCGAGTTCGCTACTGCCCAAGTCGCGGAATTGCTCTCGGGAGGAGTTCCAGGGGTCCATTTTTATGTCCTGAACAAATCTCAAGCGACTTCCGAAGTATTGCGTTCGCTCCGCTTCGTGTCGTAATGAGCGATCCGGCTACCTGGGGTTTGCCAGCCGTCTCTTCGATTGGAGAAAACAAAAAACTCGTCTCCGAGTGGCGGTATGGAACAATCATTCTCCGCGACGGAGATATCGCCACGATACAAGCTCGATGGTGGCCGCGATGGGGTAGTCGATGGGGAGCTTTGTCCGACCGCGTGGTTCGTACACTTCCGGACGATGAGTGCCGGTTCCACTATTCGTTCCCGCGAAGCGCAACCGGGTACATGTCGCTGCTGTATGTTCATGCTGGAGAGAAGACTTCCTACCGAACGTTTCACCGGGGGATCGTGGCTCTAGAGGAAATCGCGTTACTGCGTCATGCTCGCGGTATTGTATGCCAAGTGACGAATGATCGGCTTACCGATCGCATGATGACACGATGGGGGTATGCAAAACATGCTGAAAGTCTTGGAGATAACCACTATATCCGACGCTTGAAGCCTTAACGATATCCGCGAATGAGAGCTCTTGCAGCACATGCCCGCATCAAGGAATCAGACTCGCGAGCCAATCATCACGATGCAATGCACGGCATGGTAGGTACATCTGTTACGCATTACCTGATGCGGAGAAAAACGGCAGTTTCTCAAAAGAATTTCTTCCGAAATCCTTCCTCGACCCTAATCATCGCGCAATCTAGAACATCTTCGACACGATGTTCTCACGGATGCGCGATCAGAGATGGCAACTAGCAAGCCTCACTATCTACTCTTCAGCGACGGATGCTTGCTCCCATCGGGCGCTATGCACACCGAGGCTCGCGGCCGCTGGCGATTTGTGCTCGAGGACATCGTTACCGGAACAAAGATAGAGGCTTCCGATTGTGAGGCCTCGGACCACGTAGATCGCGTATCGCTATTGGCAGTCACCCGCGGGCTCGAAGCGCTCGAACAACCGAGTCGTGTCACTTTGGTGACAACCAGTCGATATGTCGCACGCGGACTTCAGTACGGTTTAGTCGAGTGGCGTGAAAACGATTACTGCTGGGAACATTTCGGTTCGATTCAACCCATTCGCAACGCCGACCTGTGGCGACGCGTGGACGTAGCGTTGCGATTTCACGAAGTACAGTGCCGATGGATGTCCCAGGAATCTCCTCTGCGCGATGAGCCAGCCGTTGCTGGGTCCATCGCCGAGGTTCCGCAGGAGCTTCCCGCGGTGCATTCGTTGATCGATTCCCACGAAATCCTTGAAACAAAGTCACACGATAGTTGCCCGAAGAGTGATGGCGGCCCGGAGAGTAACGAGCATTCGACAACGATCGAGCCTCAAATTGCTGTGGCATTCGAGATGCCATCGCAACCATCGGCATCTTCGCAACCATCGGCATCTTCGCATCCAGCAACGATATCGATGGACGGAAAATCCGCCGTTGCTGTGGTCGAGCAGGAAACGAATTGCTCATCTTCGGCCCGCGTTGGGAGCATTTACCGAGCAACACCAGAAACAAGTAACCAAGACAAAGCTCCGACCCTTGTTCTTTCACGGAGCGACACCGTAGGCTCATCACCTCGAAATGCCGGACCTTATCCTCTCCAAGAACGCCAGTTGCTCGACATGAGGGTCAAGCGTCCTATTCGCTGGATCTGGAATACGATTCTTGCATTGGATGCATTTTTGGTTTCCTGCGTGCGATGTTTATTTTTATTGGATCCTCGTCGGGAGCATTTCCGACGTCGGGATTACTAACACACCGTTTTATCGCTGACTTTTGACGTCGGTGAAATCACTTTTGGAGAAATCGTGCAAACCACCCTGAGCCTGCAATCAGTGAGCGACATCATCCACGGTGCTACTGCCAACCCCAGCGGGGTCCTGGGACCGCATCGAGTCGACATGGATGGTCGGAGGGTAATCGCTGTGCGTAGCTATCTTCCTGACGCCAAACAGGTATTCTTAGTCGATCCGCGAGGTGAATCCGTTCGCCCGATGAGACGCGTCCATCCCTCGGGCTTGTACGAGGGTTTACTTCCCGACTACGATTCCGGGGCCCCCGATTACCGCATCCGAGTATCCAATTCCCACGGGCAGACGTACGACATGCAGGATCCTTATTCCGTCCCGACGTTCCTCACCGACTTCGATCGATTCCTGTTTGGCTCCGGCAAGCACTGGAAGCTCTATGAGCGTCTCGGCGCGCACCTGCGCTCCGTCGATGGCCACAGCGGTGTGAATTTTGCAGTTTGGGCACCCAATGCGCAGAGCGTTCAGGTCGTGGGTGACTTCAATCATTGGGATGGCAAGACCCATTGCATGCAGAAGCAGATTCCTTCGGGGATTTGGGAACTGTTTGTTCCCAACATCGGAGCGGGGATGAAGTACAAGTTTCGGATGCGGACTGCGGATGGGCAGGTGATCGACAAGACCGACCCGTTCGGATTCTTCGCGGAATTGCCCCCCCGCACTGCCTCGATCGTTCAGCCCTTGGGGGCCTATTCCTGGAACGATGGCGATTGGATGGAGCGACGTCAGAAGAACGACGTTCTCGACAAACCGATTTCGGTCTATGAAGTTCATTTGGGTTCATGGCGCAAGAGTCAGGGTGGAGTCCACGGATGGATGAATTATCGGGATCTCGCGCATCAACTGGTCCAATACTGCCAGGAGATGGGGTTCACGCATATTGAACTGCTTCCGGTCTCCGAGCATCCATTTACCGGATCGTGGGGCTATCAAACGGTTGGCTACTTCTCGGTGACGAGTCGATACGGCACCCCGGAAGATTTCATGTATTTCGTTGATCATTGCCATCAACATGGGATCGGGGTCATCATCGATTGGGTTCCTGCCCACTTCCCCAAGGACGGACATGGACTCCGTCGATTCGATGGCTCCGCGCTGTTCGAGCACGAAGATCCTCGACAGGGAGAGCATCCTGATTGGGGTACGATGATCTTCAACTATGGGCGGCATGAAGTCAGAAACTTTTTGATCTCCAACGCGCTCTTCTGGCTCGATAAGTATCACATCGACGGCTTGAGAGTCGACGCTGTTGCATCGATGCTGTATCTGGACTATTCGCGCAAGGAAGGAGAGTGGATCCCCAATGCGTACGGTGGCCGAGAGAATTTGGACGCGATCCATCTGCTTCGCGAGTTCAACACTGAGGTCCATTCTCAGTTTCCAGGTGCGCTGACGATCGCCGAAGAATCCACTGCCTGGCCAGGTGTCAGCCGCCCGATCGAGCATGGTGGATTGGGATTCTCGCTGAAATGGAATATGGGTTGGATGAACGATACGCTTCGCTATATGCGGCATGATCCGATCCACCGCCAGTACCATCACAACGAACTGACATTCAGTCTGATATACGCCTTCACGGAAAATTTTTCTCTCCCTCTCTCGCACGATGAAGTGGTTCATGGCAAGGGTGCATTGATCGCTCAGATGGCTGGCGATCTGTGGCAAAAATTTGCGAACCTGCGATTGCTGTACAGCTACATGTGGACTCACCCGGGCAAGAAATTGTTGTTCATGGGTAGCGAGCTGGCTCAATGGCACGAATGGAACTACGACGGCGAACTGCAGTGGGACTTGTTACAGTGGGAGACCCATCGGGGCATCCAGCGATTAGTCGGCGACTTGAATCGCTTGGTCCAGAACGAACCGGCCCTGCATGAGATCGACTTCGAGGGGTCGGGATTCGAGTGGATCGATTGCATGAACTCGTATGACAGTGTGCTGGGATATATCCGCAAAGGAAAAAATCCGGACGACTTCCTAGTCGTGTGCTGCAACTTTACTCCGGTGGTTCGGGATTATCGCATGGGAGTGCCGCGCGGTGGGTACTACCAAGAGATTTTCAATAGCGATTCGGCCTACTATGCTGGCTCGAACGTCGGCAACTACCCAGGCTTGAACGCAGACAGCAATCTGCCACATCATGGTCGCCCCGCGTCGATCTGGGTCAAGCTGCCCCCGTTGGCGACGGTGGTCTTCAAGCCCCAGTAGAAAGCCCCAGTAGAGCTCGGCTCTGGCAATTGATACGACCGACACAATCGATCCTTACCAAGCCTGCATCCTGGGGGTTTATCCAGGTGCAGCGGGTATGGTGGGACGGATTTAAGAACTAGACTTTCAGGACCAGCGAGCGTTGACAGAAAATCGCTCGAACCACGGATGGTTTCGTTGATCTCTTTCACGGAGCGTCCGCGTTATGTTCGAATCACGAAAGTTCCAGAACGAACCCCAAGATGGCGCCGAGGACGAGCCATGCATGGACTCGTTTGTGCCAGCAACGCAATGGGATGAACTGCGCAAGCTCTATCCTCCGAAGCGGAGCCGGACACGCGGCTTGCGGCGATTGTCGCAAGCGATGGAGACTGAGAATCCTGAGAACCTCGAGGGCGCTGCGTCTGATGTTCGCTGGAGCATTTCCCCGATGGATTGCTCGACGGATGTCGACGTGGTCGAGGAGACCGCGGATCTCGTACCCGACCGAATCGTTGCGGAGCTCGATGCCTGCTATGCATCGGGCGCCTTTATGGATGATTTGGACTGGGCGTTACAGACCTATGACATTTGCCAAGGGAATTCAGGCGAAGAAGACAACATGGACGACGAGCTCGAGATGCTGGAGGCGGTGCAGGATTTGACACGTTTTGTAGCGAAAACTTCACCGCGCCGCGCCGCTGCGGCTCCGGCGAAGCCGAGCATCCCCGATTGAAAAAACCGGTCGCGTGAGAGACACTCGTGAATTCAGTCAACGTATCGGTGCGTTGGACGGATGCAAGTGGACTCGGTGGACCGATTGGGTGCTTCGTGAAGCCAAAAGCTGTCTTGGCGTATTGCAGGGAAAAGGACATCCGCGCGATCGATCTCCGATTTGTGGATCTGGGTGGGAACTGGAAGCATCTGTCGATGCCAGCCAGCGCGCTGTCCGAGAACGCATTTGAGTTGGGGTTTGCGCAGGAGGCGACGTTGCGAGGTGTGGCGGGCGAAACCCGCGAGCAACTCGTCCTGGCCCCCATCTCGGAAGCCCACTTCGTCGACCCGGTAGTCGATAAAGCTACCCTCGTCATCTTGGCACGAATTCTGGATCCTTTCTCAGGGGAGGATAGCTGGCTCGATTCCCGTTCGGTCGCCGCGCGATCGATCCAATATCTTCAGTCCACGGGCATCGCCGACACCGTGCAATTGCGAACTGCCCAACCCTTTTCGTTGCAAAGCATTCGCACCGACGATTCCCGTGAATCGTTACCCGCAAGTCGTTTGCATTTGGCCTGCGGAACGCTCGATGAGGATTTTTCATTTCGTAACAATTTGGCTTCTGTGGCTATGGAAGCAGGCGTGGCTATCGATCGACACTACCGCGCCGAGCACTCCACGTCGGAAATAGTTCTGGGATCCGCAAGCCTCCCCGAATTGTGCGACGATCTGATGATGGTTCGATATCTTATCGATGAACTGGCACTTCGCACGAACCGTCGCAGAATCGCAACACATGCTCGGATGCCAACCCAGTGGATGTTGTCGCGAGGAGGGGAGCACATTCTCAGCGGTTCGTCGCAACTCGGCCTGAGTGACGTTGGTTGGTACGCCATCGGAGGAATCCTTGAACATGCGGCGACGCTCGCCGCTGTAGCCTTGGCTACACCCGACCGAGTATGCGATACGGAATATCGCTGGTCGAAATCCATTCACTCCGATGCCCAAGATTCACTCTGCCATGTCATCTTTGGCCACCATGATCCGAGGGAACGAACGATCGAATATCGAGGTCTCCCATCGGAAGGAAATCCATATTTGCAAATGGCGGCAACCTTGATGGCAATGATCGATGGTATTCAAAACAAATACTCCGTATCTCAGCAAGTGCGGCATCGCGAGGAATCCATGCCCCCGCCCGAGTCACTCTCAAGCGGAGAGTCCAATGTTTGGAGCGTCTCGCAACTCCACCAATCGCTTCAAGAAGATTCCGAGTTTCTTCTAGTCGGAGATGTGTTCTCCGAATCCTTGCTAGAAACCCTAACCCGAATCCTGGAACCGTAGGATGCAACGAGCTCTGAAAGCGGATTATGAGAAACGGCGCGAGAGACTGCGGTCGGAATTTCGCCGCACTGGCCAGGAGAACTTGCTCGTCACCTGCCCGTTCAACGTGACCTACCTGACCGGCTTCACCGGCGAAGACAGTTATTTGTTCATCGACAGGAGCACCGAATTCCTCCTCAGCGACGCACGCTACTCTCAGCAGATAGGCGAGGAGTGCCCGCAATTAGAACTCTTACTTCGTCCATCCAACATGTCTATCGTAGACATGGCTGGCAAGGAAGCTGCGAGCCGTTCGATCAAGAGAATGTGGGTGGAGTCCCTCACAACGACGGTAGCTCAATGGGAGCGGATGCGGGAATTGCACCCACAGGGTGAACTCCTTACCAGCCGCGGATTGATCGAACATCTTCGGGAACGGAAGGATCCGTCCGAGTTGGCTGCTATCCAGCGGGCGATCGACTATGCGCAGCGTGCGTTTCTGGCAACGCGATCTCTGCTCAGTCCCGAGCAAACGGAAAAGCAAATATCCGGTGATTTAGAAACCAACATCAGGCGATTGGGTGCAACAGGCTCTGCGTTCAAGACCATCGTCGGCGTTGGCCCTCGATCTGCTTTGCCACATGGTCGCCCCTCCGATGTCAAGCTAGGAACAAGCGGCTTCGTTCTGATCGACTGGGGAGCCAAGGAAGATCTCTACTTGAGCGACCTGACTCGCGTAGTGGTCACCGGCAAGGTAAGTCCCAAGCTTGAAAAAATCTACCGAGTCGTGTTGAGCGCTCAGCTCGCAGCGATCGACGCGATTCGGCCTGGGGTCTTGATGAGCCAAGTGGATGCCGCCGCGCGACGTGTGATCGACGAAGCGGGATTCGGTAAGAAGTTCACGCATGGGCTCGGCCACTCGTTCGGATTGCAAATCCACGAATCGGTCCGGTTATCCCGGGGGCAGGATCGCCCCTTGGAAACTGACATGGTTGTCACGGTTGAGCCGGGAATATACCTACCTGGATTCGGAGGAGTTCGGATTGAGGACGATGTGCTGGTGACCAAGGAAGGCCACCATGTCCTGAGCAACCTGCCAAAAACTTGGGAGGAATGCAGGAATTTTTGAGCTGAGGAAAGAGCCGAACTGCCCATACTAGCGTAATAACTTTGGGAAATATCGAGGATTACAGTCCGAGAGCGTTGGGGGTGCAAGCGATCCATGTTGCCTCCGGATTTGCAATCTTCTACCATTCATTTGGTTGCGAACAACACCTGGGGACGGTAGAGAAGAGTACCGTGCAACGGAGAGGCAATGGGATACGCAACACGACCTACGGTTCGCTCACGAAAGAACATTATGCAAAGACGCAATAGCTGTGGCCAAGTTTGGGTTCGACTCTCCGGAGTCACTCTGGCAACGATCGCTTCGATGGCCCCTCTGCCGCAATCATTCGCGGAGGAATTCCCACGAGTTGCCACCGTCAAAACACCCCCTGCCGACAATCGCATCATCGTTCGGAGCGTCCGCAACTTGGTGGAAGAAGGGCACATCTCACAGGAGAAATTTGACGATGAGCTCTCCAAACGCGGATTCGATTTGTTTCTTCGTCAAGTCGACCCGATGAAGTCCTATCTGCTGCAGCCTGACGTCGACGAATTTCGTGCAAACGAAACGCTCTTGGATGACATGCTACAAAAAAACAACATCTCGTTTGCATACACCGTCTATCTGCGGTTTTTGGAACGACTCAACGAAGTCACACCGATCATTCATGAATTGATCGACTCACCCCTCGACTTCAATGTCGAGGAATACATCGAAAGCGATGCCAAGGAGATGAAATACGCAGCCAATCTTGAGGAGCTCAAGGACCGATGGCGCAAGACAATCAAGCTGAATTTCCTCTCAGCTCGCGCGGATGGAGATTCGGATGAGAAGACGCGGGAGAAGCTCCACAAACGCTATCGAACCTATTACAAGACGCGCTCGCAAACCGACGTTTATGAGCTATTGGAAATGTATTTGACCGCCCTGACGACCTCCCTGGATCCGCATACAACCTACATGGCACCGAGGGAGAAAGACAATTTTGATATGCACATCTCCCTTAGGCTTAAGGGGATCGGCGCTACTCTCCGACCGGATGATGGTTCTACGATCGTGGAAATGATCGTACCCGGAGGAGCTGCGGACAAGGATGGTCGGCTCAAGGAAGGAGATGAGATCGTCGCAGTACAGCAGGACGATGGGTCGCCAGCCATTGAAACCCTGGACATGAAACTCGATGACGTCGTCTCGATGATTCGCGGCGAAGCGGGTACCAAAGTAAAGCTGCACGTCAAACCCAAGATGGGTGGAGAGCGGCAGATCTATGAAATCACTCGAGCGATTATCAAGCTCGAGGATAGCGCCGCTCAAAGCGAAGTCCTAGAACGGGGAAAGAAAGCGGATGGTTCACCGTATCGAATCGGTTGCATCAAATTGCCCAGCTTCTATCTCGATATGGAAGGAGCCCGAAGCAATCGGCAAGACTATCGGCGCACATCGACTGACTTGGAGGCGATCCTAAAGAAATTCAACGACTCGAACGTCGATGCAGTCGTCTTGGACTTGAGCCGCAATGGTGGTGGATCTCTGCCCGAGGCGATCGCCGCCACGGGGCTGTTCATCGAATATGGTCCGGTAGTGCAAGTCAAAGATTCCAACGGCCGCACGCAAACCATGAACGATGACGTGCGATCAATTACATGGCGAGGTCCATTGATCGTCAAGACGAGCCAACTGAGTGCCAGTGCGAGCGAAATTTTCGCCGGTGCCATTCAGGATTATGAACGCGGTCTGATTGTTGGTGATCCGAAGACCCACGGAAAAGGGACGGTGCAAACGCTATTAGATCTGGCACCTGCTCTTTTTGGTGTCGGAGCCACCAAACCGTTAGGAGCACTGAAGCTAACCATTCAGCAGTTCTATCTCCCCGATGGTCGTTCCACGCAACTCGAAGGGGTTGCCGCTGATGTGATTCTCCCCTCGATGACCGCCGAGATGGACTTGTCCGAATCCGACCTCGACTACGCGCTCCCCATGGATAGCGTCAAGGCGCAGCCTCATAAGGATTATTCGATGGTTGATAGCGCTATCAAACAGTTGTTGCAGCAGCAGTCAACCGCTCGGATCCTCGCCAATGCAGAGTTCGAGAAACTGCTGGGGCGAATCGAAGCCTACCGCAAACAAAAGGAAGAGAAACGTATTCCTTTGCGCGAGTCGGACTACATGGCGCGCCGCAAAGAACTTCGATCCGAAAAAGAAGAGGAAGAACAACTCGATCCCAAGGCGGAACGTGACAAGGTGTTCGCAGCGAATTTCTATAACGAGGAAGTCCTGAACGTCGCAATCGATTATATTAACGCCCTTCAGAACGCCAATAAACTCGTTACGAAGTAAAACAGAGACCTCGCTGATGAATCCCGATCCGGCACCTTCAGAGAGTCAGGAGCAGGTGCCGAAAAATGCCAACGTTCGGCGACACCGGCCAAACCGAATGTCGTTCATCTGTTCGATCTTGGCATTTGCGATGATCGTGTTGGTCCCGGTTGTTCGCGGGGCAATGGAGGATGTCGACCGCCAATACGCTAACTTTGCGGGGATTGCGTTCGGTCTCCTAGCGTTGCTGTTCGCGCAGCTTGCTATTGCATCACACGGTTCGGTTCATTGGTTGCTCAAGATCGGTGTATTCGTTCTTCCTCCTGTTCTGTTGCTTGGCTTCCTCGCTAATTACGAGTTTGCTGGCTTCAATGGCGAGGTTTGGCCTACTTTCCGACCACGCGGTGATTCCGCTCGCGCGAAGAAGGATCGGAACATCGTACCAACGTGGCCCGAACAATCGACAACGGTGGCCCCATCCCCTCAACTCCCCTATCGCTTCTCGCAATTTCTCGGCAATCAACGCAACGGGGTCGTCGACGAGAATGAATTCTCGATGCTTTGGGATCAGAAACTACCCGCGATTGCATGGCGACGTGAAATCGGTGAGGGATGGTCAGGCTTCGCAATAGCGAACGGGTTGGCGATCACTCTCTTTCAGCGGGAAGATAAAGAAATCGTCGCTGCCTTGAATCTTAAAACCGGCGAGACCGTATGGGAGCAATCAGTTCCCGGACGCCACGCCAATGCACTTGGCGGAATCGGACCGCGTTCCACCCCAACGATCGCATCGATAAGTTCTTCGTCACGCGAAGCTGTGTCAGGCAATGTCGATACCGACGGGTCTCAATCCCGAGAGGTCGTGATTGCGCAGACTGCGTTGGGAATGGTGCTCTGCTTAGATGCTAGATCCGGAGAAGTCATCTGGAATTTGAATTTGCTCGAGCGCGCCAGCATCGACCAGGTAGAAGCGGAGAAAGCGGTGATCTGGGGTCGAAGTGGTTCACCCCTGATTGTCGATGATATGGTGGTCGTCCCATTAGGAGGCGGCAAGGAGTCTGCATCCGCGATGAGAAGCCTCATTGCCTTGGATATTGCGACCGGCGAGGAACGTTGGGTCGGCGGCAAAGCACAAATCTCGTACGCTTCACCTGCTCTGTTGACACTCGATGGTGTTCGGCAAATCGTCAGTGTCAACGAAGGAAACGTCACGGGGCATGACATCGCCACCGGCGAAGTTCTCTGGGAGAGCGCTTGGCCGAGCAAATCCGATGGCGATGCATGCGCTTCTCAACCGGTTCAAGTCGACTCGAACCGAATCCTTCTGGGCAAGGGGTACGCGCAAGGTTCCAAGCTGATCTTGGTTCAAAAACCCGAAGAATCCGATTCGAACCAGCAGACGAGGTGGCAGTCTTATGATCAGTGGGCCGACACCCGAACATTGAAAACCAAATTCACCAACGCCATCGTTTTCGAAGGAAAAGCGTACGCCTTGAGCGATGGGATTCTCGAATGTGTTGATCCCGCCGACGGCGTACGCGTTTGGAGGGGTAAACGATACGGTCAGGGGCAGATACTGGTCGTCAACGGAGCGATATTAGTAAGCGCCGAGGATGGACGCGTGGTTTCCGTCGATCGAGAGAGTGGCAAACCGATTGCAGAGATGCAAGTGCTCGAGGGTATCACGTGGAATACCCCAGCGATCGCAGGGCCATTCCTGCTGGTTCGCAACGCTTCCGAAGTTGTGTGCTTGCTTAGTCCTAAAGATTAGGAGTCCCTGTGTCATGGATGCCCAAAGAGTGGTGTTAGGACTGGACCCAGGACTAGGTATCACCGGTTATGGAATCATCGCAGCTCCGCGAGGCAACCCAGAAATTGTCGAAGCAGGGGTCATCCGTATGACCAAAGGGCGATCCATGGCCGATCGGCTCAAGGAACTTCATGAGGGGTTGCAAGATATCCTGAGCAGTCTTTCGATTTCTGAAATCGCCATTGAACAACTCTATTCTCATTACGAGCGACCGCGAACCGCGATTCTCATGGGGCATGCCAGAGGGGTCTTGTTTCTCGGTGCTGCCAACGCTGGTTTACCTGTACACTCCTATGCTTCGACGATGGTCAAGAAGATGCTCACAGGGAACGGTCGAGCACCGAAGGCTCAGATGCAGCATGCTGTCCGCCTGCAACTAGGCCTTGCACAACCCCCCGATCCCCCCGACGTGGCGGATGCCCTAGCGATCGCACTGTGCCATTTTTTTGCAACGAAACCATCCCAGATGATACTCAAGCCGACCAGGAAGAAATCTTGATCACCAAAATCACCGGCGAGTTGTTAGCGATTACCGATGATAGTGCCACCCTCGCGAACCCCCCTTTTGAATACGAAATCGCGATCCCGGAATTCACGCGGCGGCAGCTGCAGACCGAGATTGGCAAGCCTGTCTCACTACACACGATCCATTACATCGAAGGGAATGCTGCGCAGGGAAGTCGCTTGACTCCCAAGCTGGTTGGTTTCCTATCTGTTGCGGAGCGTGACTTTTTTGAACTGTTCTGTTCCGTGGATGGAGTGGGCGTCAAAAAAGCTCTTCGCGCTATGACGCGTCCCGTCCAAGATACCGCGGTGATGATTGAACAGCAGGATGCTAAGGGCCTATCTAGTCTGCCGGGCGTCGGCCCTGCAACTGCAGAAAAAATTATCGCGACCCTTCGTCGCAAGATGCCACGATTTGCTCTCCTAGTTCGACGCGATGCTCCAGGGCTCGAACCGCAAAAACCGGGAGTGGTCGATGAAACATTTGAAGCTTTGACTGTCCTCGGACATTCCGAAGTGGATGCGAGGCGATTGATTGAAACGGCCATCGCGGGCGGGAAGAAATTCAAAGACTCCGAGGCGATGATCCACGCGATTTATCAACGCCAAACTGGCCAAACCACTTGATGAGTGTGCCTGTATGAGTCTATCTGCATCCGAGATGATTGCGGTCTTCGCGATTGGTTCAATTGCAATATTCATCGCCGTGAATCGCAAGACCCGAACCTATGGTTTCGCTTCCTGGGTGGTAGCATCCGTACTGATCGCATTGATATCGCCTCCTCTGTATCTGGCTTATCTTCCCATCTCCTACAAAGAAACGCTTACCCTTTTGCTCCAGTGCGCAATGTTCGGCATGGGTGCAACCTTGACGTTGCAGGATTTCGTGCGTGTCTTGAAAATGCCAAAGGGCGTTTTCATCGGATTCCTCCTGCAGTTCCTGATCATGCCTTTCTTGGGTTGGGGACTATCGAAGCTATTCGGTCTACCTGTCGACATCGCCTTGGGGATGATTCTCCTGGGTGCGTGCCCCGGTGGAATCTCGTCCAATGTTGTTACCTACCTCGCCAAAGGGAATGTCGCTCTCTCGGTGACCATGACTGCATGTTCGACGATGGCGGCACCCATCATGACACCGCTGATGGTCTATTTTTATGCTCGCGAGGATGTTTCGATCGATTACGTCGGGATGTTTTGGAATATCTTGATGACTGTTGTGGTGCCAGTGGTCCTCGGCATAATCGCTAACGCGATTCTATCGCGTCTTCGCGTGGACCCAAGGCGTTCCGAAATCGTACTGGCTACGATCTCGATGGTTGCGATATGCGGAATTTGCGGCATGATCGCCGCGAAATCGCAGCAGCAGATTCTCCAAGTCGGTTGGATTCTCTTGGCAGCCGTCACGCTGCATAACTTGTTTGGCTACTTGTTAGGTTACTGGGGCAGCAAACTCGCGGGCTTGAATGAAGCGGATTCACGCACCATCGCAATCGAGGTTGGATTGCAGAATGGAGGGCTGGCAGCAAGTTTGGCGACAGAGGTTCTCAAACGCGATGTCGCAGCAATCGCGCCAGCTTTGTTTGCCCCAGTTATGAATGTGAGCGGATCGATATTAGCAACGATCTGGAGCCGAACCACCGAGGCACAGCAACCTGAGGGTTGCTCAAGCGTTAAAGAGTCTTGAGGTACTCTAGCACGGCGGCTTTTTCTTCCTCCGACAACGCGTTGGGATAATCATGCCCAGTGGCGGATTTCCCTTTGACTCGCGTATCGAAATACCAACGCTTATCCGTGGATGAAAGGCCTGCGGGAACCTGCTGCAATTCTTCAACCATCAGGCCAGTTCGAGTCTCGTCCATAGCGATGGTACGGCGACGCCAAACCTGAGGTCGATCTTCCGGGTGAAGCACGTGCCACAGGGTTGGGACACTGCCATTGTGAAAGTAGGGTGCCGAAGCCCAAATTCCGTTAAGTGGCGGTGCGATATATCCATCTGCTTCATAACGCGTATCTTGCTTGCCATAGTCCGCGAACCAGCTTTCACCGTAATAGCGGCGATGTCGCGGAGTGAGGGCATCGTAGCGAACGCGATCGGTTCCGATGTCATCTATGGACACCATCGTGTTTGGGAACTCGGCAGCATCGTAAGCGTCCTTGCCCGAACCGTAACTACCATGGCACTGAGCGCAATGATTTGCAAAGACGCGTTCTCCGTTTGATGCCTTTGCCTCATCGATCGCAAGAGGGTACTTGGGTGGGCGAAGTTCGCTCAGGAACGCATACACGTTTCGGAAATCTTTCTCCCACGCTCGGAACTGCTGAGGGCCATTTTGTCGAACGAGCATGAATTGCATCAGCCCCTTGTGTCCCTTTTCAGCGAAGCCTTCGATGTAAATATGACTTTTGCGATCGAAATTCCACCAGGCGGGTGCGTCCATATCGTGATTGGACATCGGAGCTGGCGGTCGATCTGCGAGAAA
>JAGWWZ010000181.1 GCA_018970165.1 Planctomycetota bacterium | reverse complement strand
AACAGTTCGGTGAAGTATTCGGGCAGCTGCAATCCGCAGCTGCCTTTTTGTTTGCCCCGAACGCACAATGAATACCCCTTCCTTGAGATTGCTGAATGCTAGCAATCATCAAGGAATTCCTTGGATTTTCGGCTTGACGCGAACGGGGTGTTCGGGACACGTTGATAGGGTGATCGACGATCTCAGATGGACTTGGGATTGGTGGATCGTGCGATGCATACAGTGGATGCATCTCGAATGGAAATTCCCGCTTTCTCGATCGATTGGCAAGGAGGCCTTATCCAGTGACTTCTTCGTTGCGTCCCTCGGTTTCGCTCAAGCAACTTTTTCCTTCCGCCCAATTCGTAGGTGCCGACGACATCGTGTGTCGAGCATGCGACTCGCACCCAGAGTCGCCGATGCAAGAATGGGTTTTCGCGGCAGGTGTCACACCGTGGACGCAACCCGATTGCGATGTCGTGACCGCGATCAATCATGGTGCCGTGGGGATCCTGACCGAGCAGTTGCTCCCCAGCGCGGTTCCGCAATGCATCGTTCCTGATGTACGCGATGCATATGCCAAGTTGGCGATCGCTACGGCGGATCAGCCATGCGATCGCATCTTGATGATCGGCGTGGTAGGAACGCATGGCAAAACATCAGCCGCGCTCACGATTGCATCGATGATCAAACAGATCGGCAAGTCGGTTGCCTACCACTCGTCGCTCGGAGGAAGCGATGGAAAGCACTCGGGGATGGCTTGTGAAGCAAACGCCGATGCAATGGAGCTTGCCGAATGGCTTCGTGCGAGTGTTGAGAATGGTACTCCTGCCGCCGTAGTAGAATTGACCGATGAAATGCTCCGATCGCATGCCTGTCAGGGTTTGGAATTCGATGCGTTAGTCTTCACGAGTCTTCGCAAGAATCAGCGGTGCGATACGCTGCAGACTCGATGCGTTGAGAACGCGATGGTCGGATTGCTCGATCAGCTCAAGTCGCATGGCGTGGTGGTTTACAATGCCGACGATGCGAGATTGAATCGATGGGTGGCAAGGCATTCGCCAGAGGCGATCGCCTACGGCTTGGATGCGGTAGCCGATGTCTCCGGTCGACGCATGCGATCCGCTCCTGGCGAACAGAGCATCATGGTACAGGCGGGCAAGTGCATCGCTCCGATCACCAGCATGCTGCTCGGGGACCACAATGCGCGTCACATGTTGGCGGCTGCGGCGGTGGGCTACAGCTTTGGCCTCGAGTTGTTTGAAACCACGCGCGGTATCGAACGCTTGCAGCGGATACCAGGTCGTATGCAGCGAGTGATGACCGATACCCCCTATCAAATTTATGTCGATGCCGCTGATCAAGCGGATCGTTTGGCCGTAGCATTGCATTCGCTCTCGCGTCATGGAACTCCGATCACCTGTGTTGCCGAAGTTCCCGACGCAGCGACCCCGGAGCAACTCGCGGCCTATGGTCGAGTGCTTGAGCGAGCCGCAGGTCGGATCATCCTGACGCAAAGCCGTCGTTCGGTCCGTTTTGGACAAAAGGCGGTTTGGCAAGTGCTCGACGGATGCGAGTATCCCGCATCGGTGCAGATCGTCCCGAATCGAAAATCGGCGATTGAACTGGCATTGCGACAAGCCAAGGCCGGAGAAGCCGTTCTGTTATGCGGCTGGGGGAATGGCAATTGGACCAACGATCAGGATTCCAAGCCGATGAATGACTATGAGGTAGCGATGGAGCTTGCCTCGCAGGTCGTCCATGCACCGATCACGGTTGCCGAAGCCGCCAGCCTCCCCGGCCTGAGAATCTACCCCGGCCGAGCGGCATGAGGCGGAAGAGATCCCCGGGTTCGACTTGGCTTGAAGCCCGATGCGGGTAGAATGCGGATTCGCCTCAAGCCAGCCCTGGGACCGTAGCTCAACGGTTAGAGCAGGGGACTCATAATCCCTTGGTTGCAGGTTCGAATCCTGCCGGTCCTATTTCTTTATTCGCCTCTGGTCGCGTGGTTTCGTCGTAGCCAAGGGCCAACGACGATAGCCTTACTCGCTAAACTTTTTGTGTGGGTCTATGGGGTGTCCTCATTTCTCCCACCCAACTCCAAATCGATCCTAACATCTCCCGATGCAACTCCAAAGCCAACCGAAGGTAAATGGCGCTAGCTTGTGGCTGGGTTTGCCCCAACGACCCAGGCCGTTCAAGTCTTTGCAGATTCCCTTCGGATCCGGTTCGATTCCGATCGATTGGGGAGACTTGCAAGGCTGTCCAAGCAAACTCATAATCCCGTGACAGCGGGCGAGAGGCCTGCTGATTCCCTTCACCCAAACACCCCTTTCCCCAAGTGGTTCATCGTGACACCCCCCGTCTACAGCTTCCAAGGAAAAAACGCGCTTGTTACTGGCTCATCGAAAGGGATCGGTCGCTCGACGGCGATCGCGCTGGCTCGCGGCGGAGCCAATGTCACCGTCAATTGCAGTTCCAGTGTTCACGAGGCGGAAAAGGTTGCCGACGAAATTCGGGCCATGGGCCGCAAAGCCCTCGTCGTCCAATGCGATGTCTCCGATCAATCGGCAGTCGAAGCCATGGTGGCCAAGACTGTTGATACCTTCGGCTCTCTCGATCTGTTTGTCTCCAATGCTGTCTACAGCGATCGGCAGAGCATGATCGAAGCCGATATGAAAGGCTTCAAGAAGACCATCGACGTTTCGATGTGGGGAGCATTCTTCGGCTTGCGGGCTTCGGCGCAGCAAATGGTTAAACAGGGCAAGGGGGGTGCCATCACCATCGTCAGCTCCCCCCATGCCAATATCCCATTTCCCACCGCGATGGCCTACAACATGGCCAAGGCCGCGATCGATCACATGGCTCGCACCGCATCGATCGAACTGATTCGATACAGCATTCGGGTCAATGTCTTCCACCCCGGTTGGATCGATACCCCCGGCGAACGCAAGTTCTTTAGTGAAGACCAACTCGCGGCCGGATCTGCGAACCTGCCAGCGAGACGGCTCGGGACATCCGATGAAATGGCGCATGGTATCTGCTTCAGCCTCAGCGATGAAGCTGCTTACATGATCGGCAGCACCCTCACCATGGACGGAGGAGCTCAGCTCCCTTGGTGGTCTAAGCGAGAAGAAGGTGGCCAATAAGGCGCAACACCATGCATCACTTAGATCACTTCTCCGACCAGATCGAGGGGCTGCGCCGCGTCGGTCACCAATTGTGGACTCGCGGCTGGTCACTCGGAACCTCGAGTAACTACAGTGTCGTCGTTGAACGAGACCCTTTGCGATTGATCATTACGGCGAGCGGCAAGGACAAGGGGCACCTGGGCCCGCATGATTTCGTCATGGTGGATGAGGATGGGAAATCGGTTGTTGAGGGGCAATCGAAGAGCAGTGCGGAAACAATGCTACATTGCCTCGCGGCTCGTCAAGGTGCCGGTGCAGTTCTTCATACGCACAGCGTTTGGGGCACGTTGCTGTCGAATCATTTCGCGGCAGTTGGAGGGATCCGAATCTCGGGCTTTGAAATGCTCAAGGGACTCGAAGGGATCACCACGCACGAATCGAGTTGCTGGATCCCCATCTTCGAAAACACTCAGGACATCCCGGCTCTGGCTCGGCAGGTCGAAACCTACCTCCAGAGCGAGGGACGTGAACCCTGCTGGGCCTATCTGATCCGAAAACATGGCATGTATACCTGGGGGCGGGACCTGGCCGAGGCGACCCGACATATCGAAGTGATCGAGTTTCTTCTGGAATGCCTCGGGCGAACCACGCGGCTCGTGTAAATGTCTTGGGATCACCCACCCGCAGGTCGGAGCAACTGAGATGGTTGGCTCCGGCCAAGCGTGGTAAACTTCCTGAGTATCTCCATTCACCCTGGCTTCCCATCCCGTGAGGTGGTTCGTTGCAAAAGGAAAAACACAAGTCTGCGACCCATCGAGAGTTCGGACTTCATTACGAATCGCTCATCGCGGACCCGAGGATAGACCAGGCCCGGGCGTTGCTTGCTGAGGCCCTGGAGGAGCAACGATCCAAAATCGATGCGATTCGGCCTCCCGATCCGGAATTGATCGAACCTTATCAGGCCAAGCTCGCTCGATTGGCTAGCGCACGTGGCGGCGCGCCGTACTTTCCCTACATCAGTAGCGGTCTTGGGAACGGCCCGTTCGTGCAACTCGGCGATGGCAGCGTCAAGCTCGATTTTATCGTCGGCATCGGGGTTCATGGAATGGGGCATTCCGATCCACGCATGCTGCTGGCAACGGTCGATGCTGCACTGGAAGATACCGTCATGCAAGGGAATCTGCAGCATGACGAGTCGTCGCTGTTGATGTGCGAAAAGTTAATCGGGCTCGCGCGTCAGCAGGGCGCAAAGCTTGATCACTGCTTGCTCAGCACCAGCGGCGCGATGGCTAACGAGAACTCGCTGAAGATTGCGTTTCATCATCGTGCTCCTGCATCGCGCGTGATTTGTATCGACAACTGTTTTGCTGGGCGAACCATTGCACTAGCGGCCTTGACCGATCGACCTGCCTACCGCAGCGGGATTCCGGCCGCGCTCGATGTCGATTACATCACTATGTTTCATCCTCGCGATCCCGAGGGCACAACGCGAAGCGCCATGGAAGGTCTGCATCGGTTGCTCGATCGCTACCCTGGTCAGCATGCATGCCTTTGGCTGGAATTGGTCGCTGGCGAAGGTGGCTACTATCCAGGGACCGCAGAGTACTTCAAGGGACTGTGCAGCCTCTGCCGAGAGCGGGGAGTGCTGATCATCTTCGACGAGGTTCAAACTTTTTCGCGACTGAGTCGACCGTTCGCATTCCAGCATTTCGGATTGGATGAATATGCCGATATCGTCACGCTGGGGAAAATCACTCAGGTGTGCGCGACCCTTTACGGAACGGGGCTCAAGCCCAAGGGGCCGATCTTGTCGCAAACCTTCACCGCGTCAACAGCATCGATTCGATGCGGACTAGCTGTGCTCGATCATCTTCTGACTAAGCATTGTTGGGGAGACGATGGCTGGAACATGCGAAGGCATCACTATTTTCGAAAACGCCTCGAGGCGATCGCGGCGAAGTATCCCGGTCGACTCAGCGGCCCTCATGGCGAAGGGATGATGATCGCCCTCACGCCAGGAGACGGATCCGAAGAGACGGCCAAGAAGGTACTGACCCGATTGTACGACGAAGGCTTGATGGGATTTGTCGCAGGAAGCAATCCAACCCGACTTCGATTCCTCCCTCCACCCGGAGTCACGGAGGAATCGCATATCGATTTGGCATGCGATTGCATCGAACGAGTGATTAGGACCCTTTAGACGATGAGTACCCAAGTGGCAAAGCCTCACCAGGTCACGGTCGACGATTGCGTGGTGGATCTCAAGAATCGATACATTGCAGCCGCCCTCGCTTTGTTGTTTCCGGCCGCAGGTCACTTTTATCAGGGACGCAAGAACAAGGCGTATTTGTTCGCTGCATGCATCCTTGGGTTGTTCCTCATGGGGATGTTTATCGGCAAAGGGCGAGTTGTCTACTGTTCTTTCTCTGCCGACGATTTTCGGATCCAGTATCCCGCACAGGTTTTGGTTGGTTTGCCTGCCGCACCGAGTTTGCTTCAGGCATTTATCGGAAAACAGCCTCCCCAACGCAATCTCTTGAAAGGATTCATGGCGCCGCCGGTCGATCGTGCGATGTTATCGAAATGGCATTTGGAGTCCTCTGCGGGTTTTGAACTGGGAACTCTGTACACGGCAGTTGCAGGCTTGCTCAATCTCCTGGTGATCATGGATGCATTCGCTGGCCCTATGCCAATGCCCCAGTCCAATCAACGTCGCAACAAGCAGCCATCTCCTTCTTGATTTTCCATGCAAATACTCTCTCTACTCCGCGAGCGATTCGCTGCGGTACTGAATGATCTGATCGATAACCCGCAACTCGTGGCATCGTCGCTGGAACGGATTGTTCCCTCGCGCGAACCGCAGCTCGCCGATTATCAGGCCAATATCGCGATGCCGCTCGCTAAACCGCTCGGCAAGCCACCGCTGGAGATCGCAAAGTCGGTTGTTGATCGTCTCAAGCTCGATGATGTTTGCGAGACCGTTTCGATCGCAGGTGCGGGGTACATCAATCTCAAGCTCAGTCCGAAGTGGATGTCACGTCAATTGAATAACGCGACCTGCGACGATCGCATTGGAGTCGAGCGAACGACGGATCCAAAGACCTTTGTGGTCGATTACTCCTCGCCGAACGTGGCCAAGCCCATGCACGTCGGGCATATCCGATCCACAGTGATCGGTGCTGCGATCGCCAACACCCTGCGATTCCTCGGCCATCGAGTCATCACCGACAATCATCTCGGGGACTGGGGAACCCAGTTCGGCATGATCATCTACGGATACAAACACTTCCGAGACGAGTCTGCGTATCAAAGCCAACCAGTCGCGGAACTGAGCCGTTTGTATCGTCACATTCAAGCGATGATCGCGTATCAAGAGGCCGTCGCCAATCTTCCCAAAATGGATGCCAATATCCAACAAGCTTCGCATCGTGTGGATTTAGCGAAGAAGAAGCTTGAGGAGACTCCGCAGGACAAGAAAGCGGCCAAGGAACTGCAGGCCGCTCAAAACAAACTTCAAGAGGCCCATGACGATCTGGCGGCCAAACAAGAGTTGATCGCGCAAGCCGAGTCGAGCCCGACGCTTTTGTCCGATGCCAAGATGCATCCCGATCTCAATAGCGCCGTGTTGGCCGAAACCGCTGCGCTCCATCGAGGTGAAAAGGAAAATTTGGCTTTGTGGAACGAGTTCCTGCCTCGTTGCTTGGACGAGATTCATGCGGTGTACGATCGGCTGGGGACTCGATTCGACTACGAGTATGGCGAGAGCTTCTACCACGATCTGCTCGGTTCGGTCATCGAAGAACTGTTTGCCAAGTCACTCGCTGTCCCCAGCAACGGCGCAATCTGCGTATTCCTCGATGGCTTTGATGCTCCCATGATCGTCCAAAAGCAGGATGGTGCATATCTCTATGCGACGACCGATATCGCGACGGCGATGTTTCGCGAGCGCGAGTTCGAACCGGACGCATGCTTGTACGTTGTCGACCATCGCCAGAGCGAGCACTTCAAAAAACTGTTTGCGGTTCTCGAAAAGATGGGCTACCAACACACCCAGTTCAAACATATCAGCTTCGGGACGGTACTCGGCAAAGATGGCAAACCATTCAAAACCCGTTCCGGGAGTACGGTGGGTTTAGAACCGCTGCTGGACGAAGCGGTCGAGCGGGCGTGGGCCGTTGCATGCGACCCCAACCGATTGCAGGTTGCCGGTATCGAGATGGATGAATCGGAAAAGCGGCAAGTCGCGGAGATCGTCGGGATCGGAGCGATCAAATACGCAGATCTCTCCCACAACCGCGAGAGCAACTACGTCTTCGATATGGACAAGATGGTGCAACTCGAAGGGAACACGGCTGCCTATATCCAGTACTCCTACGCCCGCACACGCAGCATCCTGCGCAAGGCGGAAACTCAGGAATGGGCTCGCGAGAAATGGGAGACGGCAACGATCGATCTGCAGGCTCCGGTCGAGATCGCTCTGGGACTGCAATTGATCCGGTTCGAGGAGACGCTCAAGCATTCCATGCAGGATTATCTGCCGAACGTGATTACCGAGTATCTATTCGATACGGCGAAATTGTTCAGCAGCTTTTTTGACCAGTGCCCCGTGCTCAAGGCGGAGACCGAGGCGATCGGTCTGTCGCGATTGAAGTTGACACATCTCGTAGGCCAAACACTCAAAGTCGGGTTGGACTTGTTGGGGATTCAAGTCATCGAGCGGATGTGATCGCCCCAGACGAGCGATCAGCCGTCAGGGTTGTCCAACAGTTCTTGCAATCGCGATCGCAATTGCGGTGAGAATCGATCCAGCCAAGTTGCATCGATCAAGCCGATCGAGATCATGTCGAGCATATGCACCTGATCCTTTCTGCGAAAGGATGTCAGTTTCATCTTGACCAGTCGCTCGAAGGGCAGTGTCCGGGCGTCTTCGATCCATTCGTACTGATCGATTTCAGGAACGGGTTCCGTATATTCCTCGCGAACCTTTTTGCCGGCAAAGAGCACATGCACCGCGTCGCGTGCTTTGGCATTCGGTCCATCGAGGAACTTCGTGATTCCGGCTGCGCTCCGGAAAACAAACCCGGCAGCTTCCAGTACCGGAATCGCTTTCTCTAAATCGGATTCGTTGAGGATGATATCCACATCCTGCGTGGCTCTGACCACCGATTCATCCACCTGCGACACCCAATGCTGAACGGCATTCCCCCCGATAATGGCATACGGAATGTTGGCGGCATTGAGGGCTCGAGTGACCCTTCGCAATCGATCCTTGACCTTTTCCACGGCTCGCTCAATCCTTTCCCAGAGGGCATCACCCGTGTATTTGATTTAAATCATTTGATAACTCCTCTCGCGGATTATAGCACGTAACGGATCGAGATGCCGCTGCGAAAACAAGACGAATCAACGAACAGGCGAAACGATGCAACGAACCGACGGCCTCATCTTCTATCAGATAGTCACGAGGCGGGTTCGAGTTGCTCGACCTTGCTCATGGTTACCAACGGATACACATGGTGACGGTATCTTCCATCTTCGCCACGTACCAAAACAACAGCGGCGGTTGAACTGACCGTCACAAATTCACGGTTCGCGATATCCACGGTGTCACCACTGTTCATGGTGATTCGAATCGGTCCGAGACGGATCCAGTTATTGAGTTCTTCTCGATCCATGATTATCACCTCAAGTCCAAAGGAAATACGAGTAGTAGTACATTTCTAAGAGATTTTCCCCTGAGGTTACTCAATGGTCAATGCAACAGAGGATGAATTCTTTTCCGTTGCACCTACTCCTCATGGAAATGACAGCATCCTCTTTTCGTTCTTGGCAAGGCTTTGTGTTTGCAATGAAAACAAATTACGATAGGGCTCTCCGTCCCAAGATCCGATGCATCAAAAATCCCATACTCCCCATTCGAGTACCTGCATGAATCGCAATTCGTTTTGTTGGCTGAACGTCTTCACTGCCGCATTGGTTTCCGCCGTCGTTAACATCCCACCGCAAGCCTTCGCAGAGGATAAGGACGTCCCCGGTCGACAGTTGCTCGCACCGCCCGATCGAGCCAAGCGGCCCGATCTCAAGCCAGCGGCACTCCCGATCGATTTCTTCCAAGGGGAACGGATCGCCATCATCGGAAATTC
>JAGWWZ010000014.1 GCA_018970165.1 Planctomycetota bacterium | reverse complement strand
CCGTCATGCAGTATTCGCCTTGAACAGTACCCGAATCGATTCGGATATTGGTACCGATGTAATCCATGACCGAACCGGCGAGCTGCTTCTTGCCTTTCACTTCATCGCTATTGATTTGCGCTAGCGTGTAGATGCTGGATGCCTTGAAGTTGTGTCGCAATCCCAAGGTGTGTCCCACTTCATGCGCGACAAGATAGGAGATCAACGGGCCCACAAACGATTCGGGCATACCATCGAGCATCTGCTCGCCGGTTGCATTGGTCTGCGGTTTCTTAGCCTCGGAAGGTTTTTCATCTGCCTTCTTATCGTCACCAGGTTTGGGTTCCTCTACAGGAGCGGGTGCAGGCGAGGGTCCGCCACCGGATGATTCCTCCTGCATGGCACGTTTGCGTCGGGATGCCGATTTGCGAGTCGCCGAGAAATCGCCGCGGATGGTCGCTCCATTTTGCGCTGCCTCCCACGAACCCGCCAAACTGTCTCCGGTCAGCTTCCCAGTCAACGTCGCCGTCACCTGACCGTCGTTGGCTTTAACGACAATTGTCAGTGTTTGGGTCGATCCATCGAAAGTTACCGACTCCATCGGGACCTCCATACCAGCCAGTGCAAGACTCCCCTTCAAGGTCCCGTTATCGTCGGTGATGGAGAATGTGAATGGGACTTGATCGATGGGGAAGTTAGCAGCCTTCATGCCGCTCACGATTCCATTCCAATCACCCACGACCAGATTCTTTTCTTCCTGGTCGTCTTCGAGCATGTCGGTCGCAACCTCTTGCTCCCAACTGAGCATATCCAAGGTCATTTTCATGACTGCGAGGTCAAAGCCCATCCCTTCCGCGGCGAGGCACATTCCATTGACTTGGCTGGGACGATTTAGGCCGTCGAACTCGTCATCTCCCAGGATGCGAGCATCTGCGTTGGCCAGCGGGTGACCTGCATACGGTTTCGATGCTTGGACCGCGATGCGATCCATCACGGTTTTGCGCATCGAGGGAGGAGCCAGTCGGACTCTCGGATCCCACTCGGGATGGTCTACCAACCATGCGAGCGTATCGGCGCCGTAACCCTCCATCGCGATCTTCGGCAACGACTCAGCATACTGCTTCTGATAATGCCGGATCCAACCATCGGTCAGGATGATATCGGCATCTAAGATCTGGCCAGTCATCGGATGCACGCGGCTCGGGCCGATTGCCGTGCCGACATTGTTATTCAACCATCGGACGAAATTGTATTGAACATCCTCTGGGTCCTTGTCCATGTGGGCACCCGTTGCGGCATCCTGATAATAAACCTCGATGGCGT
This sequence comes from Planctomycetota bacterium, assembly GCA_018970165.1. Taxonomy (GTDB): domain Bacteria; phylum Planctomycetota; class Planctomycetia; order Pirellulales; family Pirellulaceae; genus JBKCUI01. Next base: position 42,987 of record JAGWWZ010000014.1, on the reverse strand, counting down.
TGCTGATGCCGACTTTCTCAAAAGCTTTATTCCAAGCCAGAATGCCATCGCGCACCCAGCGTCGATATCGGACCGGAGTTGTATGTTCGATGTAAAACCGAATCGGGTTCTTGGCGGGACTGATTTGAAGTCTCGGGTCGGCTTTTTCCAAGAACCAGCGGTTGATATACCGAACCCGAGTCTCGCGGTCGTTGTACTTGGCGAGATCGGAATAGGTGGTCGTGAAGTATCCGATGCGGCTGTCGGCAACGCGGGGCTGATAGCCGGTGTTATCGGGAATGTCGCTGATTGAAAAGTGCAAGATCTTCAGAACATTGGTTCCCATTTCCGGTGCTTCAAACGCGATCTCAATATTGTTCTCGAATGCTTTCGCTGTCTTGATCGTATAGATGCCTCGCATGCGCAGATTCGGATCGAACATGCGGGGACTGATGTTCGCACGCGAATCGGGACTCAAGAGCATCTGATCCAGATCGATGATCGGACCGCCACCTGCCCCGATCGCGACGATCGGGACCTCCATCAGAACACGGTCGGTAAAGAGTCGACTGACCGACGATGCGGCTTCCTTGTCACCATTCGCACGAATGCCGATCTGCGGAGCAATCAACGCGAGATGTTTGTCGTATCGTCGCCAGTAGACATAAAGCTCTCCGGCTTGAAGCCCCGCATAGTCTTCGCCACTGGCCACTGTCGTCGCGATAAAGTACTTTTTCTGTGCAAAGTTGCGAGGCAACTCAGCGTATAACTGACTGTCTTTGGCGCGAAGCCAAAGGGTATACATGGTCGCAACGTTTCCTTTGGTGACGACCTTCTCAAACCCTTCGAGCACCTTTTCGGCGGGAGGAAACTCGGGTTGTGGTGCAGGTTGCTGACCGGGTTGTGGGCCGGGTTGCTGACCGGATGCAAAAGATGTTGATACGAGGATCGCCAAACTCAAGGCGAACAACCGATGGAAAAACGAGGTTTGAATCATGGTCTACCTTTCAGGAACGATTGCTACCACAGGGTCAGTAGTTTAGCTGACATGCAGATCCTATGTTTCGCAAAAAGACATCCGTTTGGAGACGGGGGGGAGGCTGTATGCAACCTTTGCAAGGCGATGGCAACCGGCAACGATCGCTGAGCCGGGTTTGACAGTCAGCTTTTGGCGGTTGAAGAGGCTAGCAGCCAGTGTTTCTCAGGGGATTTTCACAACCCGACGCGTCAGCAAGGGAACCAACGACGCAAAACTACAAACCTTCGAAAAATCACTTGACGGCCCAATTGTACTTGTGTACTATCTACCTAGTACACAAGAACACGGGATTCCGGCGCTCTGGTGAAGACGGAACATGTGGAGGCGGAACATCAAGCGAGGGTGAGCATGTTCTTTTCGATTGACGCAGACAATGGCATCGCGATCTACGAACAGATCGTCAGGCAAGTCAAGTTTGCAGTCGCCAACGGTGTCTTGGTCCCGGGGCAGCTTCTGCCGAGCGTCCGGGCTCTGGCGGTCAAGTTGGCGATCAACCCCAACACGGTTGCTAAGGCATTTCAGCAACTGCAATCCGAGGGAGTGGTCGTACCTCTTCGCGGGAAAGGCTTGGCGGTGCGCGATGACGCGGTTCAGTCATGCCGTGTCGCCCGTCGCGAAATTCTCGAAGATCGGATTCGAACTGCGATTACCGAGGCTCTTCATGGAGGACTGAGCGCCAAGGAAGTTCGACGACTGGTCCTCGATCAAATTCAGGAACTGGATGGCAATGTGACGACCGTTTCAAGTCCCCTCGAGGAAACCGAACCGGTCTAAGCCCAGAAGCGATTTACACTTCGGCGCACCTATTTGTTAATTTTTGGCGACCAAGATTGAAAAGCAGAGGTTTCTACCATGAGCGATGCGATCTCTATCCAAGGTGTCGAGATGCATTACAAAGGCTGCGATGCATTGCGAGGAATCGATCTGCGGATCGAACCCGGGACGGTCTTCGCCCTACTGGGTGAAAATGGGGCGGGCAAAACGACTCTGATCCGTATTCTGACTGGATTCCAGCGTCCATCGACCGGCCAAGTGCGTGTGTTGGATCTCGACCCGACGCGCAGCGACCAGTCGCTCGCGCTTCGTCGAAGGATCGGCTACGTCAGCGATGCACCGGCCCTCTACGATTGGATGACGGTCGGCGAGATCGGATGGTTTGCGGCCTCGTTCTATGCTGACGGGTTCAAGGAATCGTACAAAGAATTCATCGATCGCTACGAGCTTCCGGCTGGCCGGAAAATCAAACACTTGAGCAAAGGCCAGCGGGCAAAAGTTGCCCTGTCGCTTGCTCTAGCCCACGATCCGGAACTGCTGATCCTCGATGAGCCGACCTCGGGCTTGGACCCGATCGTGCGTCGCGAGTTTCTTGAAAGCATGATTGCTGTCGCGGCGACGGGCCGAACGGTATTCCTCTCGAGCCATCAGATCTCCGAGATCGAACGGGTGGCCGACACGATCGCGATCCTTCACAAGGGACGGGTGCAACTGGTCGGACCACTGGCGGATCTCAAGGAATCAATCGCGATGGTGACCGTATCGCTCCAAGATCCGCTCATCGCGATTGCGGATCCACCACCAACGAACAAGATCCTCGCGGAAATAACGGAGGGGAGACAGAAGCAATTGATTGTCCAGGGAGATGGCCAGGCAGCCGCAGCCGCTTGGCGAGACTCCGCCGGAGTGATCGATGCACAATCCCGATCAGCGACCTTGGAGGAATTGTTTGTAGCGTGCACGCGAGGAGACAGCCTCTACAAGCGGCAGACCGAACCAATCGGAAGCAATCAAGGTCGAACAGCGATGGAGGCTAACCGATCATGAACGATCGAACTCTCGATTCAGCCGTATGGCGTTCGGCTTTGATATGGAAAGAGTTTCGCCAACTCGTCCCGCTGGCATTGACGGTGTTAGCGTTGGGACTGGGGATGCTGCTGTTAATTCTGGTTACGACGAGCTTCACCTCGCCTCCATTCGTGAACGCTAATCAATACCGATACGTCTTTCTTTCGGTGCCAATGATTTATGCCTGTGGAGTTGGCATTCTGTTGGTAGGTGCCGAGAAGGAGTCTCGTTCGTTGCGGTGGTTACAGTCCTTGCCCATTTCTTCGCGCGATATTGCGCGAACGAAATTGGCGGTTGCCTTCATGAGTCTCGCGGCGATATGGATCGTGACTTTAATGGCATGGGTTCTGTTTGCTTATCTGCTCGGCATGGAGCCTAGCGTATCGCGTTCGGTCTACTTAGTTGGCGGCGAATCGCTCCCATTGATGCTTGTCACTTCGGTCGCGGTTTCCATCTTCTTGTGCTTGGCAGGTCTAGGCTTGGCTTGGTATTTTCACTCCGCGATGGTATCGCTCTTGTTGCTGATCCCATCCACGCTTGCGGTATGGTTGACCGCTTATGGTATCGCGAATTTTCTCTCGAAACTGGTAAGGGATTCCGTCTCTGAGTGGTCGCTGGATTCCGGAGTGTATTTGGCATGCCTTACTCTTGGTTACGTAATCGCATTGGCTCTCGGATGGATCGCAAGTCAACGCGAGCTTTCCGCCAGATCTGCACCCCGGCCCAGTTCGGGATGGCTGGGGCTGAAGGTTGCGATGCGAAGCGAGAGGACCGCCGAGGCTTGGGTGCTCTGGCCTCGTACGACGCCGGGCACTGGCATGCTGTGGCAGATGGTACGTCAAAGCTGGATGCTGTGGACAGCGGTAGCTTTGTTTTGCGCACTGTGGTTGTTGATCGCTGGTCCCATACGGTTGTTCGACTATTCCGACAACTACATGACTCGCAACGTCATCTCGCGAGATTCGAGCGTCCCCTTGTGGATGATCGGTTCGCTTTTGATTCTTTGGATGGGCGTGTTTGCTTACCAAGGGGATAGCATCGCCCAGCGAGTTCGCTTCTATGCCGATCGCGGGGTATCCCCTTCGTTGCTGTGGTGGACGCGGCATTGGATTCCGCTCACGATTCTATTGGGTTTGGGGTTGGCACGGTACTGGAGTTTGCGTCCAAACAACTCGCTGGACTTGGTCGAAACATTCGCATGCTTGGCGATTGCGTTAGCGATTTACATTACCGGGCAATGGGTGTCACAACTGATTGCTAGTCCGATTATCTCGGCGATCGCGGCACCGATCGCCGCAGTGGCGATGGGGCTTTACTGTTTATCTGCCGCGATTCTCATGGGCGCACCGTGGTGGATCTTCATCGCCACCTTTGCGATCCTGCTAGGAGCCACATGGTGGATGATGAAGCCGTGGATGGAACGTCGGATCGATTGGACGTACTACGTTCAGCACGGCGCAATCGCAGCGATTGCCTTGACCATTCCTTGGTTGCCAGGGCTCTGGGGCATCTGGAATTTACCGAGCATGGCGTCAGCGACGCGGACCGAATTGGTCCGATTCGCCTCGGGAGCCTCACCAGCAAAGGCTTCGATTCCATTTGTTCCAGGACCGCAGTTCGTCGCTGAAGGAAACGACTCTGTTTCGACGCTTCTCGATTCCAACGAGCAAGTCCGTCAAACCTATCGCAGGACATTGACACACCGAGCAGGCGATGTCGGTTTCTGGCTGAGTGGGAATGGCGTTGATGTCCAGTTGGCGTTATTCAAAGCCGAGTTGTCGGCACTTCGCAGCGAAGTTTCATCTGCGACCACAGCGTCCCAACAAGAGACATCTTCGGGGTCCGACGATTATCGCACCATCCTGTCGCATGTACCGCAGATCGTGCGAACATTGAGAGACAGGAGACAACTGAAAGCATGCGACCTGGCAGAACGGATTGAATTGGTGGCGCTCAGGGAATGCCTTCAGCCACAAGCTCGCGATCAGATCGGGGAGTCGCTCTACCGATCCTTATTGAAGTTTCTGGCGAACGGTCAAGCTCGGGACGACGCCCGCCGCAAAGCGCTAGCGTCGGATTGGTACGACCAAAGCCAAGTGAATGCTGCGCGTGATTGGTTCAGCAGCGGCAACATGTTAGGTGATTACTATCTCGATTATGGGTACCTTCAAGACCTTCGCTTCACGGGGGCAGTCCCGCTGAGCATCCGCTTGGCTCGCGAACGCGATCTTTACGTAGCAAGACTTTGGGATCTGCTGGAATCCGCGCCGGGGTCTTCAGAGGCGAAGGCAAAGCGAGAGGTTCAGCGAGAGCAATTCCTCCTCCGCCGCGATGATCTGTGCGATGTCGTAGATGGTGTCGTTCTAGTACCCACACATTGGTATGAGCCAGCGATCACTTGGCGGGGAGATTGGGAAACGATCCCCGCAGACTTGATTTCGAAGGGGCAGAATCGTGAATAGATACAACAAACCCCGATGGCCAGCGTGGATGGTGTTCGCTGTAACGGCAACTCTGTTGGTCGTTGGATCCGTCAGTATGCTCGGAGCAAAGATGATCGACTCCGAATGGAGAGCAGGGAATGTCGTGCTCTCCATGCGAGCCGAGGCTAATCCACTGCAAGCGTCCCAAAAGGAGGCCTTGAAGCATGCGGGGCTTCAACCTGTCAAGTCGGTTGCACCGAGCGAGTCGGATCGGGAAAAGCTCGCCCAGTGGCAGGACCTCGTCGCTCAGATCCAGCATCCTTACTTCGAATCCCAAATTTCGATTCTCTTGGAATCCAAGAATAATGACGTTCCCGCTCCGTGGGTTGAGCATCCGATTCCCTTATCGCAATTCGCGGAGAGCAATCGCCCGTTTCTCGATACGATTTATCAGCGATGCCCGCCACTGGATGAACCAACCACTATCCTTGCACCCTTGGGGGCGGGATCGCTTGATCGTTTGAGGAAGCTCGTCTTTCTCGATGCGGCAAGTTGTTTGCACACGGGGGACCGGGAACGATTCGATCAGGCCCTCGCGACCTTCTATCAAATCGACCAAACCTATTGGGGAGACCTCTTCTCCGTCGAGCCGCTGGTTTGCTTGCTGCATCGGGCCCTAGACGTGAGCCTCCTCAGCCCTCAGGAAGTCGAGGTCTGGGTCGATCGCTTGTGCAAGCAGCGCCCATCCGCTTCCTGGGATCGAGAGCAACAGGACCGATGGACGCGACTACAAGCCTTCTCCGGTTTGGACCGTCTGTCGTCTGGCTGGTGGACACCTCCCAGTATCGTCCTCGCAATCGAAGCTTATCAGGAGTCGACGAGGAAAAATCGGGAGGCCGCGAATCGTTGGAATCCGCAAAGTGTTTATCGCACACCTGCCATAAAACTCGCTTTATTAAGCGCACGAGTCGCGTTGCTCAACCATTTCCAGCAACAATCGCTTCCCAAAACCATAGCAGAGTTAGAGATAACGCGAGTGATTCAAAACGCAGAAAAAGCCATCGCAGCGAACTTCGCAGAGTCGGCAACCTCATTGATCGAGTACGAGAAGATTGGCGAGGGCGAAGCGGTTATTCGCACAGCGGACGAGGAGTCTCTTTGGAAAGGCTCTTATCCGGTGCACGAATACTGCAAGGTGCTACTCGGTAGTCCTTAACTCGTAACGATCGCTTCGGCTGTAAAGAACGAGTCAGCGATGAACTAGGTCGGTCTGTCACGCACCGTCGGGTCCTGTGTGTGAAGTAGCTTCGTCTCTTTTTGGAGGATTCTAATGATGATTTGTCTTGATCGTACTCATTGCCGTAGCTTGGAGAGTCAAAGAATGATTCGTTACGGTTTTACGATGATCGAACTGATAGTAACCTTGATGATTATCGGTGTCCTCGCGTCAATTCTGCTCCCGGCGATTCAGTCGGTTCGGGATGCGGCACGAAGGACTCAGTGTCAGAACAATTTGAAGCAGATGGCACTTGCCTGTCAAAACTTCGAAGCTGCCCATCGTTCGCTACCAGCCTTCTATGACCGACCTACGAAAAACAACGCATCGGTGGGTCAAGGATATATCGACGGAGATTATGACATCGGCGGGTATTCTTGGAGAATGAAATTGCTCCCGTTCTTGGAACAGAGAGCACTCCATGAAAAATTTGATTGGTCGGCTCTGCCTTGGGAGCCGGTCAATGAACCTCTCGTTTCAACCGTTGTACCAACCTTTCTTTGCCCCACGAATCCCCGGCCGACGTGGGATGATCTACTCCTGAGAGACGGAGGACCGACATATCCGGGTGATCGGCTAGATATGAACCCCATCGCGATCTCGGAGTATGAGGCGAGGTTGGGCATTTTCGTAGCTGATGATCCGTTCAAAGGGTTTATTGAGGGTGATCCCCCCGACATGGAAAAACGTAGAGCAGGTATCAAACATATTCGGTGGGGAGTTTGGGGGGAGGCAGACATCAACATACTACATAATTGGTCATTATTCTCAGAACAACCGATCGGAATAGCCGTTCGCGGATTTCAACCCGGTCGTTTTGCCAGCGTAACCGATGGACTCTCAAATACGATCTTGCTAGTCGAAGAGGGAGCAAAGCCTCGCTGGATTGATCCTCGCACGTATGGCGGAAGGTATTATTTTTTTGAGTCATGGCAGACTGCTACTAGTATTTCACGTAGCTTTCACCGATTTGAGAACACGATCAACTACTCGAATGACCGGGGCATTTACTCGTTGCATGCCGGTGGTGCGAATGTCGCCATGGCGGACGGTTCGGTTGTATTTTTATCTGAGGCGCTTGAGTACAAAGAACTTGTGCGGCTCTACACTCGCGCTGGTGGCATCGAGGAGTAGTCCGACGGTAACCCAGTGGAAATTGCCGGGGCGCTTTGGCGCGAGGACTCATCAACTGGGGACTTCGTCATCCCGGCATCCAAACTATCGGCCCGCTGGGCCTTGCTGCCGCGCTCTTGGCTGCTAAAGCCTGAAGGGCCATAATGGTCGCCGCGGCTTACCGAGCCACGGTCGGATCGTTCAAAAAATAGCGGTTCGGCGTAAGTCGTCCGGTCTGATGCGAGGCAAACATGGCACCGTGTCTCCACTTCAACCCGGATGCTCGCACATCTCGGCTAACAATGGAATCTCGCTTCGCGGAACGTCCGCTCGCTCGCTACACTATTTAGATGCAAGAACGTTCCGGGTGCATCACCAAGGTTTCTAATCCTGAGCTGCGAGTGCGAGTTCCACGATGACATCACGTACCAAACAGATACTTTTCGTTCTGGGTATCACGTTTGCAATTACGATTGCTCCCAATCCGGCGCGATGTCAATCGCCAGCTGGACCGAATGCATCACTAAAAGTTGGCTTTGGAATCTCGGATATTACCCCCGAACGTCCCACACCGATGGCGGGTTACTACGGGGTACGGTATTCAACCGCGATGCACGACCCTCTTTGGGCTAAGGCGACTTTACTCGATGATGGCAACCAACGGGCAGTGATCATTGCGCTTGACCTGATCTCCACCAACCCGTGGATGGTTCGGGAAACGCGTAAGCTGATCGAAGAGAAACTTCAAATACCTCCCTCTCACATCATGATTAGCGCGACCCATTCCCATACTGGTCCGATGCTGTACGAACCCGATGAAATCCTTGTAGGGCGGTTCGGCAATCAGACCGACGAAGCCAAACAATACATGATCGGCCTGCCGGAGCGGATCGCGAAAAGCGTTTTCAATGCAGCGGCCAATCTGAAAGCCCGAACGGTTTCCTATGCGATCAGTGAAGAGCAGCAACTCGCCTTCAACCGTCGTTTTTTCATGAAAGACGGGTCCGTAGGCTGGAACCCTGGGAAGCTTAATCCGAACATCGTACGTGAAGCAGGTCCTATAGATGATTCTCTTCCGTTCGTGGCGTTCTACGATGAGCCAGGGAAGCTCGCCGGCCTACTGAGCAGCTTCGCCATCCATCTCGACACCGTTGGAGGAACCGAGTGGAGTGCCGACATGCCCTACACTATCCAGGAATGCCTCTGCAAAGTGTTTGGTCCCGAAGCACATTTGCAGTATGCCACTGGGGCCTGCGGCGATATCAATCACATCGATGTACGTTCGGGCAACCGTCAGGGCGGGCATCAAGAGGCCGCAAGGATAGGTACACGTTTGGCTGGTGCGATCCTTCGATCGTGGAATCAACTGCGGCCGCTTGACAGCCACCGTCTCGCAGCATCGCATGAGATCGTTCGTGTTCCTGTTTATCGTCATACTCCCGAGCGATCGCAATGGGCGAAGGGGGTGTTGGCGAGGATGAACGACAATACGCTCCCACCTTTCATGGAAATGGTGGAGGCCTATCGGATTGCCGATGTCGAGGCGAGGACCGATGGTTATATCAATGCAGAGGTTCAAGTGATCACACTCGGGCGCGAGGTGGCGTGGGTATCCTTGCCGGGCGAGATTTTCGTCCAACTCGGCCTGGCCATCAAAGATGGGTCACCCTTTGCCGTAACTTCGATCCATGAACTGGCCAATGGTTCGATCGGCTACGTTCCGGCGCGGCAAGCGTATGCGCAGGGGAACTACGAAGTCATCTCAGCCCGTTGTGCCGAGGGAAGTGGCGAGATGCTGGTCGACTCGGCGATCAAGCAATTGCGTGCGCTCTATGCCAGAGAGTGACTCATGCAGCTTTTTTCCGTAATCCTAACGCATAGAGCACCGATTTGATTCTTCTCTCGATTTGCTTCAGCTTTTTCACTTCTCGCGAATTGGACGCGCCCTTAAGCCGCCAATCCTTTCGCCATTTTCTCGCGTCCGCTTCGATGGAAGTGTATTTCTTGACTAGCCCTTGAACGGAACCAACATCGAAAGGGTCATCTAGATTCGCGAAGAGAGGGTGCTGACGACGAATCGCTTCTCGCCATTCAGGCCGAATCATGGTGCCATCACTTAAACAGTCATATTCGCACCCCAAACTCTGGAAATTAATACTGTTGTAGCGTTGAATAGCCGCATGATACTCGGAAACCAAAGCTCGTAAAACTGGTTCCTTCTTCAGCGAGGTTCTGGTTTGGTCGTGATCAAACTGCAACGGGGAGTTAGGGCTAAGTCCGCTGAAATGGAATAGTGCAATTGGACGCTGATCAATGCAAGCCCGTCCGCAAGCATCGAAAGACAGAGAATACTGTGGCAATGTCCAATGCCCTGTATTGATTGTCGGGTCACGAAGAACCCGAACCCGATCAAAAAGACCTGGCACCAAACTCAACCATTTCTGATCAGCGTTAATGCCATTGGAGAAATCAATGAAGCACTCCGATTGCAGTCGTCGCATCCACCACGCTAGAAACTCGCCAGACACATCATCCTTACGAATAGCCAGAAATCCTGCGTTGAATATCCCAGACATCAGAAACGCATCTTCGCCAGGTCGACCACCATCGTCTGGATAGGGCTTGATCAAATGCGGTGTCAGCAAGATCGAGTCGGTGGTCAATGCCAAGAATACTTCCGAAAGGGAAGACAGAACCCGGACGTCCGCATCGAGATAAAGAATCTCCTCATAACCGAAGTCGCAGAGATACTTCATCGCGAAAGGTTTCAAGGCGCATGACAGCTCGAATGGAGTGTACTGAAACACAAATCGTCGCCATTCCTTGATCGCCAACTCCGACGCGAGAAAGGATTTGATGTTGAGACAGGTCGGTACGGTAGACAAGTCAGGAGGGTCAGCAAAGCAAATGAAAAAATCCGCCTCCGGGTGATGACGCTGAGCCGACTCCGCAAGCGCAAAAGCAAAGTGAGAATAGTTGCGTGTTGCGACCGTTACGAATGCACGACGTCTCATTCCAAATCTCTTTCTCAGTGGGATCATGAGGAAACAGTGCTAGGCCGCTGTTGTTCGCGACCGATTCGCAACCAAGGATGGAGTGTAGATCGCGAATCGGGTACCCGCGATTTGATAACAACCCCCAACCTCCTTATGGAATTCGTTGACTGCCTGGGTGACACCGACGCATTCCGAACTGCTTAGTTCCCATGTGTAATCGTGCCAAAGAATGCTTCCACCAGGCTTCAGAAACCGGACTGCAAGCTGTGTATCCTTCTTGACGAAATCGTAGGTGTGGTCCGCATCCACAAACACTAAGTCAGCTTGCCCTTCTACATTCTTGTCGTAGAAATTCAATTCGTTGGAATAACGTTGCTCGATCATGCGTTCGTAACGCGTACCGCGAAACAGGCATCCCAAATCGAAATCAGGGACTCCAACCCCCATTCCATGAATATGAGTCTTTCGAGCGGAAGGATCGATGTCAAAGGTGATTATCTTGCTTCGCTCAGGCATATTCGATGCAAAGACAAGGGTGGACCCACCCAGAAATGTCCCGAATTCTACGACGAGCCTGGGTTGTAATACCTTCGTGATAGCTCCCAGAGTAATGAGTTCATGCTCGGGCATGGCCCACTTGTGCGTACGAATCAGTCGAGGCAAAAAAGCAACTTCCTCGTTGTCGCATCCCGAAAAGATTTCGGAAAGACTCAGAGTAGGCAATGAGAAACGAACCTTGTGCGGCTTCTCGATGCGCCGATTACCAGTCGCAACCGGCGGATGGATTCCTGGTACCCTCTTGGCGATGGACCGGTGCCACTTGTCTACGAATTTTCGAATGCTCACACAAAGCCCTCCCTGCTTCGTCAATCACTGCGGAGAGGATGATCTCTCCTAGATTCGCCAGCTATCCTAGGCTCCGCGTTATATGGCATCTTGCCGTTCTCTTTCAATAGCATTGCCTATGATCCCGGATGAGGGTACCCGTGATATGTAGTTTGTCGGATGACCGACCGAATTGCTGTCATTTTTCGGTTGGAGAGGTAAAATGACGCTCCGAGATTGGTATGTGAACCGCTCGGCACGCAAACGGATGCTCTGCTCGACGCGTCTAGGCGTTAATCGCGGTGTTTTCTGCGAGCGGATTTTTTCCAACGAGATGCTGATTTCGAAGCGGTTGATTTCGAATCGTCCGACTTGCTTCTGTGCTTTGTGTTTCGCATGCTCGGAATGGAGTGGTGCACTATCTTTTCCAAGCGGAAGAACAATTGCCGCCGAGCTAAGTCGACCTTCTCGATCCGGACAATTAACTCATCTCCCAAACGGAAACGATTCCCCGATCGGTACCCCTCAAGCGTATGTGTTTCACGATCGAAGTGGTATCGATCCTTCGGTAATTGCTCGACGGGGATGAGGCCATCGACGGGAATCTCGACTCCCCTGACGGTTAGTCCTGCTGAGCGAACCCCCGAGACGATGCCCGTGAGAAGTTCCCCAACCCGCCTGTCGAAGTAATGGAGCAGCTTGACTCGGACCAGTTCCCGTTCCGCGTTCTCGGCCGTCTGTTCGGTATTGCTACAGTGCTGACCGAGTCTCTCGAGCACCTCTGGATTTTCTTTAGCACTTTGGCCGTGAATGAGTTTCTCGACGATGCGGTGGACCACCAAGTCCGGATAGCGTCGAATGGGGCTGGTGAAGTGACAATAGTGGGACATGTTGAGCGCGTAATGCCGCTCGAATTCGCACTGATACACAGCTTTGCTCATGCTCTTCAAGATCGCAAAGTTCACTGCGTACTCGGTTGTTTGTCCTTTTACACTATCGACCACTCGCTGTATCTCGAAGCGGTCCTGCATGTCCTCTGTATAAAGCCCGAGTGCCTTCATGAATTCCGTCAATCGGCGCATCTTCAAGCGATCTGGTGGAGCATGTGCACGTCGCAGGAAAGGCAACTGAAGAGAATCGAGCCACTTGGCGACGGCTTGATTTGCCGCGAGCATGAACTCCTCGATGATCTGGTGGCTTTCCGTATAAGCTACCACGTGTGCGCCTTTGACTTTACCCAATCGGTCGAGATCGATCTTGACCTCTGGGATCGTCAACTCGATGCTTCCATCTCGCTTGCGGTTGCTGCGCAGAACCATCGCCAGCGCGTGCATGTTGGCGACCAAATCAAAAATAGCTGGGGCTAGCCGCTCTTTCCAAGGTTCGCGATTTTCCAAATACTGGTCGATCTGTTCGTAATTGAATCGATGAGCATTGCGAATCACGCTGTTATAGACTTCGTTGTGCAGCAGGACTCCATCGGGAGAGTACTCCATATGGACAGTCTTTGCCAATCGTCGTCGATCGGGCTGCAGGGAGGCGAGATGGTTGCTGATCGTTTCCGGCAACATCGGGATCACGCGATCAGGGAGATAGACGCTGTTTCCCCGTTTCTGCGCTTCGTCGTCGAGCTTTGTGCCAACAGGAACGAAAAAAGCCACATCGGCGATATGGACGAGCAGTTCCCAATTTCCTTTTTCATTACGGCTGAGCGATATCGCATCATCGAAGTCGCGCGCATCCACCGGGTCGATCGTCAACGTGGGGACGGCCGTCAGATCCCTTCGCTCCGGCGGGATGACATCTTCGTTGAAGCGATCCGCTTGGGCTCTGGCGTCTTCGATGACTTCGTTTGGAAACTCTTCGGGAAGACCGTACTGATGAATCACTGCCAACGTGTCGACGGCCGGATTCTTGAGACTCCCCAGCACCTTCAAGATCACCGCTTCGCCGGGATGAAAGTCATCGGGATAACGGACCATCTCCACGATCACTTTGTCGTTGGTCTCCAGAGGTAGACCTCGAATGTCGCCAACCTCGACGGGGCTATCGAGTTTCGCGCCATCGATCCAGACGAATGATTTGCCGTTTTCATTGAGAAACGTTCCGGTAAATTCACGGCGAGCTCGCGCAACGACTTCTACAATCTCCCCTTCGACTTTCCCCCGTCGATCTCGATCTCGAACTCGCACCGCGACGGTATCCCCATCCATCGCATTCTTCGTGCACGATGGAGGAATGAAGACATCAGGCATCGCAATGCCGGTTCCGCGTGGGACTTCGACAAAGCCATATGCCTCACTAAATGATCTGCGGAAGATACCTACAATCCGGTTGGATTCCCGCTTCGACTTGGAAGAAGTCGAGTCGTTAGAAATGGGCGGCGAAGAAATGGGCTGCGAAGAAATTGAAGAATCATCTCCCCTCGAAGATGTTTCCAACCGCGCTGCCTCGGGTGACAAAGCTTCCGAGAGAGCGATCTCCTTGGTTGGGCCCGTTCGCTGGACGGGGCTCGTTGCGGCCTTGGGAGCGTAAACCAGATGATTGGAGCCGAACTCCAACAAGCCGGCCTTCACGAGAGATTTGATGGTTCTTCGAAGCTCCCGGTACTCATCGTCCGAGAGCTTCAATTCCCGTTGAATCGCTCGCGGCTTGGATGGACGATAACTTGGGTCGTTCACCCATTCCAGCAAACGCTGAGCAAGCGATGGATTGTTCATCAATTTAGACCGCCGACTCGGACGGGATGGTGTAAGGTGCTCGGTATTCGCGAGTTAACCATTCGTTGGGAGGATGGTTTCCAAGGAACGATTCGGAAATGGGATCGACTTGCAGGGGCAAGCCCATCTGTACTTGATAATTTTCGACCTTGTTAGCGGTCAGGTGCTCGGCGGTTCGGAGCCAAGCGTCTTCAACCACCGAGTCTCCTCCACCGTCCCTCAACGCTGCTGGCATATCGGGAGAAGCGATGCTCTTGCCCAACCGCAACGAGATATTGCCGAGGTGGCACAAGGCACTCGATAAGTGACCATCTTCGATGTCGGCATTGAGGATCTTGTGATCGCGGGCTCGCATGGCATCGGTAAAGTTCTTGTAGTGGCGATCATCACCTCCGCCTTGGAACTGCTTGATCGGTTTACCATCCAAGTCGAAGGCCGTTCCGCTGGCATAGGATGTCATCACCAGATACCCCTTACTCCCTTCGACAATGATGCCGACTTTGGCACCTTTGTACTCAGGGGTTTCCAAGCCTCGAACTTCGAAGATCAGTTTTCGTGGACCGTAGTCATGTACAACGATTTGAGTATTCGCGGTTTCGCCAGCATCTTCATATCCGAATCGTCCGCCGAAGGACCATACGCGATCGCTTAGACGGTCTTCCCCGAGCGCCCAGCGGCACAAGTCCATTTGGTGGATCCCTTGGTTGCCGAGATCACCGTTACCGTACTCCCACTGCCAGTGCCAATCGTAGTGAAATCGTTTCCGAGTCAAAGGCAGAATCCGCGCGGGGCCGGACCAAAGATCATAGTCTACTTCCTTGGGAACTTCGTAGACTCCTTTCGGACCGATTGTGGGTCTCGGCTTGTAGCACAGGCCCCTGGAGACTTTGACCTCCCCGATACCACCCGAGTGAATGAACTCCATAGCTTCTCGCATGCCGGGATTCGAACGGCTTTGCGTTCCGGTTTGCACCATCCGATTGTGTTTTCTTGCGGCTTGTACTGCGCGTCGACCTTCAAGTACGTTGTGCGATACCGGCTTTTCGACGTAGACATCTTTACCGGCTTGAACGGCCCATATAGCGCCCAGCGCGTGCCAATGATTAGGAGTGGCAATCGAAACCGCGTTGATCGATGGGTCCTCGAGTAGCTTGCGAATGTCTTTGACCCAGACCGGCTTGCGTCCGCCTTGCTTTTCGGCAGCCGATTCGCAGCTTCGCTGTCCATGGGATTCATCGCAGTCACAGATATGCGTGACAACCGTCCCGGGCTTTCCAGCAAAGCCGTCGATGTGCGACTGCCCGCGACCGCCGGCGCCAACGACGGCAACCTGGATCGTGTCATTCGGTCCAAAAGAGGTGGGAGGATCTTGCTCGCTAGCCACTACGGCGCGAGACTTGGCTGCCAGGATCGCAGCCGTGGTGAGCATGGAAGTTTCCAAAAAATGGCGACGTGATGATCGATGCATGGTCACACGGTGGGATTGGGAGATGGGATTGGGAGATGGGATTGGGAGATGGGAATAAAACGCACAATCGTTGTGATCAGTGTACGCGAAACCCATACAGGTTGCACCCCTTTCCGGATCTGACGGACAAAACGGCATAATCCGAAAAAAACGGGATGCTCGATCTCCTCAGATCCACACTGCCAGCCTCTTAACCTAAGATTGGGGCGAGGTTTCCCAAACCTCGAGTCTTTTTTTCATCGAACGATTGTGGGGGCGGTTCAATGCTGCGACGTTTCAATCACTTTGTATTTCGTGTTATCCTTCCGGCAATGTCATGCTTGCTTGTTGCCGCGACCGGGCTGGGCCAAGAACCAGCGCCAACCAGCATTCAGCCTGAAGTCGGTCCTATACAAAAGACCATCGCGATGACTGGCTACTTCGCTCCCGCTTCCTCGACGGAAGTGAGCGTGACGCTCAAAACGAGTTTGAACCTCAAAGTTCTCAAAGCGGTAGAGCACGGCGCCACAGTCCGAGCGGGCGACGTCCTGGTCGAATTCGATGCCCAGGATGCCAAGGAACAACTGGTACAGATGGAGCATTCCCTCAACCTGCAGAAACTGAATCTGGAGGAAGCAGAGCGAGAGCACCAAATCGCACAAGCCCGCGATCCGCTCGATGAGGAGTTTGCAGAGTTGGCCAAGAATCGTGCCGACGAGGATTTCGCATTCTTCAACGATCGCGAATTCCCGATGAACGAGCGGTCTGTTGAACAATCGCTGAAGTCGATGCAGGACTACCTCGACTACACCGCAGAGGAAGTTCGACAACTCGAGAAGATGTACAACGCCGATGACCTCACCGAAGAGTCGGAAGAGATTGTGCTCAGGCGAGCTAAGGATGATTTGGAACGATCGCGATTCGCACTGGAACGCGAGGAGCTCAATCATCAACGCTCGGTGGATCTCAATTTGCCTCGTTCCAAGATCCAAGAGCAATCGCAACATCGATTGGCCGAGATCGCGTTCGAGCAATTCAAGATGACTCGTCCGTTAATCCTTGAGAAACGGCGCATCGCTCTCAAGAAGCAGCACATGGATTTTGAAAAGGCATCGCGCGATCTCGATGAACTGCGTGCGGACTTGAAGAAGTTCCGAGTCGAAGCTCCCCACGACGGCGTGGTTTACTACGGCAAGTCCACCGATGGCCGATTTGCAAATATTGCCGAGATGAATGCTAAGTTGCGTCCGCACGGAGTGGTTGCACCCAACGAGATATTCATGACCGTTGTTCGCCCCGGCTCGCTTCATTTCTTTGGATCGATTCCCGAAGCCGAGTTGGGATACGCAACCAGTGGCGGCGCGGCGAGTGTGGTTCCCACCGCGTTCCCGAAAATGAAATTGGATGCCAAAGTCCAGAGCGTTTCCTCTATCCCAGGGGCCGATGGCAATTTCCCGGTTCAATTGGAACTGCAAGGCGAAACGCCGAAGAAGGCAGTTGCAGGAATGACCGGCCGCGCAAAATGGGTCGCCTATTTCAATCCCAAAGCGATCACTGTGCCAAGCCGCCTGCTGCATCAAGATGCCGACAACGATGAGGTCAGCTACGTTTTTGTCCTGAACGCTGAGTCCAAACCGGAGAAACGAATCGTCGAACGGGGAATTGTTTCCGGCGATCGAACCGAGATCGTCAGCGGACTATCCACAGACGACAAACTCGTCGATTCAGACGGTTCCAAGAAATAATGAAAACCCACCGTACCATTTCTTGGGTATCAACGTTTTGGGTATCAACGTCTTGGGTATCAATCCGTTGGATACGCGCGGCCGGATGCTTGGCGATCTTTGCCGCGAGCATGGTTGTTGCGCAAGAGCCAAAGCGCCCCTTGGCAGAGACCGGGCCAGAGCCCTCACCGGTTAGCACCCCATCGAAGCTGGAACTGGAATCCTGCATCGAACGAGGGATCGCGTTTCTGGCCGAGAGCCAAAATGCCGACGGTTCATGGGGAGGACCGACCCGCACCAAGGAACTCAATATCTATGCTCCGACTCCGGGCGCACACCATGCGTTTCGAGTTGGTACGACGGCCCTTTGCATTGCCGCATTGGTCGACTGCAGAGACTACTCCTATCGGTCCGATGCATTGATCGAAAAAGGAGAAGCATGGCTGCTCGAGCATTTGCACAGCTTGAGACGCGCTAATCAAACCGCACTCTACAACGTATGGGGACACGCTTACGGGATTGAGGCATTGACCCGATTGCACACCTATCACGAAGGAGATGCGGCGAAACAGAAACAGTTGATCGATGAGATCGAGCATCAAATCGATTTGTTGCGACGCTATGAAACGACCAAGGGTGGATGGGGGTATTACGATTTTGAAGTGGGATTGCAACGGCCTGCCGCTGAACCGACCAGTTTCACCACGGCAACGGTCTTGTATGCTCTGCATCGCGCTCGTGAAATCGGTGCCGAAGTCCCCCAGGTCTTGATCGATCGCGGTTTGGAAGTGATCCGTCGCCAGCAGCGTCCTGATCTGGCCTATCTGTACTCCGAAGACATGTGGGCCAATCCGGGGATGGATGTCAACAAACCAGGCGGAAGCGTCGGGCGAAGCCAGGCATGCAATTATGTTCTTCGACTCTACGGCGATAAAAGTGTCAGCGATGCAGCCATGTTGGCTTGGGCAAAGCGGTTGTACGCAAGAAACCTGTGGCTTGATATCGGTCGCAAACGGCCGGTCCCGCATGAGTCCTGGTTCTTGGTCGCAGGTTATTTTTTTTACTACGGGCACTACTATGCAGCCCTAGGACTCGAGCAGTTACCCGAAGAAGTGCGACCTGAAATGCAGGATCATCTGGCCCATGTGATCATCCGTCTCCAAGAGAAAGACGGTTCGTGGTGGGATTACCCGTTGTACAATTACCATCAGCCCTACGGAACGGGATTTGCGCTGATGACGCTCGTCCGCTGCGCCCGCGACTGATCGGACTGATCCGGCCGATCCGACTGATCCGACCGATCCGACCGATCAGACCGATCAGACTGATCGGTCAAGATTCGAGCGCCTGTTTCTGCAGCGACTCGAGCAGCTGAAGCGCTTGGATGGGGGTCAGGCTGTGCAGATCAGTACCCTTCAACTTCTCAACGACTTCGTTCTCTTGCCATTGAAACAGCGTTAGTTGGATATGCCCAGATTTCTTCGGGGGTGGGGGAGCCAGACGCGGTTGGTCGTACCGATTGAGTCGACTCGATTCGAGTTGTCCTAGGATCTCCTTGGCTCGTTCATTGACCGATCGCGGGATGCCTGCCAGTCTTGCGACATGAATGCCGTAGCTTTTGTCCGCGCTCCCCGGCACGATGCGATGCAGGAACACGACCGTATCGTCCCATTCCTTGACCGACACATTCCAGTTTCTGACGCTCTCCAGGCTTCGTTGAAGTTCGACCAATTCGTGATAGTGGGTTGCAAACAAAACCCTCGATCGATTTCGTTCATGCAGATGCTCCACGATTGCCCAGGCCAAGCTCAACCCGTCGTAGGTGCTGGTGCCTCGTCCAATTTCGTCGAGAATCACCAGTGAGCGATCCGTTGCGGTGTTGAGGATGCGCGCGGTTTCGACCATTTCGACCATGAAGGTGCTTTGCCCGCGTGCCAGTTCATCGCTTGCACCGACGCGTGCGAACAGTTGATCTGCGATGCCGATTGTGGCTCGTTTGGCGGGAACGAAGCTACCCATTTGTGCTAGGACCACAATCAAGGCGGTTTGGCGAATGTAGGTGCTCTTGCCCGCCATGTTCGGACCGGTGATCAATTGGATTCGTCCGTGCTCTGAGCCGAGCATCGAGTCATTGGGGACAAACTTCCCCTTGGCGGACATCGCATCCAAAACCGGATGCCGCCCTTCGAAAATCTCCAGAATGGATTCCTCGACGATTTTCGGGCGCACGTACCCTTGTTTGACCGCCAATTCAGCCAAGCATGCCAAGCAATCGAGTTCCGCGAGAATTGCGGCATTGGTTTGGAGCGGGACGGTCGCTTGATGGACTCGATCGCGTAGTTCGAGGAACAGTTCGTATTCGAGTTGCATAGACGATTCGTCGGCGGTGAGAACTTTCTCTTCGTATTCCTTTAGCTCGGGAGTGATGTATCGTTCACAATTCTTCAGCGTTTGTTTTCGGATGTAGTTTGCGGGAATGCGGTCTCGATGGGTGTTGGTGATTTCGATGTAGTAACCGAAGACCGAGGTGAAGCCGACTTTGAGGCTGGGTATGCCGGTCACTGCACTTTGTTCTGCTTGATAGCGAGCGATCCATTCCTTGCCCCCCGTCGCTAGGGCGCGGAGTTCGTCGAGTCGCGAGTCGTAACCTTCTCTGATAAAGCCTCCGGCTTTCGCCAGGAGCGGGCATTCGGCTTGCAAGGCAGCTTCTAGCTGTTGCACCAACGATTCGCAGAGATCGATTCGATGTTTCAGTTGCGATAATCGGGCGGAGGACCGCTGTTCGAGCAGTGCCTTGATCTTCGGTAGCTGACGCGCGGTCTTTCCGACTTGCTGAAGATCCCGTGGGCTGCATCGGCCAGTAGCGACCCGCGCCAGAAGCCGCTCTAGGTCATAGACCTGGTCGAGCGTATCTCGGATCGTGGGGCGGAGTCGCGTGTCGGTCACCAACTCTTCCACCGCTTCGAGCCGCGATTCGATTTGCGTTGCAGATACCAACGGGGACGCGAGCCATTGGCCTAACCGTCGCGCACCCATAGGCGTTCTCGTCCGATCCAGGACATCGAGAAGCGACCCCTCGCGCGATGCGGAACGAATGGTTTGCGTCAGTTCCAAGGATCTCCGGGTCGCGGAATCGATCTCCAAGCTTCGTTGCTGGCGGGCCGGTATCAATTGCTGAATGTGACTGAGCGAGGTCTTCTGAGTTTCCAGCAGATAGGCCAGGGCAGCACCTGCGGCTGCAATCGCTAGTGGATCCGATTCGCTTTCAGGACCCGATTCCCAACCCATGCCCGACAAATCGAGCACTCCGAAATGATCGTGCAACAATCGCCGAGCTTCGTCGAGCCCGAATTGCCAGACCGGTCGACGGGTAAACGACCATCGCGGGTTTGGGTCCGAGGAGAGGGATGCATCATCCTCGCGGATCAGGATTTCCGAAGGTTCGATGCGAGCGATTTGATCCTGCAACTGGTTCATGCGGTAGGGGCTGGCCTCAAAGCGACCAGTCGACAGTTCGACCCAGGCCAATCCGATGAAAGAATCTGCGGAAGTCGTTCCCGGTTTAGGAACGAACACGGACAAAAGGACATTGCCGGTCGCCGGGTCAAGAAGCGCGTCGTCGGTCAGGGTGCCTGGGGTGACGATCCGCTGCACCTCGCGCCGCACGAGACCTTTGGCGGTCGCGGGGTCCTCGACTTGTTCGCACACCGCGACACGGAAACCCTGACGAACCAGCTTGGCTAGGTAGCCATCCAATTGATGATGAGGAAACCCTGCCATCGGGATCGGGTTTTCTCCTTTATCGCGGCTCGTGAGCGTCAGGCCCAAAACGCGCGCGGCGGTCTTTGCATCTTCGTGAAACAGTTCGTAGAAGTCCCCCATGCGAAACAAGAGGATGGCATCGCCGCTGGCGGCCTTGGCCTCTTCGTATTGTCGCATCATCGGGGATTGGCTCATGGGTTATTCCTGATCACTGGCCGTTGCGAGTTATGACTGGCGGATTCTCGATTGAGGCTGATTTACGTCTTGCGAAAATGGCACCTCACGTGGCCGTAATCAACCTCAGTTGCCACATCGACGACACGTTCGCGGGTTCACGGGTCAAGCAGTATCGGCCTGTTGGCCAAGGAGTGAAAGGTGTCTCCAAAAAATCCATGCTGACCAATTCCAGGCTTAGAGTATCGGACGACATCTCGATCCATCGAAAGTGGCCCTTCGCCACTTGTTTCACATGTCCGCGTTGTTCTGAAACGGGTCCTTGGTAATCGAGGTAGGCTGCTCGGTGGCGGGGGAGTGATTCGAGAAATTCGCCGTCCCATCCTGCCTGCGGAGCCCGGGTGCTAGCAAAGGTGATTAATCCCTCTTGTGCTAGATCCAGCGGTTCGAGCATCCAGTCCCAATGATCTCCTCGGTTGCTGGAAATCCAACCGGTATGGTGAAGGAGCACGAAGCGAAAAAGAGCCCTCTGCAAAATTTTCTCACTTTCCTTTCAGACCCTTCTATGGGAACTAATCCTGTCTAGCAGCATCAAAATCGACGTCATAAACCGCAAAAACAGACGTTTTGCGCTGCTTATGGCTGGAAATGAGACGAGAGGTTGGTCGGAGCGAAGGTGGATCTTTGGTCGATTTGTCTTGCCTGATCCGCACAAATTTGCATCCCGATCCGGTCCAATTATACTCGAACTCAAGTGTTTCGCGGGGAATTGCTGTTATCTCAACGGCAGTTAACCCGCCATTATGACCCGCCAAGCAAATTGGTTCTAAGGTTCGTCGCAATGGGAATTGATGAAAACAGGTTGAAAAACCGCAGTCAGTCGCGTCACAAGAAAAGCCGAGCAAGTTTCCGCTCGCTTCTGTGCGAGAATCTCGAACGCAGAGATCTGATGGCGGTGTTCGCACCAGGGACGGACCAGGTGTACATCGATAACTTCGAGGCGGGACTTCAGCGAACGATCGACGCCCAAACACGCAACGGTGGGGGTGGTGGATCGAACGATTTCTCCCTCCTCCCGACTCGATGGACGGTTCCTGTTGGCGGTCCGAGTCCCAATCAGGGTGACCCTGCAACGATCACTTGGAGTATCGTGCCGGATGGTACGCCCGTGTTGCTTCGAAATGGGGGATCTGCTCCGAGCAACTTCATTAGCTTTATGGATGGCTTGTACGGGTCCGCACCGGGTTTGTTGAGCAATCGGCCTTGGTTCCCATTGATTGAACGGGCATATGACAATTGGGGAGCGACGAGCGGCCTCACGTTCCGCTACGAGCCTCAGGACGACGGTGCTCCCTCGGGCGGTGCGAACCGCGGGATTGAGGGTGTTCGTGGCGACATACGAGTCGGGGGGGCAAACGTCGATGGCAATGGCAACGTTCTCGCGTATGCCTTTGAGCCTGCGGGCGGCGGTTCTTTCGGAATCGCTGGCGATATCGTCTTCGACACAGCGGACAACAGCTACGCCAACGCTTCCGATGGTGCTGCGGGTGAGAATCGATTATTCACCAACGTTGCGATGCACGAAATCGGTCACAGCTTGGGGTTGGATCATTCCGCTCCAACAGATCAAACAAAGTTGTTGGAGCCATTCCTCTCGCTGCGATTTCTCGGAGCTCAGCACGATGATGTACTGGGGATTCAGACCCTTTACGGCGATGATTTGGAGGACAACGATACGCGAGCGGCAGCAACCAACCTAGGGGTGATTCCCCGTGGGTTGTCCGCGATTAGTAACCTTTCGATCGATCGCAATGAATCGTCCGATCTTTTCCTCTTCACATTGGTGGACACCGGTATCCGCAGCATAAGTGTGATCCCGCAGGGTTTCGAGTATCAGATTGGGCCAGTTGGAGGGCAGGTTAGCCTCGTCAATTCCAGACTCTATCGAGATCTCTCGATACAGATTGAGCGATTGTCTGGGGAGGTTGTCGCTACGGCAGGATCGCAGCCAAGCGGGATTGCAGAGATCATCTCGAATCCTGCGTTGAAGGCTGGAACTTATTATCTGAGGATCAACGGCACCAGCGGCGAGACCCAGCTGTATGATCTGGTGTTTGATGGTTCAGGTTCGTTGGGGACGAGTTCCGGACCTGGTCCAGTCTTGATCGGTGTTCAGCCAAACAACAGTGAATTGATCGAGAACGGTGCCATCCGCACCGTAGCTCCTCGCGAACTGACTTTCCGGTTTGATGACAAGCAAGTCATCGATCCTAAGACCGTTTCTGGAATCCGTGTGACTCGGGCAGGGGGAGATGGAAGTTTTGGTCTCCCAAGCGCTGCATCCGATTTTGGAACCAACGGTCGTGTCGACATTCAACTGACGTCGAAGTTGGCATCCGAGCCCTTGCGAGTGTTGGTCACTCGAGCGGACCTAGGCGCTGGTGTCGGACCTCAGTTGAGCTTGAACGGATCGGACGTTTCGATTGTACTGAATTCCAGGTCGGGTTCTCAGATAACTGCGGAAGCCTTGGTCGGTTTGATCAACGCTACCAATTCTCCGGTAGCCAGCAAGTTGACAGCGCGTATCAACGGTGGCCTGCGAACAACATTGCTTGGGGCTGTGAACCCCACCTTCTCGCCGATTCAGTTGAGTGCGAACAATGACCAGATTATCGTTCCCGGTGCTGTGATCATCGGGGACACTCCGAACGAGAACGAGGTTACCCTCCGATTCGCAGAGAACCTTCCAGATGATATGTATCGTTTGGAAATCTTTGGTTTCGATGATGCGACACGCGGCGTTACCGGCTTGAGAAATATCGACGGCGATTTGTTTACGCCTCGCGATCCAAATACTCGTCAAGACACTATCGAGTTTCGTTTGGACTTGGGTTCGAAGATTATCGGTGTGGTGCCGCAACCTGTAACGCGAAACTCATCCGGTCAATTGCAGCAAGCTCGGGATACGATCGTCGTGTATTTTGACGACGAGAAGATATTTGTTCAAAACGATGCGTTTGGCGCTCCTGTTCCCGGCAGTGTCGAGGACCCTCGATTCTATCGACTCATCGAAACGTTGGACACCGTTCGCAACACCGACGATTTTGTGTTGTTGCCGCTGTCTGCGACCTACAATGCGTCGGCCAATACGGTCACCTTGAAATTCCAGGGAGACGATATCGACAAGCTGAGGCGGGGGGGTAGCAAGAGCAGCTTCCGTTTGCGCATCGGCACCAGCGAGGTACTTCCTTCCGAACCCGCTAACATGTCAGTCGTGGAGAGAGGTTCGAGTTTCGACACCGCTGAGAACCTCGGCATCATTGGATCGACTTTGATTCCCCAAAGTAGCTTGATGCTGACGGGGGAAATCGATCCCGAGGCGCATGCGCTCGATTTGATTGGAAGCAACAACGATCCAGGTACCCGACGCGTGCCGGAGGCATTCGAAAACTATCTCAATCCGAACTTCACCGGTGACCGTGTCGCCGGCATTCAAACCGTCTATTACAACTTCAAGACCAATTACGGATCCGTTGGAACGGTTGCTCAGTCGAATTCGATTACGGAGAAGCAAAAGGCGAGGATCCGAGAAGCATTTTCTCTCTGGTCAGACCGTATCGGTGTGCAGTTTGTGGAAACGCCTGACAGTGGCCTAACGATGGCGCTAGGCACTTTGGGAGTTCTCACCGGTGCGAATGTGCAGATCCGAACAAGCAACTTCTTTGGCGTTCGTATCGATCCAACCTTCCAAAATGGTTTGGCGGTTTTCTCCGCAGACAATACTTGGAATGACAACTACGGAGAAAATTTCACGAGAGCTACGGCGGCCAGTATTGGGTTGCTGCTCGGGTTGGCTAATGCGGGCGACTCCGACCCGTCGACCCTCATGAATTTCGACAACAGTTTCATCAACGGCGGTTCGGACAGAAACTTTGAGCCAGTCTTCCCGGGCAATTTAGACGTTCTGAGAGCCAGCTTCCTGCATCGGCCCGAAAGCAGCGATATCGACCTCTATCGTTTCGATGTCGCGTTTGCTGCATCGGGAGCTTCTCGGCAAGGTGTGTTCGTTGCGGAAACCCTTGCAGAACGACAATCCAACAGCAGTCCGCTCGATACCCGTTTAGCTTTGTTCAAGCAAACGCAAGCCAAGGCGGTTTCCAACCTCGGTGCTGGTGGGGGAGTTCAAGTAGAGTTCACTGCGGTAGCTCCCGGCAAACTCGGGAACAACTTGCAGGTGTTTATCACACGAAGCAATCGCGGTGTAGGCCAAGTGCCGGGCGTTTTCACATTTCCCAACGCACCTCCCAACGCTATCGTTGTGGATCTGAATTCGACGGCAGGAAGCGAATCGACTTTGGAGGATTTCCTGACCGCTCTAACAAGCGACCCGGTGGCGAGTAGCTTGGTCACCCCCAACTTCAAGTCCGGCAATCCGGCGACAGTTCTTGGTAATCGGGATATCACCTACTCGCCGATTGTACTCAACGGAGGGAGCATCGATCTGATCGCCCAGAACGATGATTACTTTAGCAAGGATTCTTTGATTCGGATGAACTTGGAGTCCGGCCGTTACTATATCGGAATCTCTGCTTCGGGGAACGATGGCTATGATGCAACCATTTCCGACACCGGATTTGGCGGTCGTACTCAAGGGAAATACGATCTGCGTTTAACCTTCCGCGCGCAGACCGATGGCACAGACACGATCCGCGATGCTTCCAATCAGCCTTTGGATCTATCGGTCCCCTTGGATGGAGATGCCGATGGCACTCCTGGCGGTGTTTACAATTTTTGGTTTGATACCCGACCGCTTGATCGCGTGCTGAGTTTCAACGCGGGAGGTTCCACGGATCTCGAAGGACGGATCGTTACGATCACTGGGGCCAATAGCGAGGTCCGACGTTTCGAGTTTAGTTCTGATCCTGTGGTTGGAACAGGCAATACCCGCATAACCTACTCGCTTACCAGCGACGCAAATGCACTGGCAGCGGCGTTGGCCAATGCAATCAACATTCAAACGAGCAGCACAGGGGTTACGGCAACAGCCAACCTGTCCAAGGTAACTCTGCAAGGAGAACGCTTAGTTCAATTGTCGTCGAATCTGACGGTGATCGACATCGAAGGAAAGACGATCTTCGTTGACAAATCTGCGGGCCCGAACGCCGATGGATCTCGACTGCGTCCCTTCAACAACATTTCCGGAAGCGGTGTTCCCAACGCTTTTGCTGCGGCGATGCCGGGGGATATCGTTCGCATCGTTGGCAATGGCGGTAACGATGGTCGACTGGAGACTGTCGGGGACAACTTTGCATACGAGATCGGATTGGGCTTGGCTGGCGTACCTGTGTTGTCCGACGGGCAAACGATGGATGTGCCCAAGGGTGTGTCGGTGATGGTGGACGCCGGTGCGATCTTCAAGTTGCGAAGAGCACGGATCGGTGTGGGAAGTTCGACCATCGGTGTCGATCGGAGCGGTGGCGCTCTCCAGGTTCTCGGAACACCCAAGCTCCTCAATTCGTCGGGCAATCCCATTCGCAACACCGATGGAAGCATCGCAACGGGGCATGTCTTCTTCACCTCGTGGCTTGACGAGCGTACCGGCTTCGACAACTACCAGCCTACGACAACCCCCGCACCAGGAGATTGGGGCGGAATCCTCTTTAAACGCGATCTCGATAAATCGGTAGGCCGTTTCGATCTCGAGGACGAAGGGATTTTCCGACAGTACGTGAATTTTGCGGACATGAAGTACGGTGGCTCGAGTTCGGTCGTGATCGACTCTGTACAGCAGACGGTCAACTCGGTCCAAATCACCGACATGCGGCCGACCATTACGTTCAACCGGATAACGTTGGCTGCTGACTCAGCCATCAGCGCGACCCCGGATAGCTTTGAGGAAACGCTCTTCAGTGATCCTCGTTTTCAACGCAATGGCTCTTTCACTCCCGATTACGACCGAGTCGGTCCCAAGGTCCATGGAAATCACTTGGTAAACAACTCGGTCAACGGGATGTTTATTCGAGTCTCCACACCTGCTGGGGGGACGACACGACAATTGTCCGTACCTGGTCGCTTCGACGATATCGATGTGGTGCACGTTATCGCCGAAAACATTTCCATCCAGGGAAATCCTGGTGGCGGATTGCTGGACACATTCGTAGTTCCAGCCAATTTGATCACATTGCAAGGAGCGTCGGGTGGAACGCTAACCGGTGGCACTTATCGCTACAAAATCACGTTTGTGGACAGCAACGGTTATCAGAGTCCTCCTTCTGATCCTACGCCCCCACTCACTCTGGGATCTGGTCAGACGGCGGTTAGGATCGCGGGCTTACCAGGCGTTAGTAGCGGATATGTTTCCAGACGTCTGTATCGAAATGATGGCCCAAATCGTCCATATGTTCTCGTCGCGGAGTTGGATGGTACAACCAGCAACTACTTCGACCGCGGTGCATCGCTTGCTGATCCAAGCGATCCTCAAGGAACGTTGTTGCGAGATCGGCCCGATGCATCTGCAGTTACCGTTACATCGCTCGCTGGCGGCTTTCTGCCGTTGGGGAATTACACCTATCGAATAGTGATGATCGACTCGATGGG
Source organism: Planctomycetota bacterium (assembly GCA_018970165.1). Taxonomy (GTDB): domain Bacteria; phylum Planctomycetota; class Planctomycetia; order Pirellulales; family Pirellulaceae; genus JBKCUI01. Next base: position 15,070 of record JAGWWZ010000014.1, on the reverse strand, counting down.
ACGCGAAGGAATTGTTTCATCGCCAACAGCCGTCGGTGTAACAACCCTTACGAACCGAACCTTGCAATTAAACAATTTGCCTTTCATCCAGACCGGCTACAGCGGTTTCCGAATTTACCGCAGCCAAAACAATGGGGCGGGGCCGTTCTTCCAAGTCGCTGAAATCACCAACCCCGCTATTCGTTCGTTCACCGACGACTTTACGGTCAGTGGCGGACGGGCCCTGAGTCTGGAGAGCTTCGGGAACATTCGTCCTCGTTTGGATGCTTCTCTGGCAATCGATCCCGGTGCAGTTATCAAGCTGGATGGGGCCCGCATTGAGCTTGGGCATAGCACACAGTTGTTGGCCGAGGGAATCGATGGCAGCCGTATCGTGATGACGAGTCGTAAAGACGATCGCTTCGGAGCGGGTGGAACCTTTGATACCAATAACAACGGACGCAATGGGGCAACCGATACACGGCCAGGCGATTGGAGCGGTATCTATGCATCTCCCGGAGCAAGTATCAGTCTCGACAACGTAGTGATCGCAAGTTCCGGTGGGATTTCCAAAATCGAGGGTACATTCAAGGCCTTCAGTCCCGTCGAGATTCAACAAGCAGATGCTCGGATCGCTAATACGGTTTTCGAGGGAAATGCTAATGGCATGGGAGGTCAAGGGCCGGTTGATCGTTTAGGGCGTCCGGCCAACGAAAATTATCCTGACGGTCCTCCCGACGATGCGAGTTACCCGTTCGTCAATAACCGTAGCCGTGGTTCGACGGTATTCGTTCGCGGTGCACAACCGGTGTTTCTCAACAACGTTTTCCAAAACAATCTGGGGGTCGCCATCACCATCGATGCCAACTCCATGGATGCGAAGCTGAGAGGGGATGGTGGTCGCCAGACCGGAATGGTGGATCGCGATCTTACGTTGGATGCCAATCGCGGACCGCTGTTCCGAGGCAACCGCCTATTCAACAACAGCATCAACGGATTGGAAATTCGAGCCGATTCAACCACCTCCAATCGCGTGGAAGAGGATCTCTCGGTGCGAGATCTACCTCGCAATGTCCTAACCACTGATAGCGTTTGGGATGACACGGACATTGTTCACGTCCTGTTCGACTCGATCGTGGTCAGCAATCTTCAGCATGTTGGAGGTCTACGGCTTCAGAGTGCGGTTAATGAGTCTCTTGTGATCAAGATGGAAGGTCAAGGCTCGAACTTTGATCATGAACGCGGGACCGGCTTCACGGCAACAGGTCGATATAGCAGTATCACCGATCGTGTTGGGGGAACGATTCAGGTTCTCGGTATGCCAGGTTTCCCGGTCGTCTTCACCAGTTTCCGAGATGACAGTGTAGGAGCGGGCACGCAACCGAATGGATTGCCGCAAACGGACACGAACAACGATGGTATCGCGACTGTTCCTCGCCCTGGCGATTGGCGCAGCTTGGTGTTTGATTCCTTCAGCAACGATCGAAATGTCATTGCCGTCCTGGAATCGGAACGCCCCAATGTAAGTGCCCCAGGTGTGAACGATGCAACGGTCACAGCACAGTTGCTGGGTGAACTTGCTCCCAATCCGTCCTCTTCCGACGAGAACTTGGTACTGGGTTGGGTTGTCAACGGTGTACTAAGCGAACCTGCTGATCAGGATGTTTACAGCTTCGTCGGCACGGCTGGAACCGAGGTTTGGTTTGATATCGACAATACCGAATGGTCGCTCGACAGCATCATCGAGATCCTTAACGCGAACGGCGATCTTCTGGCTCGTAGCGATGACAGCACTGCCGAACAGCTTGATCCGACGTTGATAGTTCGCGATCCATCCCTGGTGCCGGAGACGGTTAATCCTGTCGTGCAGCGCGATCGGGCGTCTTCGCGTCGCAACGCGTCTGGATTGATCAAGGATGACGGTACATCCAACCCTCGAGAGGCAGGTTTAAGAGTGGTTCTGCCGGGTGTGCGAGGAGCCAAGAGCACCTTTTTCTTCCGGATTCGCAGCAAGGGAGTCGACGTTGAGAACTCTGTTGCGGGTCTGACCAGCGGAGCCTACACCGTTCAAGTGCGGTTGCGAGACCAGCAAGAGTTTCCTGGTTCCACGGTTCGGTTTGCCGATATTCGTTATGCGACGAACGGTGTTCACACCCTCGGACTGCCCTACCAATCACCTCTCACGGGAGAAGCGAATTCGGGGATGCTCGACTCCGATCCGTTCTTCGCGCCGAGGGAGGACATTATCAATCTTGGTCCTCTGCACATGACCTCCAAGGGGGCGATCAGCGTCGCAGGGCAACTCCCGTCGTTTGGCGGCATTAATGGGTCCCAAACGTACAGCTTCACCGTGGGTGATTTGAATTCGACCTACGTGGGTGGGAGATCTTCTCCGACGGCGACGTTCCCTGTTGTGATCGATATCGATTACGCGGACGGATTGAATCGGGCTGCCCTTCAGGTGGATGTGCTCTTCGATCTCGACAACAATCCGGCAACTCCCGGTATACCAGTCAATCCGCTCATCCGTGATCGGTCCTTTGTTGTCGATGACCTTCCGAGTCCGTTATCCGGCAACGACGTGACCGACCTTTCGCGAGGATCCGTTGGAACTGGGGATGCGTTCCTAAGCTTTATCGGCACAGCGGAATTGCGCCGTGGCACGTACCAAATCGTAGTCACGGATCGTGCCCCCGGGCAGCGAAGATCGGGCGCATATCAAATGGAGATCCGGGTCGGTGACGAAATTGGTACGACACTGCCGAGATTTTTCCGAGGTTCCTACAGCACCTCGATCGAATTCCTGCCCGGTCTAACGATCCCCTCGGGAAGCCGCGTGGATGTTAGCGATGGGGCACGACGTTTGACGTTCGAATTCACTACGACCCCTGGCGTCGGGTTTGGCAATGTTCCTGTGCTCATCACGCCATCCGACTCGCCAGCCGTCTTGGCAGGGAAGTTCCGCGATGCAATCAATCAAGTCTTCCAGCAAAATCTGCTCGGTGTACGCGCTGCAGACCGCGATCGAAATGTATCGGGTACCAGCAATACAGTTATCGATTTGTTTGGAAACGTAGAAGTGTTCGACACAGCCGGCGTATTCACCGTCGGTGCAACCTCGGGCATCTTGCGTTTCGACGGGTTTGGTGATTTGAACTCGAATCGGGACCAGGGACAATTCATTATCTCCAATTCGATCGTGACCAAGGCTCGTGATTTCGCGGTTTGGGCCGCGCCTGCGGAGAAGTACTATGCAGACGGCCGTGCACAGCAGCCGCTGTATGTCGACGGTGGCTTCTTTCAAACTCAAATTCCAAACTATGTTGGTGCTCCGACCCTGGGTGGATCGTACGCTCGCAATTTGCCGATCGACAATTTGGTCCCGTACGGGGCGGCAGGCGACCCAAGGCTCGTCAATGCCGAGCGAGCGGGGGTGGCGCCGGGTTTAGTGGTTGTCAACAACATATTCGAAAGTGCTGGTCTTGGAGGGTTGCATATTCAAGGGGATACGCCGACATGGCGTGTGATCGCCTTCCCAGGGCGTGCAGATTTAACATCAGATCTATCGGACCCGCAACAACCGGACCATTCCGGTGGCTTCATCAACGACGGCAACATCATGGATGTTACCTTTGGCCGCCAGCGTGTTCGATTTGAATTCGAGGACATCGCAGGCGCTCCCACGGGTGCTCCTGCCTTCGGAAGCGGTGTGGTCGGCGGCAATGGATGGGCTGCTGATAACATCCCGGTCTACTACCGTGAAGACGGTGGCAGTCAGTACCTCCGCGTTCCGAACACCACGCCCGGTTATGCGGCCGACGAAGTGATCAAGGCAATCCGCGATGCGATGATCGGTAGTGTACTGACGACCAACGGTACAACTCAGCGGATCTCGACCTGGTTGGAACCACAGGATGACTTCGTAGTCGGTGATCCCAACGATCGACGAACTTGGCTTTGGGCAGAATCCTCGATGATCGTCAAGGGACCGCAAAATATCGATCCTCGAGCTGGCGCTGTCGTGGCGCTCCCCGTCGGGACGTTCATGGCTGCCCCATTCGTGCGAGCACTCAATAACACCATCATCGGCAACGATGGCAATGCAGGTGCCAACGCTGAAACCGTGGATACGGACACGAACGATACGATCCGTGGAGCGGCAGAAACCTTCCAAGGGATCGGTGTCAATCCGCTGCAGTATACTGTCAACGGCGCTCTTCTTGCTGATCCGTTGTTCACTGGCTCATCCGATGTCGACTTCTATAAATTCCGTCTCGAGGTCGGTAGTCGTGTTCGTATCGACGTGGACACGTCTCGAGGATCAACGCTCGATTCGGCCCTCCGTTTGTTCGATAGCAACGGAATACCTCAGATCATCAGCAGCGGTTCCGACCCGACCACAGTCGACAATCGGAGCGCTCCTGGAGAAGTCAGTGGGCTTGATCCTTATATCGACTTCACTGCGACGAAGGCTGGCGTTTACTACGTTGCTATCTCGTCGATTGGAAATACGAAATACGATCCCTACTCTTTCGCTGATCGTCGACGCGGTACAACCAGCGGCAGCTACTCACTGAGCGTACAGGTCCTCAAACCAGAAGAATTCGTCATCGTAGTTGATAATCCCGCATCTTATGCGGACGGTGAGACCTTCACCATTCAGCAGGTTTCGGATTCGGGTGCGGGGGGCACCGGGAACGCGCGGACATTTGAGTTCACTCGCAACCCCGGTTACAACGGCCCCAACGTGCCCGTCTATATCGGACCCGAATTCCGAGTTCCCGACTTGGCGAGGTCGATTGCCAACGCGATCACCGTAGCCGGTATGGCCAACACGCAAACGCTGCCCAACGGGATCTTTGGCACTGCTAGTCCGTTGGCGCCTGTCTCCGCCATCGCACTTGGCGGTCACAACGGATTCGACCCGACCTATGGTATTGTTAATCCTAACAACCAATTCGACTTCGGAATCAATTCGGGCAACGAACGCGGGGCTCAATTGCAGCCGGGGCTCAACCGGTATCCGGATTGGAATGAGGATTTGTCGCCATTTGACCTTGCGGTAGTTATCAGTGAAGGCAATGGCGTGACTAGCCATTCCACCAGTTTCCTAGGTCACGCGAATCAAGGTTTCGGCCACGACCGAACAATGACCCTGCCCTTCTTGCCAACAATAGATCGACCGGTGACTGCACGGGGGAACGGTACCTCAGAGAAGTTCGTCGTCGTAAGAAACGCATATACGGTCACCTCGAGTACGGGGCGTCGTATCGGTGGAAGATCCAACAACAACAGTCTCAATCAGATCATTCCCGAGACAGGGATTATGGTTTCTGGTGGAGCATCGCCGACGCTTTTGAACAACGCGTTTGTGAATGTCCAGACACCGATCGTCGAAGAAAGGCCGACGTTCCTTGGGTCCGATTTCCGAGGTAGTTTCAACATGCCTTCGGAACGTCCCTCTGCGGTGGTTGTCGGTGGCAACACCTATCAGTTTATGGAGCCAGCGACCCCGGTAACGAATCTCGGACTTACGATCGAAGTCGGTCCGACGAATGTTCCGAACACCGGTTCCGACTTTAACTTTATCGCTGGCGGCGGCGAGAAGTTATTTGTGAACTTCCCGGGAAGCAACTTCTTGCCGGGAGCCCAGTCGCAGATCATCGATAGCTCGATCGACTCGCTACCGGAACGACAAGGCTTGGAAGCGGTCAAGGGAGCCGTCGGGATCGCCCCGAGCCCTGTCCTGGCTCCGGATCGCGATTTCTACAGTCTCTTCCGAGCTGACGACCCTAACGTTGCCCCACCGAGTGGTTTGGGCGATAGCGTGTTCAAGGATCGAGGTGCGATCGACGACGCTGATTTCATCGGCCCTAGCGCGATTTCAGTTAGCCCCGTGGACAACGATGCTCGTCGCGTGGACGTTGACCCCACCGAGTCCGTCATCGAATTGACATCCGGAGTGTACCCCGAATTCCGCATTCAACTGCAGGATGGTTTCGAGTCCGCCAATCTTGGTGGTGGCACTGGCATCGACGACAGTTCGGTCGTCGGAAGCGCATCGGGAATTCGACCTGCTGGTGCTGTGATTACCATCACGGAGAATAATCGACTGCTGGTCGAAGGCATCGACTACGTCTTCTCATACAACACGACAACCAACGAAATCGTTCTCAAGCCGTTGGCTGGTGTTTGGCGCAACGATCGGGTCTACGACATCACGATCAACAACAAAGATCGGTTCGTAATCGATGCTGTTGCTGGAAACAAATTGAACGATGGGGACACGTTCGTGATTCGGGATTCAACCGGCGCGAACGTGACGTTTGAGTACGACAGCGGATTCCGGCTGCAACTACCGATCGGCTTGCAACTAAATCTGCCTATTGCTGGCGGTGGTGCGGGCGGAGTCACCGATGGCGAACGTTTCAGCGTCCAACTGGCAGGCGTACGCCGCGATTTTGAGTTTGACAGCAACAACAACACCCTCATCACTCGGCCGGAAGGAATCATCCGATTCACTTCTCTGTCGACCAAGTCGCAGGTAGCTGATGCGATTGTAGCTGCAATCAACAGTTCATTTACTAGCGGCGTAGTTGCTAGGAAGTTAGCTTCGAACGACGTCTTTATCGCGGCTTCTCTCGGAGCCTCCGTTCAGACTGTTGACGCTCCTTCACTAACTCAGCCTACACAGACCCTTGGCCTGCGAGTCCCGACGCAAGGTAGCGGTGTTGGTGGAGTTTCTGATGGCCAAACTTTCAGTGTCACCGATGGTCGCACTGCTTTGGTCTTCGAGTTCGATTCCGACCCCATCGCGAAGGTTCAACCCGGCAATGTGCGTGTTAATATCTCGTCAGCGAGTTCCAGTCTGGAAGTTGCACAAGCCTTGCGATCAGCGATCGCTTCGTCGAGTCTTCGTGTCAACCCGAATGTTGTTGGAAACGATCTTGTTCATCTCGGATTGCCCGACACTGGAAGTGTTGATTTGATCAACACCCGTTTGGAAGTCGTAGGCGTTTCGCGAACCATTCAAGATGGAGATTTCATTACGATCACTCGTAACGGTGGTAGCCAATCGACCGTATTCGAGTTTGATAATAACAACACCATCGCTGCAGGCCGAGTGCGTGTGCCTTTCACAAACACCCAAAGCCAGTCTGAAATCGGTGAGGCCTTGGCAACGGCGATCACCGGTGCCGGCATCGGGTTGACCCCCAAACACTTTGGCAATGGTAGTGTTGTCGTTGGTGGGTTGCCTAGCGACGGATTGTCTGTAGCTGGTGCGCCGTCGATCGATTTGTCCGGACGACCAGGCGTTCAGGGGAATACGGTCCTTCAGGTCTTTGGAACCTTGCAGTTGGCGATTCCAGCCCGCGGTGGCGTCGATCTCGTCGATAACTCGGTATTCACCATCACCAACAATGGCACGACCGTGACGTTTGAATTCGACAGCAATTTCAGCGGACCTTCAACATCGGGCAACGAGATCATCCGATACACGAATGCATCGAGTCAAAGCGACTTGGTCGTGGCGATTGTGCAGGCGATCAATTCGGTCACTCGACTGAGCGTTTTCGCTCAAGCGTCCGGCATCGGCAAAGTCGATTTGGGATTGCTCGATACCAGTGCTGTAAACGTCCTCAACAGCCGTCTGACCACCGAACGAGGGCTTCCTCAGGACGGCGACTTCTTCGTGATCAACAATGGAACCCGATCGGTCACCTTTGAGTTCGTCAATCTCACGATCAACAGTGCCAGCAACCCTGCGTTCACGCCGATTCGCTATGTAAATTCGGACTCTCTACAGCGTCTGTATGAAACGATGCAGGCGACCATCAAGTCGTCGGTTCTGAATCTGGATTCGGACATTACCCCCGAAGGCCTGAAGCTGCGCGATAGCTCCGAATTTGTTTACACGCTCGACAATGCGCGATCGATGCGCAAGCTCGGAGTTCCCGGTGGATCCGTAGCCGTGCCGTTCATACAGGATGCCGCTTTCACCCCTGAGCAGATGCGTCAGGCGATGATTGCGGCTATTAACAAGGCGGCTGCAGAAGGGCGGACGACCCTGCAAGCCAAGGTTCGTGCGGGATCCACCCTCTTCGTGGAAAACGCTATCAACGTCGGCGACGGCATCAGCAGTTTCTTCCTGCGAGGAGTCCAAGACATTGCGGGGAACCCGCTTAAGAGCAATCGAATCAACAACGAGACACAGTTCAAGATTCTGATGCCTGGCGTAGTCGTCGACTTCGGCGATGCTCCCGATGCTGTTAGTACCACCGCCGGACGCTACCCGACCCTGAAGGGCAACGACGGAGCTCGGCACGTGGTGAGCGGCAGTTCACTTAGACTTGGTAGCTCGATCAGTCCTGAAACGGAAGCCAAGCCGCAGCCGCTGGCTGACGGAGATAGCGGCGATGACGGCGTCTCGTTCAAGTTCCAACGGAACGATTACGGCAGCACCGGGATTCCGATCTTCAACAAGAACGTTGATACACAGGTGACGGTGACCATGAGTGCTCCAGGAGTACTCAACGGTTGGATCGACTTCAATTCCGATGGCGATTGGTCAGATCCCGGTGAGCAGATCTTTACCGACGTTAATTTCGATCCGTTGAATCTCACTCGCACCTTCCAGGTTCGTGTTCCAGCAACGGCCCCCAATTTCACTGTGGATACCCCATCATTTGCACGATTCCGCGTGTCGACATCCGGCAACCTTTTGCCAACCGGTTTAGCTCTTGATGGAGAAGTCGAGGATTACCGCGTTACCCTGGTTCCGGGCACGCCTCCGGTGGGTGTGAACGACAGCTATGTCCTATTCGAGGACACAGGGAGCTTGAATGCGAACGATCCGCTCGATTTCCCACCTGAATTGGACGACGGTTCCGTATTCAACAACGGCGTTCTCGCCAACGATATCAATACCAATGGTCGACCGCTCAATGCGACGATCATCACGGAACCCCCTGCTGCAGTTACCAAGTCTTTCGTTTTCCGGGCTGACGGTACATTCGAATTCACTCCCGCAGATAATTTCTTCGGCGAGACTACGTTCGTTTACCTAGCAGCAGATGCGGTTTTCGATTCGTTAACCCGGTCCACGGTCACCATTACGGTTCGACCCGTGAATGATCCGCCGATCGTCAGTCCGCTGACCTTCAATATCAACGAAGATGCCACTCTGGATATTCAAGAAACTCAAATTCTTGCGGTTTCTGCACCTGGTCCTCAGAATGAGATCGACGCTGGTCAAACCGTATTTATCCGTGATGTCGATGCAACGTCCATCGGTGGAGGAACCATCACGTTCAACGCAGGCAAGATCACTTACAAACCCAAACCCGACTTCTCGGGAGTGGATCGTTTCACCTATCGGATCAGGGATGCGGGGCCGGTGTTTACCGGTACCGTATTGGAACCGCGAGATACCGAAGGAACCATCACGATCAACGTGGCGGACAAGAACGATCCACCAATTACGACACCCAAGTTGGCCAGCACCGACGAAGATGTCGCGATCGAAATCGATCCGCTTGTGCTTATCGCGGGCGATTCGGCTGGACCAGACAACGAACGCTTGCCACCCCCCGCTGGCCAAGGGCAGACGGTTTCCTTCACCAATGTTGTGTCGACCAGTGCGCGTGGCGGCAGGGTTGAATTCTTCGTCGGCAAAGTTAGGTATACGCCTCCCGAGGACTTCCATGGCACCGACACGTTCTTCTACGTCGTCACGGACAATGGTTTCAGCGGTACGGTTTTCGATCCGCAATCTTCGCAAGGGACAGTCAACGTCACGGTCCGTCCCGTCAATGATGCCCCGAGGAAGAAGCTGGAATTCGGCACCGTTACGATGCAGGAGGACCAAACTCCAGCCCGGACTCTCCTCCTGTCGGATTACTTCTTTGACCCAGATGTCGCCAGCAACGGAGATGTTCTGACTTACACGGTTGTGTCGAACAACAACACCAATTTGATCGAGCCCACCATCCAGAATGGTGAGTTGCGTCTGTTGCCCAAACCGGACCAGAATGGAACGGCAGTGATCGTGATCCGCGCTACAGACTCCGCCAATCCGGGACTGTTCGTAACCAACACGCTGACTGTTCAGGTGACTCCGGCACCGGATGCACCACGCTTGGTCAAGCCCTTGCCGGATAGAACCGTCAATGAGGATTCCGCACCGTTCAATATTGAGCTGAGCCCAGAATTCTTCTTCGATCCGGATGAGATCAATGGTGATGTGGTGACGTACACCGCTTCGAGTTCCAACACCAACGTCGCCACGGTCGCGATAACGGGAAGCAGACTGACTGTCACGCTCAAGCCCGATGCGTTCGGAACCACAGACATCTCAGTCACCGCTCGCGATCTCTCCGGCGCTTCGGTATCGGATGCGTTCGTGCTGACCGTGACTTCGGTCAACGACAACCCGGTTGCCCGCAACGATTCCTACAGCTCTCCTTTGGGCGAGATATTCCGGACAACCGACGCAACCGGTTCGACAACCTCGAGCAACGATGACGGTGTTCTGGTCAACGATACGGACAAAGATGGAGATACCTTGACAGCGGAACTCTCCGTCGCTCCGACCAAGGGAACCGTTGTTGTGAACGCAAATGGAACATTTGTCTACACGCCAAACCCAGATCCCAACAATCTTGTTAAGCCAGGTGATACCGACACGTTCAGGTACCGTGCTCGAGATGCATTTGGTGGCGTGAGCAACGAGGCGACCGTAACCATCACCTTCGGTCAACGGCTCCCAGCCAGATTCCAAAATCCGGCGAATCCGAACGACGTCAATGCGGACGGATGGGTGTCGCCATTGGATGCATTGATCATCATCAACTTGCTCAACAGCCGCGGATCCGGTTCGGTTGCGGGATTGCCCGGACCGCCTGACTATGTGGACGTTGACGGGAACAACTTTGTCGATCCGCTGGATGTCCTCACCCTGATCAATTTCCTCAACTCCGGAGGGATGAATGGATCTCCGGAAGGTGAGGGAGAAGGACGCGGTCCAGCAGCCGACGGACGCTTGTTGGGGTGGTCCATGGATATCGGTCGCGGACTCAGCAAAGCGATGATTGGTCCAATGGAAAACGATGCCTCGGGTCGAGGAATCGCGAGAAGTGTCGGCAATCCAGCGGTAGCTCGGCCCTTTGGGCCTCAGTTGCCAGAAGATGAAGGCTCTGAAGCCGACCGATGGGTCTACTTCGGAACGCCTGCCGAGGATGACGAATTTGACAAACTTGCCGATGACATCGTTTCTAACGGGACTCGCGGCAGTCAAGACCTCGTAGATCAAGTCTTCGCGGACTTGTTTGGCGAGTAGGCGTAGATGATGATAGGGTGACAGGGACCTCGCTCGCGAGATCTCGTCGCCCCCTGTAGACCACACTTATTAAATTACCTTATCGTTCCAAGGTCCGGTCAATATGGGAATTGATGAATCAAGATCGCTTCACCGAAGTCGTTCGTTCAAGGCAAAGCGACGCAAGGGGTTCCGCAACCTCCTCTGCGAAAACTTGGAACGTCGAGAGGTGATGGCCGGCAGTGTGCTCGATACGGACTTCCGACTCTTGTCGGTCGCCCCGAACACGGGCGAGATTCTCTCGACAACCCGGTCGAATACTCTTAACGAGGCTCCTAGGGAGTTGATCTTCCGGTTCGCCGGTGGAGCCGATGTACGTCAGTCGACGCTCCGGAACGGTATCGTGATCTCTCGATCGGGGGGTGATGGTGTATTCGGGCCGGGTGGTTTGACCGACGTCATTGTTACGCCCGCGTATCTGGATTTCGAGGATCCGTCCAACCGAAGAGTTGTGGTCGCTCGGTTTCCCGAGACCCTTCCCGACGATTTGTACCGAGTCGAGATACTTGGTGTTGGGCAGGCAAATGCCGTTCGGAATGTAAATAACGATCCTCTCGTACCCCGTCGGACTCTCACCGATCGGGATACCTACTCATTCAATCTCGAACTTGGTTCGAAGATCTCTGCGATCGTTCCGCAACCCATCACTCGTGCGGTGGATGGGACACTGTCTCAAGCACGTGATACCATCGATGTCTACTTCAACGACGGTGAACTCTATGATCGCCCCGTTGTGTACGATCCGATGTCGACCAGCAATCCTTCGGTCGTCGATCCTCAGTTCTACAACTTGATCTTCACGGGCAATAGCACGACGCCTTTTGATGATATTATCTTCAATCCAACAGGCATATCGTTCAACCCAGGCAATCCTGCTGCGACTCCCCGTGTCCCGGCCAAAGTCACTCTGACTTTCGCAAGGGATATTCACATGCTTGGCGGGGATGGCACGTATCGACTGCGCATCGGTTCGGAGCTCAACGGAGCCGCCTACAGTGCAACGCTCAATCCCGTGGTGCCTGCCGAACCAGCGGGATTCCTAGCGGGCGCGATAGATATGAGCGCTGGCGCGATCACGGGCAGTTTCTCTACGATTTTCGAAGAGGAAATTCGTACTGTGTCCGACCCGCTTCTTTTGAATTTCCCTGGCAGCAGTCAGGAACCGGGGCATCGCGACATTCAGGAAGACCGTTCGCTGCGGAGCCCAGACCAGATTTGGGGGGATCCCAATTTCCTACCCGATGGCGACCCAGAAATTCGTACGATCAGATACAACTTCATGGAGAATCAGTCCTACGGGGTTGACTCCAACGGACGGCGTTTGTTCACCTCGATCAACAGTGAACAGAAGCAAAGAGTGCGGGAGATTTTTGAGTTCTATTCCAGGTATCTCGGTGTCGATTTCCAAGAGTACACTGGCCCAACTGCACCGGGGATTTTCAACATCGTCGTCGGCGATATGATCCCGATTCGAACTTTGATCAGTGGTCCGGGTGATGTTCTCGGAGCTGCTGGCCAGGTTCCCAATCCCGATATGCCCATGCAATTATGGGATATGGTGATCCTCGACAACAGCGAACCTTGGGACAACGCGTTCGGGTTTGGGGTCTCCCAAAAGCCGCTCGGTGCGGAAACGGTACCCTCAGGAGCAGCCCAACAAGGCCCATTCAGCTTCTTCAATACCGCGATGCACGAGATCGGGCATTTGCTCGGATTCGACCATACGTTTGATCTGCCAGCCGGTACGATCATGGGAAGCGACAGCAACGGGGGTACTACCAATGCCGCCGGTGGCATCGTCGGTACGCGACTGAATTCCCCCTCGAATCCGCTCGAGCAGATCTTCCCAGGGACCATCGACCAGATTCATGGCCAGCATCTTTTGAGGCCGGACAATCGAGACGTCGACCTCTATCGGTTTGTGATCGCACCGAACACCAGTGGGCAAGTTCGCTTGGAAACCGTCGCAGAGAGACTCAACGATTCGAGCAATCTCGACACCCACCTGACACTCCTCCGACGTGATGCCGCGACGGGCGAGCTGTCGATTGTGGCTGCGAACAACAACTATTTCAGCCAAGACTCGTTCATCGATGTTCCTCTCACTTCGGGCGAGTATTTCGTCTCGGTCACCGGCAAGGGGAACGAAGATAACAACCCGAGAGTTCTGGATACCGGCAGTGGCGCGACAAGCCAAGGGCGTTATCAACTCCGTTTTGAATTCAAGGCGACCAACGCCAGAGGCATCGCCGAACAGACCTCCACTTCCAACGCTATCGGTTCTGCGCTCGACGGTGACGGAGATGGTATCGCGGGTGGTGATTTCAACTTCTGGTTCCGCGCTGTAAGCGGTTACGGTGAGATGTCGGCATCTCCGCGTACTCTGGTTGTTGATAAGTCTTACACGGGATTGACCAGCGACGGCACACTTCAGCAGCCCTTCAAGACCATCTCCGAAGCCATCAGCAAGGCTGCTGGCGGCGACATCATTCGACTGACTGGGGTTGAGGCAGCGAAGACCAACCCGACCTCCGTTAAGGCCTATGAAATTGGAACAGGCGATTTCGGTGTGCTGTCCGACGGAGATCGATTGGAAGTCCCGAAGGACGTCACCTTGATGATCGACGCTGGCTCCATTCTGAAGTTTGGAAACTCCCGTCTCCTTGTCGGTAGCGATGGGACGGTGGATCGTTCGGGGGCAGCCGTTCAAGTGCTTGGAACTCCGCAACTGCCGGTCTACTTCACTTCCTACACCGATCAGTCTCTCGGCGAAGATACCAATGTTCTGATTACCGTTCCGAAGCCGGGCGATTGGGGGGGCATCGAGATTCGTAACGACTTCGATCGTTCTCAAGGTCGTTTCGATTGGGAACGGGAAGGTGTCTTCTTGAACACGATCTCGAACGCTGAAATGACATTCGGTGGTGGTTTGGTCGGTGCGGGTGCACAGGCCAAGGTAACCAGCCCGATTGAGTTAGCCGAGTCTCGCCCATTGATTTTAGGGAATACCATTACTCAAAGCGCCGACTCCGCTATCAGCGCCGATCCAAACAGCTTCGAGGAGACCCTATTCACCGAGCCACGCTATCAAAACGGTCGTGGCTTTGTTCCCGACTATCGACGTGTTGGACCCGCGATCTACAACAACAGGATCACGGGAAATACCATCAATGGTCTGTTCATGCGTGTGGACACCCTCCCAGGTCAGCCACTGAAGACGTTGACCACGCATGCTCGCATCGACGATACCGAGGTCAGCATCGTCTTCGGCGAAAACTTCGTGATTGCTGGAACGCCCGGCGGACCACTGAACGAAATCGCTGGGCCGAATACCACGCTGATGATCGTGGAGCTTGTGCCCGGAACTGGGTTTTCCGCTCCAGTTGCAGATTTGGATTTAGAGTATTTGGTCACATACGTAGATCGGTTCGGCCAAGAGAGCCTTCCCAGTGCGAGCACGCAGATCCGTGTGCCAGCTGGTCAAACCAGCTCGGTGCGTTTGCGAAATATCCCTGCTGCAACGATCGATTACGTCTCGCGCAAGATCTATCGCCGCAGCTCCCCAACGACTCCCTTTGAATTAGTCGTCGTTCTCAATCGCGACGACAGGTCCTTCACGGACAATAACGTGAAACTGCCCGGCGCACTGCAAACCGGTGGATTGACCGTACTGAATCGCGCTCGCCAGGATGGGTCCCTCGTCATTGACCCAGG
>JAGWWZ010000180.1 GCA_018970165.1 Planctomycetota bacterium | reverse complement strand
ATCGCGCCGGTCGATTCAGGACGGAATGATTATCTGGGAGCCTTTGTGGTCACGGCAGGTATCGGTACGGACGAAATGGCCCGGAAATTCGAGGCCCAGCACGATGACTACTCGTCGATCATGGTGAAGGCGGTCGCTGACCGATTGGCCGAAGCGTTCGCGGAATTGCTGCATGAACAAGCACGTCTTGATTGGGGATATGGGATCGAAGAAAATCTCTCCAACGATCAATTGATCGAGGAAGCCTACCGCGGTATTCGGCCTGCGCCGGGGTATCCTGCGTGTCCCGATCACACCGAAAAGAGAACGCTGTTCGAACTCCTGGATGCAGAACGCCAAATCGGTGTCAGCCTCACAGAATCGTTCGCGATGTGGCCAGCAGCCAGCGTCAGCGGTTTCTATTTCGGACATCCGAACTCGAGGTACTTTGCAGTGGACCGAATCACCCGCGACCAAGTCGAAGCGTACGCCAAGAGAAAGGGAATCAGCGTCCGCGAGACCGAGCGGTGGCTGTCACCCAATCTCGGATATGAACCGTCATGAGCACTGCGTTAGGTATCGCCCTTGTCCTGTTTATCCTAGCACTCATTGTCTTCGTAGTCGATTTGCTCGTCCCCAGTGGTGGTATCCTACTCGCTATCACTGGAATCTTGTGCTTGGCATCGGTCGTCTTCGCATTCCGGCACAGTCCCACCAGCGGCATGTGGATGCTGCTGATTACCTTAGCGCTAATCCCCTTAATGCTATTCCTATTGATATACATTTGGCCCAAAACTCCTTTCGGGCGAAAAATGATTGTCAAACCGGAGAGGGCCAAAGAGTTTGTTTGGTCCGATGCCGCAGAGGCTGATCCCAAATCTCTGATTGGTTCTGTTGGCATTACCGAAAATGAGTTTCTCCCTCGCGGATCGGTCAAAATCGGTGATCGATCTTTTGAAGCCATCAGCGAAGTCGGACTCATCGAACCTGGCCAAGAGGTCAGAGTCACTCGCTTGGATGTCGGGCGATTGGTGGTAGTCCCTGTGAAAAAGCAAACAGATCCAGAGCGCCCGATGTCCGAAGGATCAGCACTCGATCGACCGATTACTGATCTAGGATTGGATACGATTCAATAGAGACTTTCGAAGGTTGTGGAGAATCTTCAGTCACTCTTCTCGGATGGAAAGCCAGCCTTCACGAGCTCCTCATATCCCGGCTTCAAAGCGCGAACATCGTATCCGTACTTCTTGAGTATCTTGGCTGCACGGAGTGATCGGTATCCAACGGCGCAATGGGTGTATACGATGACATCCTTGGATAATTTCTTAGCGATATCCTCTTCCTTGAGTTTGTCCTGGAGTTCCCGCCACGGCAGGTGCTTGGCCCCCTGAATGTGACCGGCGTTCCATTCCACCAAGTCACGAACATCGACTAAGACCGCTTTTTTCTCTTCGATACGAGAGCGAACCGTCTCCAAGCTGTCAGCGGTATGCTCGCGAGGTTCATCGTTCCTGTCGTCAGCCTGTACCGCACCCAAGGAACTTAGTATCAATGCCAAAGCAGTCAAGAGAAATGAAGGTGGCTCAACAAGTGGCTGGAAGAATAAAGCTCTCATAGGTACTCCAAGGCTTGATCTGAAAGGCTCGATCTGAAAACCCATTTGTATCGATAGGGTGTCTTAATTGTAGCGGACGCTACAAAAATAGCCGAGTGACTGCACCCATCCATCCCCTACAAATGGAATCGAATTCCCCCATTGTGGTTCAATTCGCTGTTGAGTTGCGAGACGATTATTCGGTGCCAACGATCTATTCCGAAATAGGGACGCTAGTGAAGGGAATCGTTCGATCCATTCGGCGCAAGGGAGTGTGCCATGAAGAATTACGCCTGGGCATTGGTCGTTTTCATGCTCTTTGTTTCAACCGCGTGCGCCCCTCGCGTACGGGTCCGCTCGAATCCTCTGCCGCAAGATACTGGGATTCGCTACTATCGTCCGAAACCCTATCTCCTCGTGACCAGTGCGGCACAGACGATTCTAAGCGATAGTGGCAAACCGATTCGCGAAGTCGTCGACGATCGCTTTGTACAAATCGAATTGCAATACCTGCCTGATTTTTCGGAAGAGTATTCGATCGATGTTCGAAGCGGTTTCGGGATCGCCGACGTAGCGATCACTCTCGAGGATGGATGGAACTTGACCTCGATCAATCAGAAATTGGACTCGCAGACTGACGAGAATGTGCGCGCCATCGCAGAAGTAGTCCGCGGTGCTGCTGGCTTCACCAACCCAGGGGAAAGAGTATCCAACCCTGATGCAGTCAAGCCACCGCCGTTTCGCGTGAAGGCAACGAACGTTCCCTTGGGCTATTATGAATCGGTGATCGGTGTGGATGGGTGCGGCAAGAAGCGACTATACGGTTTCCGTTACGTCGGTTTTCTGCCCTATCAGACCTGCCCGATTGCAATGCAGGGTGCGGAGTTCGGCCAATGCCAAACCACCGAGATTTATGGTCTGGTCTTTGAAAATGGAGTCATGGTCTTCCGACCTCTTCACCAAATCCAGAGTCGCGTCGATCCATCCGACATCGTGGAAAGAACCAGCGATTCACCGCTGCTGAATATCCAACGGTAATGTGTAACCGATATCAGGTTGCAAGCAGGTCTCGGCCGTGATCCTGATATGCTGCAGTTACAAACCGGAATTCTCTTGATTCATCGGACACACGATGGAATATAATGGGGTGTACACGATCGTTCTAAACGAGGCGGTGCACCGGTGAGCTCTTTGTCGTAATTTCCTCCTTGTGTCGAGGCGGACTCCTGGGCTCGGTGCTCGTCGATTGCAGGGACCGAGTCCATGTTGAGCCGCGCATCCTCGCAACGTCTACTTCTGTTGATCCCATTGCTGCCCTGGCTCGCATGCATGTGCATGCAGGTTTGCGAAGCGCAGACCAACCAATGGACCGAGCCACTCCCTCGACAAACGAATGCCGCAAGCCAACCGCCAAGCCCTGAATCGCAATGGATTCCTGAACCACTGCGACCTTGGATTCCCTGGGCACTTTGGGACGAAGAATCCAAGCTATCCCCGTCAACCTATCGGGATGCGCAAGAAAGGATCCACTATTGGCCCTCGCAAGTGGAAATCGACGCCGACCAAACACAAGGGAGTTGGAAGGTTCCACTACGTGTATTCCGCGAATCGTGGGTTCCTCTTCCTGGCGGCATGGAACACTGGCCTATGGAAGTATCGGACGGTACCAAAAGCCTTATCGTCGTGGAGCACAATGGATTTCCTTCTGTGAAGTTACCTATGGGTTCCTACACGCTCCAAGGCCGATGGCGATGGAACGCCATACCTCAGAAGATCGCCATTCCGCGTAGCTATGGTTGGATTCGTTTGTTGGTGCGAAATGAACTGGTTGCTACACCCAACTGGGACTCGAACGGACAACTGTGGTTGAATCGCGCCACGGTCGGCGAAGTGGAACAGGATAGTTTCTCCTATGACGTGTACCGTTTGCTTCAAGACGGTTCGCCGATGTGGTTGCGAACAGAGATCGACCTGACCGCCACAGGGAAGAGTCGCGAGGAGGAACTCGGCTTTGTGTTGCCCGAGGGTTGGCAGCTTTCGTATGTGACCAGTTCCATCCCTGTCGCGATCGACGAGACGGGGAAACTGAAGGCCCAAATACGGGCTGGCAATTGGACCATTGTGATCGATGCGTTTCGCAATACGGATCTCAAAGAGCTTAAGTACTCCATTGAGACGCCACCTGCAAAGCCGACGGAACTGCTGGCTCTGCAACCTGCGCCCAATCTGCGCACAGTCGAACTCCAGGGGGTTGTCCCGATCGATGCACAAATCACTCGCTTCCCTGAAAAGTGGCGAAACCTGACGGTCTTTCAATGGAACACCAGTGCGCCGGTGACGTTGGTCGAGAAGACTCGTGGCATGGGGGCCGACAAGCCCAACGAATTGTCTATCAATAGAGTCCTTTGGCTCGACGACGATGGAGTAGGGATCACCTACGAGGATTCTCTATTCGGCGAACCTCGGCAAATCACGCGATTGGATGTCGCCAACAATCATGAGTTGGGGGTCGTGAGAATACGAGGAGCGCGGCAACTGATTACACAAAACCCATCGACCGGGTCTCAAGGATTCGAATTGCGTGAACGCCGTCCCCAAATCGAAGCAGTCGGTAGAGCGACAACCAACGGGACGATAGCGGCTACTGGATGGCAGACTACCGCCGACGACTTGCAGATCTCCATTTACTTGCCACCCGGCTGGAGAGTGCTCGCTCTATTCGGAGCCGACCGCGTCGAAGGGGACTGGTTAACCGCATGGACGCTGCTCGATATGTTCCTGCTGCTAGTGTTCAGTTTGGCCGTGTTTCGTCTGTATGGAATACTCCCAGGCTTGATCGCGTTGGTCGCGTTTGCACTGTGTTACCATGAGCCTGGCTCACCGCGCTGGACGTGGTTCTTCCTGCTAATACCCGTGGCACTGCTCCGCGTTGTGGGGACTGGCAAGCACGAAAAGGCTTTGATTTGGTGGCGCAATATCGCCCTTGCCATCCTTCTGTTCAATTTGATCCCCTTTGCAGCCGTTCAGATTCAAAACGCCATCTATCCTCAACTCGAGCCGAACAACAACTCGTTCCGTTATCGCACCCTGTTTCAATGGATGGACCAGACATCCAACGACCCGTCCGATAGGGCTTCGGATAGCGGCACGTTGTACATCGAGGCCGAGCGGCAGGCTCCCACGAAACGAAGTTATTCCATCGAAAACTATCCCCAGTCGCAGATACCAATACCGGCAGCGAGCAAGGGTCAGCTTGTCCCGGGCCAATCACTCCAAGCATCGAATATGCTCTACGATCCAAAGACAAGTATTCAAACAGGAGTTGCAAAACCCCAGTGGATTGGGAATTCAGTGCAGTGCTTTTGGGATGGACCTGTATCGCCAGAGGAGACGATTCGACCGATTTTGATTTCGTGCAATATGCATCGAGCCATGACCGCGCTGCGATTGATCTTGATCGCGATTTTGTTGGTCATCATGCTCGAGGGGCTCGGCAATCGATGGAAAGAACTTCTGATGAAGGCAGCTCCACCGACAGGTTCCACTCCCGCAATCGTCACGCTTGCCCTTGCGATCGCTCTGGGATCGGGGAGCTTTCACCCATTGATCGCGCAGATCCCTGATTCGCAAACACTTGGGGTGCTGAAGGAGCGGCTCAAGCAGGCTAACGATTCATTTCCCCATGCGGCAGAGATCCCGGAGATGAAACTGAAGTTAGATCAGAATCAGCTTGAGCTCCAGACTACCATTCATGCCACGGCCGATGTTGCAGTTCCGCTTCCCGGCAAGTTTCCGAGTTGGTTTCCGCGTCGCGTATTGGTCGATGGCCAAGATGCGGTGGTGACCCGACGAGATGATGGGCACCTTTGGGTCTTGATCCCGCAAGGTATCCACAGCATCGAAGCAGATGGTCGTGTGGTCGAGGCTACTGAATGGACATGGGCATTTATCTTGCCCCCTCGGCAACTGCAGATCGATGCCGCCGACTGGACCTGGACCGGTGTGAGCAGCGATGGGAAACCGGAAAATCAAGTGATCTTCGTCCGCAAAGAACAGCGAGTCGAAGGAGAGGCCAATTACGACCAAAAGAACTTCCGCGCGGCTTTCCGAGTCGAACGCCGCTTGGAGATCGGTCTAGTATGGAAA
This sequence comes from Planctomycetota bacterium, assembly GCA_018970165.1. GTDB lineage: Bacteria > Planctomycetota > Planctomycetia > Pirellulales > Pirellulaceae > JBKCUI01. The sequence goes on along the minus strand of JAGWWZ010000180.1, from coordinate 3,613 downwards.
GTGTTCACCACGGTCAGTCGGTTGAGCCAACTCGGTAAAGCAGTGTCGGTACCGGTTCCGCTCGTCGACGGAGAGCAGATCGTGACACCTGGGATCGTGAATAAAAATGGATCGGTCGATGTAAACTTTGGCGCCGACGATCGAGCGTTCGAGTGGCAGTCGGAAATACCCATCAGCGCGCAAATCAGGCTGTCGGCCAAACCGATCAGCAATGTTTCCGAAAAATGGCTTGTCGAAACCTCGCCCGTTTGGAGCATGCAAACCGAAGGAGGTACTCCTATCTTCGATGCTCAGAAAGAGACTCTTATTCCCGAGTGGTATCCTTGGCCCGGAGACACGGTCACCCTGCAATTCAAGAGACCAGCAGCCGTACCCGGTAAACTGCTAACGATCCAGTCGCTCGTCCAAACCTTGGAGTTGGGAAGCCGCCAACGCAAATCGAAACTAACGTTTGATGTGGAGTCGAGTCTTGGTGGCGAGCAAACGCTCCTGCTCCCACCCAACTCCACGGTAAGCGATATCCGCGTTGGTGGACGCAATGCGCCGATCCGTCGCCAAGGAGATCAATGCCTACTTACCCTTCAGCCAGGAGCGCAGAATGTCATCATCGAGTGGACCGGCGAGGAACTGATGAGCAATCTGGTGGTACTTCCCAAGTTGGAAATGCCTAGCGATGTCGCAAACATTCGATCCGAGATGCAGATTCCGGGTTCGCAATGGGTGCTGTGGGCCCAGGGGCCGGTTCGTGGACCTGCGGTTCGATTCTGGGTGATCCTGGTCGTCTCGATATGCGTTGCTATCATCCTGGGGAGTCGCTTTCATTCCCCCTTGCGAACCTGGGAATGGATCCTGTTGGTCATTGGCCTGACGCAGGTCAATGTCGTCGCATCGCTTTTGGTGGTCGTATGGCTGTTTAGCATCTCGATGCGCAAGCGAATGGAGCCGATGTCGCTGAAGGCAGGTACCTTTAACTTTCTGCAGGTAGTCAATGTCATCTTGACCGTGGTCGCCATTGGAACATTGGTATCGGTCGTGGGAGTGGGACTACTCGGCTCCCCTCGAATGTTCATCGTCGGTAATGAGAGTTACGAGGGTTATCTGAAATGGTTTACCCCACGCTCTGGGGAACAGTTACCGCAACCCTGGGTGTTCGCGGTATCGATTTGGTACTATCGAATCTTGATGTTGCTATGGGCCCTTTGGCTGGCGAACAGTTTGCTCACATGGCTCAAGGAATGGTGGCGAGCCTTAACCAGTGGCGCCGGTTGGCGTCAACGCGTCCCTTCAACCGAGGCTCGTGATAGTCACGCAAACGATCTTCATCGCAACGGTTAGCTGCAGAAACAACAAGAGCCCAACAGAGGAAGCTGCCGGTCGCATCGCTTCGTTCGTCGTAATGAGTGCTTCGCGAAAAATCTCTATAGGAGGAGATTCTTGTCTAGCGCCCAAACAGTTCCGCAAGCTTCGCTCTCAACCTTTCCCCGCGGCAATTGGCGTCGATGATCTGACCGTCTCGGCCTATGAGAATCATCGTTGGGATCGCTCGGATCCCGTATTTGCTTGCCATCGATTCCGGATTGGAGGGATGCCTGTCTGCTAATACAGGCCAGGGGGGATTCTTTTCAAAGATGAATCTTTGCAGATCCTCCAAGTCTCGGTCCAGGCTAATCGCGATAACTTCAAATCCCTTGTCATGGTAATTGAGATAGTTCTCGTAGACGTTGGGAATTTCAGCCATGCAAGGTCCGCACCAAGTCGCCCAGAAATCAACGAGAACCACTTTGCCTTTGTAGTCATTGAGTGAAACCTTGCGCCCATCAAGTGTGACACCAGTGATTTCTATCGAGCCCCCCCGAAAAGAAGATGCCGGATCCTTTTTGGACTCTTCAGGCTTATACGGTGTTTCAAAATCAACGGTTGTTTCCACATCACCTCTCCGAGCGGTAATCGAACAGACTCTCCAGTCCTGCTCCTCCCTCTTAAATTCCAACACGGTCTTCTGGAAACGCTGACCGACTTGTACAGAAACAATGACTGAAGCTTCAGATTCAGCGACCGATGGGGTTCCTACACGGATCGCTTGGGAGCCATTATTTGGCGATGGAAGTTGCATGAGAGCGGAAAGCTCTTGATCTGCCAGAGATTGACCTTGCTTGGTCAGGAGTGTTCTCGCCTCGCTTCGGGCTGTAGTTCGTAGATCCGCAAAGAAAACTTCTGCGAGCTTCTTGATCGTTCGTTGCTCTGGACTGTAGCTAATCGTTCTTGCTACCCCTAGATCTTCGGTCTGCATTCCCGATCTTGTCATCGAATTTAGGTAAGCTAAATCCGCTCGGCACAACTTAGCTTTCTCCACCGTCAGTTCCTTGCCGTCGCGATTTTTTAGTGTGACATGTGAATCGGTATGCGATAGAAAGACGGCATCAACTTGGTACCTACCTGATGCATCTTCCCACTTTCGATAATCATCGTCCTGCTCAATCGCTAAAATTATTCCTTGTACCGAGACAAACAAGCATAAGAACCATGCGACCGATAGCATGAACATGTTGCGAGTAATGGCAATCAAAATGCTTGCTCCGCTGTGCCGTTCGGATTGTTACCGTTTTCAACCTACCAGATCCAGAGTGCGAGTAACGACTCGGTTGGCGCGATCACTGAAATATTTCAACGTGAGAATTGTAGCAAATGATGAGACGATTGACGAGACATTGCTATCTCAATCTCTTCGATCGCGTTGGAATTTGACAGCCTGATTCAGCGAAAATCATTGATGGTAAGAAGCGTGGTCAATGGCAAGCCTGCTTGCTCGATAGCTTCACGGCCTCCCTCGAGTCGATCGATGACCCCGTAGATACCGAGGACTTCCATTCCGAAATCCTTTGCGGATTCAACAGCCCGCAGGGCGCTACCACCGCTGGTGATCACATCTTCGACGATCACACACTTCATACCAGGAGTTACGGGACCTTCGACGAGTTTACCGGTCCCATGGGTTTTGGCTTCCTTGCGCACCATGAACCCTCGCAACGAAAGCCCGCGCTGACCAGCGAGAACAACGATAGAAGCCGTGATCGGATCGGCACCGATGGCCAATCCGCCGACAGCATCTGGAATACTTGGGAAACGATTGCCGGTGATCCCGTCCAGCATCCCTGCGGCGATGAGGTTCGAGCCCTGAGGGTGAAGAGTAATCTTGCGACAATCCAGGTAAAACGAAGCCTGCTTGCCGCTGGCGAGGGTGAATTGTCCGAACTGGAGCGCGTGTTCACGCACCAAAGCTTTCAAGAGATCTTTATCGTACTGCAAGGCTGGCTCGTGCTTTTGGGAAACTCTAACGTCGAATCGTCACTTCTGAACCGACGATGAGCATACCAAAAACATCATTGGCATCCAGCGGTGATAAGCTGATGCAACCGAGTTGGGTTGGGCCACCCTCGGACTGAGGCGATCCGTGAATACAGAGTGAATCCCCCAGATCTATCCAATACCCACCATAAGGATTCCCGGGATCGTTGGCTGCGATCGTCGCTCCATTGCTGCCGTAGTAGTTCCGATCAAGAGCTTTTTTCTGTACCTGAAATACTCCAGGTGCCGGTGCAGGCTCTTGGCCGAA
>JAGWWZ010000179.1 GCA_018970165.1 Planctomycetota bacterium | reverse complement strand
CGAACCCTTCGCTCGTATGCAAATGCTGGCTGCCATCGTGATGGTCGTGGCAATACTCATCGTGATTTGGCCAGAGCCGCGAGGGATCGTCGGCCAGAGAGCTTCGCTCGCCTGCAGCTTCGCCGCTATCGAGGACTTTCTGGACGAGATCCCTGTGGAGTTGTTCATCTCGCAAGCGGAATTCAATATCTTCGTTACGGTCGAAGTATTTTCGACCATCGATCCACGTTTGTTCGCAACGGGATCGCGGCGACAATGGCGATCCTGTCCACAAGGCAAAGTCCGCATGCTTGCCAACCTCGAGCGATCCGACGTATTTGTCGATTCGCAATTGGATGGCTGGGTTGAGCGTCACGAACTTGAGTGCTTCCACGGGGTCGACGCCTCCGTATTTGATTGCTTTCGCAGCTTCATGATTCATATGGCGACCCAACTCGGCATCATCGGAATTGAATGAGACCACAATGCCTTGGTGGTGCATGATGGCACCGTTGTGCGGGATGGCATCGACCACTTCCAGTTTGTAGCCCCACCAGTCGGAGAACGACGAGGCCGTACCACCATGTTTTGCGATGGCATCCGCCACTTTGTATCCTTCGAGAATGTGTTGCAAGGATCCAATTTTGATATGGTATTCTTCGAGCACTCGCAGCAGTCCCAATATCTCATCTTGGCGATAGCTGTGGCAGTGGATCCAGCGTTCGCCTCGCAGGATCTCGCTGATCGCTTCGAGTTCCAGATCTCTCCGCGGGGGGAGCCCATCGGGTGACGCGAGCCAAGTATCCCAACTCTTCTGATATCCCAAGGCAGAATTGAATCGATCGCGGAAAATTTGCTCGACACCCATGCGGCTTTGCGGGTAGCGAGGGTTGGGATTATCCTGCCAGTTGCTCTGTTTGACGTTTTCACCGAGCGCGAATTTGATGCCTGGCGGAGCCTCCTTGAATTTAAGATCGTTGTACGGGTGCCCCCATCGCAGCTTGATCACTTGGTTCTGTCCACCGATCGGGTTTGCAGATCCGTGCAGGATGTTGGCAACAGTCAATCCACCTGCCAACTGGCGGTACAAAGTAACGTCTTCGGCGTTGATGAAGTCGCCGATCCGAACTTCGGCAGTGACAGCCTGGGACGCTTCGTTCACGCCGCTGTCGGTCGCCATGTGGGAGTGGCAATCGATCAAGCCCGGACTGACCTCGAATCTCGAACCATCGATGACCTGTGCTCCTTCCGGAACAGGCAGATCGACACCGATCGCATCGATGATTCCGTTTCGGATAATCATATCCGCATCGCGAAGCACACCGTTGGGACCGCAGGTCCAAAGGGTCGTGTTCTGAATGACCATGAGAGGATGACGTTCAGGTAACGCCGTTCGACCAAAGGAAGCGAATGGATAGCGCAAGTTCGACAGAATCTTAGGCTCGCTCTTCGCCCTCTTTTCATCTTTGCCCTTGGAAGTCGCTTCCCCTTTCGTCGCTTCCCCTTTCGTCGCATCGTCTTTCTTGGGCTCATCGGCTTTTCTGGTGGCCCGAACGATTTGTTTGGTCCCGTCCGGCCAAACGATCGAGCCGAAGAAGTAGGTGTGCGATGAGCCGGGTTGCGGTAGCCATGCAAGCGATATCTGAGCCATGCCCGATTTGTCCTTGTTGAAGGTCTCGCTCGAAGCCGTCGCGCTGAGCGTATTGTCCGACCAACGAAGATCCTTCAGCTTGGCTTTATTCTTGTCCTTGGCTTTGTCCTTGTCTTTCTCTTTGTCTTTCTCTTTGTCGCCATCGATTGGCTCTCCACTTGCGGTTTTCGGATCCTCTTTTGCTTCGGCCGACTTATCCTCTGCCGGTTTCGACTCGGCCTGCTCTGCTTTCGGCTCCTCTGCTTTCGGCTCATCGGATTTCGGCTCATCGGATTTCGGTTCTGAGGTGGAAGCCGGTGGGGAGCCCTCAGCTTGTTTGTCTCCGGCATTGGCATCATCGGCGGTTGCCGCTCGATCGTTTGCGGGTACCGGCAATTCCAGGGTACCGGAGATCTTCTTTTCCGAGTCCTTAAGCACGAGCAACGTTTGAGTTGGCCATACCGAAGGTTGGTTATTGCCCTCTATATTTTCAAGGACCTGTACCTCCCAGGTGCCGTCAATGTTGGTAACATTTTTGTACGCATTGGCAGGCCGCATACCGCGAACCCACACCTCCTCGATCTCGGTTTTTTCGTTCCAGAGATCACCCGAGGCAACGACGAAATTCGCCCAATGTCCCGTGGCGAGCTTCCCGACTTGGTTCTCTACCTCGAGCATGGAAGCGGGAGCGGTGGTGATAGCGGCGAGAGCGACTGTAGGGTCCAATCCCCGTTGGATCGCTTTGCGAATCTGAGGGATCCATTCAGAGCTGTCGGACAAACCTTGGCTGGTCAGTACGAATGGGACTCCGGCCTTGGCCAGTCGGGCTGGATTCTCGGGAGCGAGCTCCCAATGCATCAATTCTTCAAGTTCCACATCGATGGCGGCCTCAACAGTTCCAACGTTGGGAGGCTTTGGAAAATTCACTGGCACAATCATTGTTCGACCGGTTCGGACGATCGGATCGAGCAGTTGATATTCCTGGCCCGAACCTCTTAGGACTGCCTTGAGTCCAAACTCCTTTGCAAAGGAGTCGGCGCGGAGTGAGTATTGTTCGTTGAGTGCATCGAAGATCACGAGTTTACCAGCGACGGTATGTTGCTGGATCGCCTCGAGTCCCGCATTCCACTCCGGTTTTGGTAACAGCGTCGATGCGCGGTGCGCTCGCCAAGCATTCTCATACCACACCGCGTCGAGAAATGTTTGACGGGCGAGAGCGACGGCCCCCATTGGGCTGGATGGATAGCTGTCACGGCCTCGGCCTCTCGAGACAGTCAACCGGACGTGAAGCGCGGCGTTTGGTCGAATGAGAGTCGATGCGAGATCGCCATCACTGGTGAGGACGACCGCGCTGGTCCCCTTGATGATGCCATCGCGCGGCGCGAGGAGGGCAGTAGTGATCCCCGATTTTCGAAGCTTGCTGACAACCGCCGTCGGCGCATTCGAAATCTCAGCGACCGATCGATTGGGAGTGATCTCGGGATTCCAGTGAGGAGAACCGCGCGTCGCATCGATTTCCGGGAGCTCAATCTCGATGCCTGCGTCGATGAAGCCCGGATAAATCGTCTTGCCCTTCAACTCGATTCGACGAGCCCCAGCGGGTGCGTCTACCTTTTCGCCGACCGAGACTACTTTGCCATCGGAGACCAAGATAGCTCCCTCCTCGAGAACCCGTCCCGGTTCGAGTACGATCCGTGCGCCGGTAATCAGATACTCATCGACCAAATGCTCCTGGATCCCAACTTCGGGTTTCACATCGGTTTTTTGACCGAAGGCAATGAACGGAGAGACGAGGAGGAAGACCAACAGGGTTGCCAACGTCCGAGATGCAGATGTCTTGATCATCATCATCCTTAGAAACTGAGGAAGCGTATCGCGATGGGTGCGAACCCGATTGTAAACGGAGGACTTCCGATTTGGAAAATCACCTTGCGAGAGAAATGCAATAATCATGAGTTTCATCGGAGATATTCTGAATTTGAGGTCTTTGAAACCTAGCCCATAAAGACCGGTATCGCACAGAAGCCCATTCGGACTTAGAAGAGGGTGGGCTTGCGAATCGCACCACGTAGCCACGACTGCCAGATGGTGAATCAGACTGCGGAGCGAAAATCATTTCCGTTGCTAAATTCCTGATCGTTAAAAAAACGCGCACTTTTCGTCGATCGCAAACCAGCAGACGACAAGAAGCTTCCACCACGCTCGATTCTTAGCGACTATCCCTGGGAAACAGGGTGTTACGTTATCTAAGGACTTCGAGGAGATTGCTTCGCTCATCCGTCCAGATGACAAGCTTGGAACGCTTTGGAATCAATTCGACTGGCGCCATATCGCTAGGAGAATCGATTTCGGCGAGGGCAGCGTTGTCTCGGGACAGTATTGCCCAAGTGGAGGCTTTAGAGTTATCGTCGCATCTGTTGTTCGCAATGATCTTCACCTTCATGCCAGCGTGATTGGCGAGTCCTTCAACGATCGGGCGTAGATCGAAGTAAAGATTGGAAATATGGATGGCTAAGACGCCATGCTTTTTCAAATGCCGACGGTAGATAAGCATCGCCTCGCTGGTGAGCAAATGAACCGGAATCGCATCGCCACTAAAGGCATCCAAAACGAGGCAATCGAAATCCTGATCTCTTTCGCGGTCCATTACCAGTCTCGCATCGCCAACCACCGTTTCGATTTTCGCATCGCTCGTCGTCAAGAAATCGAAGTAACGGCTTGCTAAATCAATGACGTCGGGATTGATCTCGTAAAAGCGAATGGTGTCACCCTCCCTGCCATAGGTTGCAAGGGTCCCTGCTCCCAACCCGACAACTCCGATCTTTCGGTGTTCCTGATCCATCGACTGCAACAATTGACCGATACCGGATGTTCGGGAATAGTAGGTCGTGGGGACTCGACGCAAGTTCGGATCGAGGAACTGACTACCATGAACAATCGTACCATGGACAAGATTTCTTACTGGCTCCCGTGTTTTCTCGTCAGATGCTTCCAAGACGCTCAACACCCCGAAAAAGTTTCGGGTTCTTGCAAGCGTACCAGGTTGTTGGCTCGAAAAACTTACCGCGACCACGGCGATGCAGGCCACGACAGAAACAGCAGCGACTCGAAATGGCCGGGAGAATCGTTCCTGCCAATTCATCTCATTCAAGTAGGTACAGACAAAGACGGCAATGACACATAACAGGCCGATTTGCCACTCGAGAAAGGTTCGGAAAAGCATCGGCGCAATGATGCCCACCAAGATACCGCCGAATGCGCCGCCAGCAGCGATCGTAATGTAAAATCGGGTCAACTCGTTGGTATCCGGACGGCTTCGATACAGTTCCCCATGGCAAACCATGCAGGAGAAAAAGAGGCTCGAGAAATAGGCGGCGATCTCGATACGAAGGTCAACCTCGAGATGAAATCCCTTGATGACGGAAAGTGCGATAAAACACACGCTCGCCAGCATGATATATGGACGACGCAGATACCATCCCTCGTGCTCAAAAGTGATGATGAAAGTCAGCAAGTAAATCGCCAACGGTAGAATCCAGAGAAATGGAATCACCGCCGTGTCAAGGCATACTTGATTGGTAGTCGCGAGGAGCAGCACAGACGCGATCGTCGCAAATGCGAACCAGCCAGCTTGTACCGACATTGGTGCGTGAGAGTGTGCATTGAACTTAGTCGCCACGGCGGAATTCTCTGCTCGCAATCGTCTACTCAGCGCGATTAAGAAACAGATCACACTACATAGAATCACGTAGAAAACAAAACAAGCTGACCAAACCAAAGATTGGTGATACGAGGAAAGGTTCGGTTCCACTATAAATGGAAACGAAAGGAGTGCCAGGAGCGACCCTAAATTGGATAGCGAGTAAAGTCGATAAGGCTGCTCGACGCATCGGGTTTGTCCGAGCCATGATTGAAGCAGCGGCCCTGTCGACGAAAGCATGAAATAAGGGAAACCCACTTTCGCGACAAGGAGCAGGATGATTGCAAGGCTCGGAGATTCGCTTCCCGTCGGTTTCCAGGAAACATCGGGGGTGATGGGAAGCGTGCATGCGGCGAGAATCAATAAACATGCATGGATCGCGGTTTGCGCACGAAGGTGGAAGAAACTCGACAGCAGGTGAGCGTATGCGTAACCACCGAATAGCAATACCTGGAATACGAGCATGCATGTTGTCCACACTCCTGGGCTTCCACCAAACCATGGCAAAACGTATTTGCCCATGATTGGCTGAACCTGGAACAGCAGAAACGCCCCGAGGAAAATCGTGCACGCCACGATTGCTATGCGCAAAATGCGCGAATTTGATTCAAGAGATGAGATAAAGACAGAGAACCCAGGTTTCATGTTGGCCTTTAAACGCAGACTCGGCGGCAATTGGACTTGGCGAAGAAATCTAACACGCCGGAAAGGATGTGTTCAAAAAGCCCGCCGGCCGTCTCTGGTAATTTTTAACGAGCGGGAGTGTTTGACAGCTTTTGACGATTATCGCGGTGGACATGCATGAACGATGCGAGGCCCTGATTGCCTCCGCATGGCGTGGTCTTTTGCGACGAAGCATAACGCAATTAAGATACCAATGACCGCACCGGAGGAATGAGCGGTAGGTGCAGGGGTGAACGAGTCGTCGGTGACGAATAGAAGTTGCTGCGAGATTAACTCATAGCCTATCTTCAGGACCATCGCCACAAGGAGTCCGAAGCAGACAAGGCTGGCACTTCTATCCCGTTCGCGAATCGCATCCAGAAACCAAAGCGTTCCAAGCAATGCATAAAGCGCCGTATCGATACCGCTCAATCCTCGGTACGACCCGAATTCGGGCGAATAAATCATCACCGTGATGGGTATCATCAACCCACTTGCGAAAGTCACCGCCAGAAACGCTGAGCGATTCCTCTGCTCACAAAGACTCCCAACCAAATAGAACATAAACAAATCCCAGCACAAATGATCGATTGACCAGTGAAGCCAATTGCAACCCAGGATGCGCAGACCGCTCTGTAGAGCGCGGATCCATGACGATGGCCAAGTAAAATTCGATGACTCTGTCGAGCCGATATTCCACTGCAAATCGCTGAAGTGGAATTCGAATGCATTTCCGAAATCCGGCATAGCCAGAAAGAGAATGGCTACACCGCTAAGGATCAATGCGACCGGTGCATTTACAACATGGTCGCGAATCAGCTTGAGTGAAAGCATGGCTAGGTTACTCAAAATATGTACCGAATAAGATCACCAACTCGATGACAGCCGATCCGAGCGCAGAGCGGATCGGCTGTAGAAAACATTTCGGGAACGAGACGACAGGTGTCAGGTTGAGGTACCTGAGTTTTTAGCCATCGCTACATTTCTTCGGCGAGCGGCCCATGCAGAGGCACCTGCCAAACTCAAAGCGATCGCAGCGCTCACAGGATCAATCGCTCCACCGGATCGCCCAAACGACCGTCCTCTGCTTACGGAGGGCGTAGAGCTAGGACTCGGTACCTCGATATTTCGCGAACCCGAATCTACCGATACAGGAGCAGTTGAGTTCGTCACAGGGAGATTCAAGTCCGATGGTGTACTGCTTGCTACGTTCTGATTGGCACTCGGATCAGTACCTTGGCGTGTCGCTTGCGTCGATTTGCTACTGGATTCCGTTTTGTTCGGACCGATCGCTGCGAGGGATTGCTCTCGCAATTTCTCTAGCTCCACTTGCAGTCTCTTTCGTGCGGTATCGTCTCGCCCAACTCGAGTTGCGTTTCGACGTTGAATCGACCACCTCTGATACTCAGCATCATTCTCTAAGACGATGAAGGAGGCATATTCACTGACAATGGAATAGCCCTCGCACAAGCGAACGATTTCTTTTTCTTTGTCTGAGTTGTTACCGTTTTCGCGCAGCTCATTCATCAATTGCTGCACTCGGCAGTAGGCCCACATTCGCTCGATTTCTGGGTTTTCGTCGCTGGTCTTCGGCAACGGAACTTCAACCGTCTGCTCGAACGGCCGGCCCATGACTTCACCGCTGACGGTGACTCGCGTCGGCCCTCCCTGTTTGTAGCGACCAATCATGCGAAGGGGAGCACCGTAAAACAGATCAGGAAGCTCGCCCGGCATCGCATCGTAGGTCTCCACACCATCGAATAGGATCCGAACATTGGTGGCAACGGGTCGCATCAGTTTTCGACGAAACGCCTGCGATTGACGTTTGAAGTCGTCCTGTAGGGATACAAACGCAGCCAAACCGCCAGCTCGCTCCGAAAGTTGCTTCAGGAGAGGTCGGTTAACTTCATTACCGATTCCTACGCAGAACACGCGAGTCGATGCAGGAGCCTTGCCGATCAGGGAAATCAATTCCGCTTGTTCGTTTTGCTGAGTCATGCCGTCGGAAAGCATGACGACATTGAGCGGTCGGTCCTCCTGTTTGTACTTGTAAGCGGTGGTGATAGCTGGCGCCAGCACAGTCCCTCCTACGGCTCGCTGATCGTTGAGGAATTCGCGAGCCGATTGCTTGGCCTCATCATTCGCCGACCGTAAGTCCTTGAAGTGAAGAGTCGGCGAGTTGTTGAATGTCATCACTTCGAATCGGTCATCGCTCCCCAGTTCGCCGATGAACGCATCCACCACACCGGTCGCTAGACGCAGCTTGCCTTGATCGGCCATACTTCCGGAGATATCAACGACGAATACGTAGTCCATTCCTGCTCCGTACTCCTCGAGTTCCTTGCCTGCAGTCATGGTGAGGAAGAAATAACCGTCTTCATTGCTTTGTTTGTTTGCGATGATGTCGATTCCGGTGCGAGGTCGCTCGGTATCGAATGCGACGACGACATCGCGGCTGAGATCGCCACCGGTCACCTCCAGATTCGCGCGGGAGTACTTGTCGCTGTGGGAATTGATCACGAAATCCTGAGGATGCGAAGGGCTGAAAACCTTGGTGATCGGAATCTCACTCTTTACATCCAAAGTCATCGAGAATCGACCGGTCGTCTTCTCGTTGATCATCCCGCGAGTATTCGTCACCAAGGGGTAGACGTAGGTCGCGTTGTTATGATCGAAGTCGAGTTGTTGATAGTAAACGATCTTGATGTGCTGCTCTGCCTTGGGCTGAATCGGGAATACACGGAGCTCAAACGTCTTGTAGTCAACCTGCTCGAGCAAGCCCGGATCGCGTTTGGTGACCTTGTAGCTCTCGTAGATCTGGCGAGCGCGTTGCTTCTCGACCACTTCGCCGATCATCTCCTGGCCGTTGATAATCATGCTGAAGTTGCTGACGCTCGCCCCGTTGGGTACGGGAAACGTATAAAGGGCTTCTACAATACGGTTCTCGGTATTGAGGAAGACTTGCTTGATCTCCGTAACGGCGATGCCGTTGTTGATCACCACGGAGACATCCTGTTGCTTGATCTCGAGCACGCCACCCAGTCCACCATCGGCGATCAACAGCCCGCCCGCATGAGCTTTGGACGGATTGCCGGGAAGGGCATCACCGAGGAATGAGGGCGCAAACACCGACGCTGCGGCCATCACAAACGTCGCCAGCCAACTTCTGTTCTTCATCGCTTCTCTCCAAACAGATCCCACGAAACTCACATACGCGTTCAGCAACACACTGACGCAAAACCTCCTAAGGCAAGGAACGTGCCAATAAGAAAAGAATTACGTAAACATCCGCCGCGTAGAGCCTTAGGGAAAGTAAAGCGATTTCTGCCCCATTCCAGCCTTCTCAACGTGTACACTTAATGCA